>NZ_JAQYXB010000424.1:0-119746 GCF_036322405.1 Streptomyces sp. SP17BM10 | reverse complement strand
GTCGCCGGCTCCGTCGGCATGTACCCCATCGGCAGCGCCCTCGCCGGCCCCGCCGTCGGCGCCTTCGGCACCGACCGCGTCCTCCAGGTCGGCGCGGCGGTGGCCCTCGCCACCGCCGCCGCCCTCCTCCTCACCCACCCCGTCCGCACCCTGCGCCGAGTCCCCACCCAAGCCTGACCCCCGTCATCCGCATGGCCGCTGACCTGCTATTGTTCTTGTCGTCGGGAGGAAACGATCTCCCGAACAGGCGTCAGCGGTGCTACCAGAGCACGTCCTACTTTCAGTAGGAAGAGTCCGTGCGACCCGGGCCTGGCGCTCCATCACCGGACGAGGTCCGGCACCCACCGGGGTGCCGGACCTCATCCGCGTCCGGGTCCGGGTCAATCCGTGCAGGCGTGCCGCCCGTGCCTTCGGGTGCGCCAGGGTCGTGTTCAACGACGGCCTGCGGCTGTGCCTGGACGCCGACGGGCGCGGGGAGAAGACCCGAGCACGGCGGAGCTGTCGAAGCGGTCGTCACCGAGGGCAAGAAGCGCTACGCGGGCTCCGTGCGCAGCAGCGCGTCGGCCAGTTCGCGGGGGCGGCTGAGCGCGGCCAGGTGACCGCCGGGGATCTCCTCGAGCTCCAGCCCCAGCCGCTCCCGGACGATCCCGCGCTGGAACTCCAGGGGGAAGAAGCGGTCCTCCCGTCCCTGGAGGAAGCGGGTCGGCACCCGGGGCCAGTGCGCCAGCGGCCACGGTTGGGCGAACAGGGCGGAGGGCGGCGGCGAGCCGCCGGCGGACAGCGCCTCCTCGGTCACCTCCGGCGGGACGTCGTGGAAGAAGTCGGTCCGCAGGTCGAACGCGGGATCGGCACCGCGCCCGGTGGCGGCCGCGTACGCGGAACGGGCCTCGGCCTGGCCTGTGTTCTCCCACCACTGCCCGGCCGTTTCCCCGGGGGCCGGGACCATGGCGTTGAGCAGCACCAGTTCGGCGACGGGCACCGGCAGGCGCCCGCACACCAGCGGGGCCGCGAATCCTCCGAGGGACTGCGCCACCAGGACCAGGGGAGCGGCGAGGCCGGCGTGCCGCTCCACCGCGGAGACGATCGCCCCCGCGAACTCCTCCAGGCCCGCCGAGTCCTCGCCCGGCAGGTCCATCGTGACCACGTCGTGCCCCCGGCCCCGCAGTTCGGGCACCAGCCGGTGCCAGAACCAGGCCCGGCCGTCGGCACCGGGAACGAGCGTGAAGGTCGCCATCGCCGTCCTCCTCCTCGTGGGCCGCCGCCCACACGTCCCGACGCTAGCGGGTCCCACCGACACCGCGCCGCCACGACCCGGCGCCGGGACCAGCCGCGGACTGACGGCCGGTCGGCGGCCGCGCCCCTGGTCGCGCCAAGGGCGGAGAAAGATCTCGTCACCGTCCTGTCACAGGCGCCCGCCTGAGGAACCGATGGCGCGACGGAGGTGTGTACCGGGCAGAAGCCGGTACTGGACCGGTACCACTCGATCCTTCGGGGGAGACATGCAGCAGAACGCGCAGTACGCGAAGAAGGCCCTCAGACCCGCGGTTGCCGTGGTCTCGGCCGCCGCGGCAGCCCTGGTGATCACGGCCTGCGGACCGGGGGACGACCAGCCCGCCACCACCGCGGCCCCGTCGGCGGCGGCGACCGCCCCGACCGCGCCGAGCACCACGCCCGCGGCCCCCGTCAAGGGCGGCACGCCCTCCGCCGCGCCCGGCACGGCGGCCGCGTCGTCCACGCCGTCCGGCGCGGCGGCGCCGACCTGTACGCCCGGCGAGCTGAAGGTGGACGCCCACCAGGCGAAGCAGCGCCCCAACGGCACGGGCACCGGAGCGGCGATCGTCGCCTTCACCAACGGCTCCGCGCACCCGTGCACACTGGAGGGCTTCCCGACGGTGGCCGGCGCGGCCAACGGCTCCCCGGACCACAACGCCCCCCTCACCGTGACCCACACCGGCTCCGCCACCCCCGTCAAGCTGGCCCCGGGCGGCAAGGCCTGGGTGAAGCTCACCTTCGTCCAGGTCCAGGGCGAGGCCGACGGCTACTGCGTCTCCGGCGCCACACCGGTCGCCTACCCCACCCTCGTGCTGGGCCTGCCGGGCGGCGCGGGAGCACACCAAGTGGCCCTGGACGACGGCCTGTTCGCCGAGTGCGACAACAAGGTGACCACCACCGCCCTGCTGGCCACCAGCCCGTCCTGACGCACACCGGGCGCGAGCCGGGCCACGACCCGTCGGGCACGGTGTGCAGGCCCCCCGGGAAGCCCGCTGTCCAGGGAGTGGAATTGCGCCCGCAGGGGGCGGTGCGCGCGACACCGTGGACGCCATGATCCTTCAACCGGAGAGCGACGACCTCGCCGCCTACCTCGCGGCGGACGACGTGATCGACCACCAGCACCCCGCACTGCGGCGGCTGGCCGCCGAGCTGGCCACCCCCGAGGCGGCCTACCACCACGTGCGCGACCGGGTGTGGCACTCCGCCGACGCGGACGCCCACAGCGGGGCGTTCCGCGCCTCCGAGGTGCTCGCCGCGGGCAACGCGATCTGCCACGGCAAGTCCCACCTGCTGGCCGCGCTGCTGCGGGCGCAGGGTGTGCCGGCCGGCCTGTGCTACCAGCGCCTGGAGGACGGCGAGGGCGGCTTCGTGCTGCACGGCCTCAACGCCGTGCACCTGGAGGGCCGCTGGTCGCGCCTTGACGCCCGGGGCAACCGGGAGGGCGTGGACGCGCGCTACGACCTGGACACGGAACGGCTGGCCTGGCCCGTCCGCCCGGAGCTGGGCGAGCGCGACCACCCCGGTGTCTTCGCCGCCCCGCCCGCCCCGCTGCTCCGGGCACTCGCCCGGGCGGTGCCGGGCCGGTCCGGCTACGGCCACCTCCCGGACGAGCTCCCGCTCCCGGCGGACGACCGCCGCGCCGGGGCCGGTGCGTGACCGGCCCCGGGCTTCAGCTCCTCACCGGCCCTGCCCGGTGAGGAGCCCGATCAGGGGATGGACCGCGTCGTCCCCGGAGCCGCCCTCCGGGAACGACGCGGCGGCCGCCGCGCTGCGGGGGAACATGTCCCGCTCGTACGCGGCGAGCGCCGCCTCGACGTCGCCGGGGTGCGCGGCGAGGGCCAGGCCGAGCTCGGCGCCGTCGAGCATGGCCAGGTTGGCGCCCTCCCCGTTCGGGGCCTGGAGGTGGGCGGCGTCGCCGAGCAGGGTCACCCCCGCCACCCGCTCCCACCGGTGCTCGGCCGGCAGGGCGAAGAGGTGGCGCAGGGTCGGTGCGGAGTCCGCCTCGGTGACCAGCGCGAGGAGCTCCGGCGCCCAGTGGGCGAACTCCCGCGCGATGCGCGCGGTGGTCGCGGCCGCGTCGGTGACGTCGAGGCCCGCGAACCAGTCCAGCGGCTCGGTGATCCCGATGTAGGCGTGCAGGACGTCGCCGCTCTCCCGGTGCGCGAAGATCTCCCGGCCCGGCGACGACGCCGCGATCATCGAGCCGCCGCCGACCGCCCGCGCGGTGGCCGGGAGGCGGGTGCGCGCGTCGGTCAGGTACGTCTCGACGACCGACTTGCCGGTGTACGCGGGCCGGGCGGCGGAGAGCAGCGGCCGCACGCGCGACCACGCGCCGTCGGCCCCCACCAGCAGGTCCGTCACGAGGGTGGAGCCGTCGGCGAACGCCACCTCGTGACGGCCGCCGCCCAGCGGGCGGACGGCGGTCGCCTTGCGCCCCCACCGGACGGTGCCGGCGGGCAGCGAGTCGAGCAGGATCCGCCGCAGGTCGCCGCGCTGCACCTCGGGGCGCCCGCCCGTGCCGTCGTCGGCCTGCTCGAACAGGACGGTGCCGTCGGGCTCCAGCACCCGCATCGCCTGGCGGCCCTCCAGCACGATGGAGCGGAACTCCTCCGTCAGCCCGGCCGCCGCCACGGCGAGTTGCCCGTTGTAGTCGTGGATGTCGAGCAGCCCGCCCTGCGCGCGCGCCGACGGGGAGGGATCGGCCTCGTGGACCGTGACCGGGAAGCCGTGCAGGTGCAGGACCCGGGCCAGGGTGAGGCCGCCGAGCCCGGCGCCGATGATCGTGACGGGTGTGCGCATGGTGACTCCTTCGGGATCGGGCCGCCCGATTGCTCCGGCCGGCCGTCCCCGGACGCTGTCAGGTGCCGCCGTCATACCGCCGTCATCCGACCGTCGCCCCCTGTCGGACGACTGTCTTTACACCACCAGCCGCCGCCCCGGACAGCGGCCGAAAGGCGGGGCGCACGGCCGCCGGTGCGCGCCCTCTTCCTCCCGAGGACGACCCGGCCGCCGACTGCGCCAACCGTGCGCCCGAACACGTCCCCACACCGTCCCGCGCCGCCGTCCGCACCCGTCACTTCGGCCACCTCCCCGCGCACGCCGACGGCCGGTGCCTGCCCGTGACCACTGCCGTCCGTATCCGATCTTCTCCCAGTGCCCGGCTGCTGCACCCTCTTGACGGTCCGTCAGGATTGAAGGCCCCGGCCGCCCCGGCGGCCACACATGTGTCACACGCAACCCTCAAACCCCGGCCGAATGGTGCGCGGGTGTGCGCAGGAAACGCATCGGCTCGGCCGGACGGTCGTTGGTCGTGCAGCGCGTGAGACAGCTCGCGCCTCCGAGCAGGCCGCCGAAGACGTCGGCCGGCTCGGGTCCTTCACACGAGGAGCCGACCGGTGAGCGACCTATTCCGCCTCATTCCGCAGCCCAGGGAAGCCGAACGCGCCGACCTGAGCGTTGATGCTCTCGAATTCCTGAAACGGTACGGTTTGCACCCGGCCCCCGAGGCCTACCTCGCCCACGGATACGTGGACCTGTGCCTCAAGGCCTGGCCGACCGCCGGCGGGGCCCCGCTGCGCCTGGCCGCGCGCTGGGCCCTGTGGACGTGGACGACCGACGACCTGCTGGACGGAGACCTCCGCGGCGCCCCGCTGGAGGCGGTCGGGCGGCTGACCCGCTCCCTGCTGTGCGTCTGCGCCGAGAGCGACCGGCCCGCGCCCGACGACCATCCCGCGGTCCACGCGCTCGCCGAACTGGTCCGGCAGACCCGCGCGATCATGCCCGACCCCTGGTGGCAGCGCTACCGCGAGCAACTGGCCGCCTGGATCGTCGCGGCCCGCGACAAGCTGGTGCACTACGTGCAGCCGGGACGCACGCCCACGCTGCGCGAGTACCTGATGCTCCGTCCGGCCGACGGCGGCATGCTCCTGGCGGCCATGTGGTGCGAACTCGCCGACCAGTGCATCACGCCGCACTGGGACGACCCCATGGTGCAGGACCTCCTCGATGCCTTCTCGACCTGCGGGATCCTCACGAACGACCTCGCCGGCGGCGGCAAGGACGAGACCTTCAACGCCGTCACCGCCCGGATGGCCGACGGCGGCCTGTCCGAGGCGCAGGCCCGCCAGGACGTCAGCGAGCGCCTCCACGCGGAGGAACGCCGCTTCGACTGGCTCCACTCGGCGGTGCGGCGCGGCTTCCACGCCGGACCGCCCACCGAGGCCGGCGCCGCCGCCGGCCCCCCGGTGGACCAGGTCCTGGACACCCACCGCTTCGCCCTGCTCCTCGACCGGTTCCTCGCCGCCCTCACCACCTGGACCGGCACCAGCGCCCGGTACCCGGTGTCCGGCGCCCCCACCCCGGCGCGCCGCGCCCTGCGCGACGTCCTGATCAGCCCCGCCGTCCGCACCTGGAAGGCCGTCGGCCCGCGCTCCCGCCGCACCCGGACGAACGCCGCCGCGACCCGCTGACCCCGCCCACCGGGCGCCGACCGCCGGCAGGTGCCGCGGGGCCCGTCCCGGCCACGACCCGGGGCGGCGGCTCACCCCCTGCCAGGGCACACCGACCCTGGCAGGGGGCGGAGCAGCCCTGACACCCCGCCACGGCGCCCCGACCACAGCCCCGCCGTCCGCGCCCGGCCCGGGCGGTGGCAGGCTACGGGGGCGGTGAACAGGCACAGCACACACAGGGGGCACAGGTCGTGACGCCGGCGCTGGATACCATCTGGACCTGGGAGCGCGCACAGCCGCTCAAGTACGTCCTGGTCGAAGAGGAATGGGACGACGAGCTGATCGTGCCGGCGGCCCGGCCGGTGTGGGACGCCTGGTTCGAGGGACCGCCGGCCGAGCCCGGCACGTGGGCCGCGTTCCCGAGTGAGGGCCGGGCCGAGTGGTCCGCCTTCGCCGCCGCCCGTCAGGACACCGGCGGACTCCCGACCGGCCCCGTGCGCCACCTCGACGGCCGGCACGTCACCGACGTGCCGGGACTGGTGTGCGCCATCGGCGAGGCGGTCGCCGGCCCCGGCGGCCACTACCCCCAGTGCTGGCACGCCCTGCGCGGCTGCCCCTGCGGCGGGGACGCGCCGCCCGAGCCGTTCACCCTGGTCTGGCACGACGCCGAGGTCGCCCGCCGCGCGCTGGCCGCGGTGAGCGTGGACACGGAGGGCCAGACGCCCTACGTCGACGACGTCCTGCGCCTGCTCGCCCGCGTGGGCATCACCGTCGAACCGCGCTGACCCCCTCCTCCGCCGAGCCGCCGCAGCGGAGGGCCCGTTACCGGCTCCGGCTCAACGGGGCGCCAGGACCAACGCGTTGGTCAGCTTCCGCTCGTAACCCGTCTTGGGAGCGGAGCCCCAGTCGTTCATCGGGGTGTTGTAGAGCGTGTCCTTGATGATCATCGCGGTGTCGCCGCCGTTGCCCAGTTCGAGGGCGTCGGTGTCACCGACCCACTGCATGACCGCGGCCGCCTCGCTCATCGTGACGCCGACGCTGGAGTCGGGGTTGCGGCCGTCGACCGTGACCAGGTGCACGGTGCCGTCCTTGGCGATGCCCACCATCGTGCGGGGCATGCGCTCGGCCAGGGTGTTGCTGGCGGTGTAGGCGTCGGTGAGGATGCCGTTCTCGCGCGCGTTGATGTAGATCCGGCCGTCACGCATCAGGGCGGGGCCGCCGCCGACGAGCATGTCCGGGCTTCCGGCCGTGACGGAGGCGCCGTTCTGGTCGGTGACGGAGGCGGAGGGCTGGAGGGTGGCTCCCTTGGGAGCGTGGTCCGTGAGCCACTGGACGGCCTTCTGGCCGACGGCCTGGAGGACGCGGCCGCCGGCGGGGATCGCGGTGCCGAGCCAGGTGTGGGCGTCGGTGACGGTCCAGTTGCCGTCCATCACCACCTCCCGGACGGGGAGCGAGGGGTCGGCCGCGGGCGGCGTGCTGTCGCCCCACTCGGGCCGGAACGCGACCAGGTCGTCGGTGGTGGTGCAGGGCGCGTTGCGCCAGGCGGCGCCGGGGTTGCGGTACGGGTCGGCCGAGCGCAGCCCCGGCATGCCGCAGCCGTAGACGTAGCCGGGGACGCGGTCGATGCCGGTGACCGGGTGCGAGGAGCCGCCCGCCGAGACGGAGACGGCGGTGGAGATCTCCGCGATCCGGGCGCTGTCGGCCACAGGGGCGCCGTGGCCGAGCACCAGGGCGCTGCGCCCGTCGTTGGCCGTGCTGAGCAGGTTGCCGCCCTCCATCACGACGCCCTCCGGGATCCCCGTGTACCTGCCGTCCTCGGGCGTCAGGTACACGGAGTTCGGGGCCTGGTCGATCGGCACGGCTTCGGAGGCGTTGACCCCGAGGAGCGCCCCGCTCAGCCGGACCTGGTCGCGCAGGGTCTCCGGGGTCCGCAGGTCGGCGCCGTGCACCGCCTTCAGGGCGTAGGGGGAATCCGGGGCGATGGAGATCACGCGGATGTTCCACGGGCCGGTGCTGGGGGCGCCGTCCTGGGCCGTGTAGAGGACCTTGCCCGCCAGTCCGGCGGGAACCACCTGGGTGTCGAGGGCGGTGTGCGCGGCCGCGGCCGAGTCGAAGCCCTTGATCCGCACCGCGTACGCCACCGGTCCGCCGGGGAGGGGCGAACTGCCGACCGTGGCGGGCGCCGTGAGGGTGACGATCTCGATGCGGTCGGCCGGGATCACCTTGGAGAGCCTGGCGCGGGCGTCCGCCGCGGAGTCCGCCGCGGTGGTGTCGCGGTCCTGGGTGAGGGTGTCGCCGTTGGTGAGGCGGAGGGTGATCTGCCATTGGTCACTGGCGTAGCCCTGGGCGAAGGCCTGGTACGTGACGCCGTTCGCGACCGTCTGGAGGGGGCCGGGCGAGAAGACGGTGTAACCCTTCGGGCCGGTGATGCCGAGGAACAGCGGGTCGCCGTGGGCCATGGAGGGAAGCGGCGCAGGGGCGTCGGCCGCGGCGGACGACGGCGCGACTATGGAACCGAGGAGCAGCAGGGACGGGAGCAAACGCGTCCAGCGGGGCACGGGCGAACCTTTCCGGGGGCCGGGCGCTCCGAGGCGGTACCTCGTCACGGGGCCGGTCGTGAGTGACCGTCACGGTCTCCACGTGAAGATCGTTCGACGGCCGCGTGATCATACTGTGCGTGGCCGGACGATGTGCTGCCGGCGCCGGGCGCGCGAAAGGGGCGGCCGTCCGATCGGCGGACGGCCGCCCCACTGCTGAACGCGGGTCGGCCCCGGTCAGGCGTCGAGGACCTGGCCGGCGCGCTTGACCACCGGCCCCTGCGTCGACCAGGGGAACTCGATCCAGTCGTCGGTCTTCTTCCACACGTACTCGCACTTCACGAGCGAGTGCGGCTTCTCGTAGATCACGGCGGACCGCACCTCGGCGACGTGCCCGACGCAGAAGTCGTGCACCAGCTTCAGCGTCTTGCCCGTGTCGGCGACGTCGTCGGCGATCAGGACCTTCTTGGCGGTGAAGTCGATCGCCGCCGGGACGGGCGCCAGCATGACCGGCATCTCCAGGGTGGTGCCCACGCCCGTGTAGAACTCGACGTTCACGAGGTGGATGTTCTTGCAGTCCAGCGCGTACGCCAGAGCGCCCGCCACGAACACGCCGCCACGGGCGATGCTCAGGACGAGGTCGGGCTCGAACCCGTCGGCGGCGATCGTGTGCGCGAGCTCGCGCACCGCCCGCCCGAACATCTCGTAAGTCAAGGTCTCGCGCACGTCGGTCACAGTGCCCAGTCTCCCCGTCCCCCGGCCGGCTGGCGAGCCCGGCACGCCGGGAAAGCGCCGGCCGGCCGGGCCCCGGCCCCGGCCCCCACCCCGCGGCTCGCCGCCGGCGGGGTGCTAGAAATCCCTCGTGGACGTTCCCCCCGAGCCCTCGACCCTGCGCGTCTTCATCGCGCTGGCCCCACCCGACGACGCCAAGGCCGAACTGGCCCGGGCCCTGCAGCCCGCCTACGCCAGGTACCCGCGGCTGCGCTGGAACCGGATCGAGGACTGGCACATCACCCTGGCCTTCCTCGGCGAACTCCCCTCCACCGCAGTGCCGTTGCTGCAACCACTGCTCGCCGCCCGCGCGGCCTCCCACCCCGCCCTGCATCTGGCCCTGCGCGGCGGAGGCCACTTCGACGAGAGGCTGCTGTGGAGCGGCATCGACGGCGACCTGGACGGACTCCACCAACTCGCCACCGACGTCCGTGACCTGGTCGCCTCCTGCGGCATCGAGTACCGCAGCCGCCCGCTGCGCCCCCACCTGACCCTGGCCCGCGCCCGCCGCGACGACCCCACCAGCGTGCCGCAGGCCGCGGCCGGCCTCGCCGGGTTCGAGGGCCGGCCGTGGCAGGCCGAGCGCCTCCACCTGGTCGGCAGCAACACCGGCCGCGGCCCCGGCCCGATCCGCTACCGCGACATCGAGGCCTGGCGCTTCGGCACCGCGTCCCGCACCGGCGGCGACAGCACTCCCGCCACGCCGTAGCCGCCCGGCGGACGCCTGCGGAGCGGGCCCGTACCCGACCGGTCCGGGGTCCACACACGTGAACCGGCCACGCCGAATACGGCGTGGCCGGTCCGCGCCTCTCGCTACCCCTACCGGGCCGATTCGGCCGATTCGGCCGACTCGGCAGTCCTGCGGGCCGGTTCGGTCCTCCCGCCGCGGAACACCTCCTTGACGAGCCGCTGCTGCGCCTTCTGGAACGCCTGGGCCGTGGCGGCGAAGTCGAGTTCGGCGTCACCGGTGGTCAGTGAGGCGGTCAGGGTCGTGCTGCCGTCGGGCGTGCCGTACATCAGCGCCGCCCAGCCGAAGAAGCCGCCGTTGTGGTGGTAGACGGTGCCGCCGTCGGTCTCCTCGGCGAACAGCCCCAGTCCGTAGCCGAGTTTGGGGTGCGGCGTGCGCATTTCGGCCAGCAGCGGTTCCGGCAGGAGCCTGCCGCTCATGAGCGCGGAGAAGAAGGTGTGGAGGTCCTTGGTGGTCGATATCATGTCGCCGGCGGCGGAGATCCAGGAGACGTTGAAGCGGGTGACGTCGACCACCTTCCACTGGCCGGCGTGCTCGTAGCGGTAGTAGCCATGGGCGTGCGGGCCGGGGATCTCCGGCGAGGCGTCCGGCACCACGGTGCCCGTCAGTCCCAGTGGCTCCAGGACCAGCCGGTGCATCTCCTCGGCGAACGGACGGCCCGTCACGTTCTCGACCAGCAGCCTGGCCAGGACGTAGTTGGTGTTGGAGTAGCTCCAGTCCGTTCCCGGCTCGAACCGCGCCGGCTTGGACAGTGCCAGCCGTACCAGTTCCTGGGGCTGGTAGGTGTGGAACTGGTGGTCCACGTACTCCTGGCCCTGCCAGGGGATCCCCGGCGCGACCGTCCCGTCGTCGTAGTACTCGCCGGTGAAGTTGAACAGCCCGCTGGTGTGCTGCAGCAGCATCCGCACCGTGATCCGCCGGTCCAGCCCGTACTCGGGCAGGTAGTCGTCCGCCGGGTCGTCGAGGCCGATCCTGCCCTCGGCGACCAGCCGCAGTACCGCGGTCGCGGTGAAGGTCTTGGTGGTGCTGCCGATCCGGAACCGCCCGTCGGTCGGCGGCTCGGCGCTCTCGCCCAGCTTGCGCACCCCGGCGCTGGTGACCCACTCGCCGTGCTCGTCGTTCACGCGCAGTTGCACGCCGGCGAAACCGGACTCGACGATCTCCTCGACGGCCTTCCGCAGTTCCGGGCGGTCCTGGCCGGTGGGGGTGAGAGGCATGGCTGTGCTCCTTGTGGCTGCGTGAGGGGTCGGGAGGGTATGGCTCCCGCGGCGGCGATGAGGCGGCGCCGGCCGCCGCGGGCGTGGTGTGAGCGGGTGAGCGTGGACCGGGGCGCCGGTGGCCCGGGGTGCGTCTTCGGAACGGCGGGTCAGAGGCTGCGGGCGGTGATGTCGCCGTAGGCGGTGGTGGCGCGGATGTCGAGAGCGGCGCTCCCGTCGTTCTTGAGGGCGTTGGTGATGCGGCCGTGGCCGGTGCCGGCGTCCAGGGTCGCCGACACACCGGCGGCGGCGCCGACCGTGATGTCGCCGGACTGGGTGCTGAGCACGACGGCGCCGCCCGCGGCCTCGGCGATCCGGATGTCGCCCCTGGCGGTGCTGATGTGCGCGGGCCCGCCCAGCCGGCCGACCTCGACGTCGCCGTCGACCGCGGTGAGACGGACGCTCGCGGCCTCGTCCAGCTTGATCCGGCGGTAGGCGCCTTCGAAGGCGATGTCGCCGAGACGCCCGACGCCACGCAGTTCGGCGCCGGCCGCCCGGGCCTCGACCCGGGAACCGGCGGGCAGCTTGACCGTCACCTCGACGGCTCCGGAAGGGCCGAGGTACTGGTTCTTCACCGGGTTCTCGATCCGCAGGACCCCGTCGGCGTATTCGACCGTGGTCTGCTCCGCCGCCTTCACGTCGCGGCCCTTCGAGGCGTTCGCGGGCAGGACCTCGACCGCGGTGTCGGCCCGGTCCGCGGCGATGAACTGGACGCGCCCCGCGGGGATGTCCAGGACGGCGGAGATGGGGGTGGGGGTGTCGAACTTCTGCATCATCGTGGTCTCCCGTTGCGTGTGCCGTCCGGTGTTTCCGAACACTGGAAACACTACGTTGCTTTCCAAATGGCGGCAACGGATACTTTGCTTAAGAGGCCTATCTGTGCAGGTAGATGACGCACTATCATTGCAACGGACTCCGAATTAACGCAACGGTGGAGCGGTTGTTCGTTGCAATGCATTGGAGGTGAACGCTATGGTGGCGGCGCCAGGAAGCATCGAGCAGCCCCACCGGGCACCCGTGGGGCACGAAGAAGGGGGCCGTGATGCCGGGCGGCAGGCTCACTCAGCAGGAGCGCCAGCAGATCGCGCTGGGACTCTCCGACAACCTCGCCTACGCGGAGATCGCCAGACGTCTCGACCGTCCGACCTCGACGGTCACGCGCGAGGTGATGCGCAACGGCGGTCCCGCCGGCTACCGCGCCGACCTGGCCCACCGCGCCACCCAGCAGCGCACCCGCCGCCGCACCCAGGCCGCGCCCCACGACCCGACCGCGCTCCCGCAGGCCCACGGACGCGACGCCGCGGCCCTGCGCGACTATCAGGAGACCCTCACCACCGTCTTCATGACCTCGGGCCTGCCCAAGATGATGGCCCGGGTGCTGGGCTGCCTCTACACCGTCGACAGCGGCAGCCTCACCGCATCCGAACTCGCCCAGCGCCTCCAGGTCAGTCCGGCGTCCATCTCGAAGGCGATCACGTTCCTCGAAGGCCTGGACCTCGTCCGCCGGGAACGCGACGAGCGCCGCCGCGAGCGGTACGTCGTCGACGACGACCTCTGGTACCAGTCGATGATCCGCAGCGCCCGGGCCAACGACCAGTTCATCGAGACCGCCCGGCAGGGCGTCGGCGTCCTCGGCCGCGGCACCCCGGCCGCCACCCGCCTGGAGAACGCCGCCCGCTTCCTCGACTTCGTCAGCGAGGGGCTCATCCGCGCCGCGGAGCAGGGGCGCGAAGTCCTCTACGCCAGAACCGGGACGGGCCCGGACGGCTCCGCCGAACCGGGCTCGGACCACCCGTAGGGTCGTTCGGACGGGGGCGGCGATGTCCCCGCACGCATCGGGTCGCACGCGAGCGCTGCCGCGGTGGTCGGCATGGGGCTACGGGCGCCGGCGCCCGCTCAGGGGCCGGCGCCCCAGAGCCCGGCGGTCGCCGGCCTCACAGAGGAGCGAGGACGTCCTGGTGCGCCCCGTCGAGGACGAGGCCGTTGTCCAGGCGGACCCGGACCGTCACCTGCTTGCCCCGTTCCCGGTGAGCGGCCCACTGCGGCTCCAGCGCGGCGATCTCGCCCTCCAGCCGCTCGCGGCTCGCCGCCGGCATGGTGTGCCCGTAATCCTCGAACAGCGCCTTGAGCCGCAGGTACTCGCGGACCTCGTGGCTCTCGGGGAGCTCGCCGTCCACCCGCTCGACGGTGCCCTCGACCCCCGCCCCCAGCGAGAGGAACCCGACGACGGCCCCGGCCTCCCCGGCGAGCGCCTCACCGAGCGCGAGATCCTCGGCCAACCTGACGCGCAGGCCTTCCACCAGGGTCATCCGTTTCTCCGCCTCTCCATCGACTCTCCAGCAGCCCGGTCATTATCGTCCGCGCACCCGGCACCCCCGTGATCGCGCGCACGCAGCTGATCTACGTCATCTGGCAACGCTCCGACAGCCCCGAGGCCTTCTACGCCTGCTCCGACGTCGTCTTCGACGGCACCGGCACCACTCCTCCTGCCACGACCGCCGCATCCACCGTGCACCCCGCCGCCCACGATCACCCGGCGATCCCCACCCCCACGGCCACCGCGCCGCGCGTTCCGGCGGCGACGGCCGTCCCGCACGAGCACGCCGCGCCTTCCACCCCGGCTGCCGCAGCACCGCCGGACGTGCTGCGGACCCCCTCGGCTCCCGACACGGCGCCGCCCGCCGGGACGGCCCAGGTCCCGGCCCCGGACCAGACGCAACTGGCGCACACCGGATCCGACCGCCCCGTCGGACCGATCGGCGCGATCGGCCTGTCGCTCCTCTTCGTCGGCGCGACCGCCCTGGCCGTCAAGCGCCGCCGCCGCAACCAGGTTGCCCACAGCCGGTAGTGCGCGGCTGCAACTCCGCGGGATCCCGGTGGACATCGACCGGCAGGCGAAGTCAGCCCGCCCCGGCGAGGTTTGACCGCTCGATCCGGCGCGAACCGGACTTCCCGGAAGCGGGCCCACGGCAGTCGGGTGTGGGCGATGATGGGCGCAGACGGACACGTGACCCGGGGGCCGGATAGTGCACGAGCAGGACACCGGCGGACCGAACACTCCGATCCGGCACGGCGGTCGCTCGCCCGGCGCCGAGCGTGCGGCGACGACCGAGCCCGACGGTGCCGTCCTGTCCGGTGGGTCCGCCGGGTCCGGTGCCCGCAGCACCAGCAGCCGGATCGAGGGCGGCACCATCCACGGGACGGTGGTCCAGGCCGATGTCGTACACCTCCACTCGGGCCCGGGCCCGAAGGCCGGGCGCGCCGGTCCACGCCCCAGGACGGTGATGATCGCGGGCGCGCTCCTGTCGCTCGCCGTCCTCGCGGGGCTCCTCCTGGCCGTTTCCCCCACCCCGTCCCGGAAGTGGCCGGACGTGCGGCACGGGGGAACCGGCTCGGCGCTGATTCCCGCCTTCGTGCCCAACCGTCCGGACCGTCACGGCGAAACGGTCGGGGCCGCCTGCCGTTCCGGCGCCAAGGGCTTCTCGGGGATCCAGACGGTGACGGCGCCCGACGGTCGGGTCCTCGGCTGGGTGAACCTGATGGCGAACCACGACCCGGCCTGCGGCCTGGTCTGGGCGGAGTTCGATCTGAACAAGGGGGGGTACGGCACCATGAACGGCTGGGGTGGGGCCGGCATCGCACGAGTCGACGTGACCCTCGACCTCGGCAAGGGCACGCCCGCGGAAACCACCACCTGGGGCGACACGTCGGCCCGGTACGACCCCGACCGCGTCCGCCCCGCGGATCCTCCGGGAGAGACCGTCGAAAGCCCGGGTGCCAACGCGTGCTTGACCAACGCCGTAATCGCGCGGGTCCTCGTCACGATGTACCCGGACCCCGCCTCCTGAGCCGCGGCCGCCGCCCCGGCGGGGTCGGGCATCGGGCCTCCTGCGGGGCGGAGCGGCGGGCAGGGCAGACAAGCCGTGCCCGATCAGCGTGCACCAGCAGGCCGGGGGTCGGCCGGCGGCACGAGTGTCCGGGCCCCAACCGAACCACCCGAAGGCCACCCCACCCCCGAACTCGCCTGCCGCTGTGTGGACTTGTCCGGGAAACTGGCCTCCGGGCGGAGCCCGGGGGCACGGTGGGGCGAGGCAACCAGCCGCCGGACACCAGGAGAAACCGATGATCAGGAAGCGCACCGCCACCCGCCTCGCCGCCGTCGCCGCCCTCGCCACCGTCGGCCTGAGCCTCAGCACCGGGATGGCGTCGGCCGACACCACCTTCCCGGCCAACGTCCCCGGTTGTGCCGGGGGCATGGTCGACAGGTTCTACAACGGGCACGACCACGTGCAGGGCTACGCGATCTCCACCATGGGCGACCCCTGTAGCGTCGTCCTCCAGCAGTCCAACGGCGGCAGCTCCAGCAACTGGACCGCCACCCGCACACCGGCCTGGACCGACGAACTCCTGGACGCCGGCATCACCTCGCACGTCGTCGTGTGCAACGGGAACACCGGCAGGTGCGCCACCAGCGCCTCGTACTGACGGACGCCGCCGCTCCCGTCATGGGCCCGCCCCGGGGGACGGGCCCATGACGGAACCGGTGCGGCCCGGCGCGGGCGCGAGCGACCTCCCGTTCACCCGGCC
Organism: Streptomyces sp. SP17BM10; assembly: GCF_036322405.1. Lineage (NCBI taxonomy): Bacteria > Bacillati > Actinomycetota > Actinomycetes > Kitasatosporales > Streptomycetaceae > Streptomyces > Streptomyces sp. SP17BM10. Next base: position 104,127 of record NZ_JAQYXB010000424.1, on the reverse strand, counting down.
TTCGCCGACGCGGCTCTTGTGAGGGCATCGTCAACTGCGGGACAGTGACGGCCGATCACCCGCTCCCTCGAGGAGAATCCGTGCGTCTGTCACGCCTCGCCACCGGCCTCGCCGCCACCGTCGCCCTGCTCTGCGGGCCCACCGGTGCCGTCGCTCCCGCAAGCGCCACAAGCGCCACAAGCGCCACAAGCGCCGCCGGCGCCGCGCCCGCGGTGCAGCCCGCCGCGGCCACGGCCGCCGTCCCGCGGCCCGACCACGTCGTGGTGGTGCTCTTCGAAAACACCTCGGAGAGCTCCATCGTCGGGAACTCACAGGCCCCGTACTTCAACCAACTGGCCAACAGCGGCGCGAACTTCACCAAGTCCTTCGCGATCGAGCACCCCAGCCAGCCGAACTACCTGGACCTGTTCTCCGGCTCCAACCAGGGGGTCACCGACGACTCCTGCCCGCACAGCTTCGCCGCCGACAACGAGGGCGCCCAACTCATCGCCAAGGGACTGACGTTCAAGGGCTACTCGGAAGGCCTGCCCTCGGTCGGCTCGACGGTCTGCACCTCGGGCACGTACGCGCGCAAGCACGTCCCGTGGGCCGACTTCACCAACGTGCCCGCCTCCGCCAGCGTGCCGTTCACCAGCTTCCCGGCCGACTTCACCCAGCTGCCCACCGTCTCCTGGGTGATCCCCGACCTCTGCGACGACATCCACGACTGCTCGATCTCCACCGGCGACACCTGGCTGAAGAACAACCTGGGCGCATACGTCCAGTGGGCCAAGACCCACAACAGCCTGCTGATCACCACCTTCGACGAGGACGACAGCGCCGGCCCCAACCAGATCGCCACCTTCTTCAACGGCCAGCAGGTCAAACCGGGCACCTACACCGAGCAGATCGACCACTTCAGCGTGCTGCGCACCATCGAGGACATGTACGGCCTGCCGTACGCCGGGGCCGCCGCCCAGGCCACGCCGATCACCGACGCCTGGAACACCGGCACCACCACCGGAAGCGTCACCGTCACCGCGCCCGGCAACCAGACCGGCACCGTCGGCACGGCCGCCTCCCTCCAGATCCGGGCCACCGACACCGCCGGGGGCACGCTGAGCTACACCGCCGCCGGCCTGCCGGCCGGACTGTCGGTCAACGCCGCCACCGGCCTGATCAGCGGCATCCCGACCACGGCCGGCACCTCCGCCGTCACCGTCACCGCCACCGACTCCACCGGCCCCTCCGGCAGCACCTCGTTCACCTGGACCGTCAGCCCGGCCGGCACGAGCTGCCCGTCGCCCGGCCAGCTGCTCGGCAATCCGGGCTTCGAGAACGGGAACAGCCCGGCGCCGTGGAAGGCGACCTCCGGCGTGATCAACGACGACCTGGCCAGCGAGCCCTCGCACAGCGGCAACTGGGACGCCTGGCTGGACGGTTACGGCTCCTCGCACACCGACACGCTCAGCCAGAGCGTCACCGTCCCGGCCGGCTGCAAGGCCGCGCTCGGCTTCTGGCTCCACATCGACACGGCCAAGACCACGGGCACCGCCGACGACACGCTCACCGTCACCGCCAACGGCAGCACCCTGGCCACCTACTCGAACCTGGACGCCGCCAACGGCTACACGCAGCGCACCCTCGACCTCTCCGCCTACGCCGGCAGGAGCGTCACGCTGACGTTCACCGGCACGGAGAACTCCTCCGCCGACCAGACCGGCTTCGTCATCGACGACACCGCGCTGACCGTCTCCTGACCGCCCACCACACCGGGGGCGTGCCCGCACCCGGGCACGGCCCCGGCACTCGACGGCGGTGTCGCCGAGGGCCTCCAGGACCGGGCGGAGGCCCTCGGCGGCCTTTTCGAGGAGGACTTCGAGGAGGACTTCGAGGAGGGCTTCGAGGAGGGCTTCGGGGCGGGCGCCGCGCGGTAGGAAGCGGTCACAGCGGAGCCTCCAGCGGCAGGCGCCGGACGCCGGGGAGATGGGTGTCGAGTTCGCCGGGCTCGAAGCGGCACATGCCGACGGCGTGCCAGAACTCGCCGACGAGGTCGCCCTCGTACTTGTAGCCGCCGGACGGGCTGAGGGCGGCCCACCCGGTGGGCGTGGCGAGGAGGGTGGCGTGGAGCGCGGCGGGGGAACCGGAGCCGGGGAGGGTCCACAGGCGGATGGTGCCGTCCTCCGCGCCGCTGGCGAGCAGCGAGCCGTCGGGGCTGAAGGCGAGGGTGAGGATGCGGCCGGTGTGGCCGGGCAGGCGGTCGCTCTCGCGGCCGGTGCGCGGGTCCCACAGGCGGATCACGCGGTCGTCGCCGGCGGTGGCGAGGCGGTCGCCGCCGGGGTGGACGGCGGCGGTCCACAGGCGGCCGGTGTGGCCGCGCAGGTGGTGGCGGGGCCGGCCGTCGGCCCAGATCACGGCCAGGCCGTCCCAGGAGGCGCTGGCCAGCCAGGAGCCGTCCGGGGCGTGGACGACGGCGTAGACGCGGTCGGTGTGTCCCTCCAGGGTGTCGTGCACCCGGCCGGTCGAGAGGTCCCAGAGCCGGATCCGGCTGTCGTCGCAGGCGGTGGCGAGGTGGCGGCCGTCCGGGCCGAAGTCGATCGAGCGCACCCGGCCGCGGTGTTCGGCGAGGGTCACGACGTGGGCGCCGGTGGAGCGGTACCAGATGCGGACGGTGTCGTCGTCGTTGGCGGTGGCCAGCAGGGTGGCGTCGGGGCTGAAGGCCTCGGCCCACACGTGCTCGGTCTCCACGTCCAGGCGCCGCTGGAACTCGCCGGAGGCGGCGTTCCACAGGTACATGTCGCCGTCGTTGCTGGCGGTGGCCAGGACCGGTCCCGAGGGGCCGAACGCGGCCGAGACGAGGCGGTTGCTGCGCCCGGTGATCTCCCGCACCCGGCGGCCGGTGGCGGGCTCCCAGAGGCGGACCGTCCCGTCGTTGCCGGCCGCCGCGAGGAGGTTGCCGCTCGCGTTGAAGGACAGCGCGCCGATCCGCCGGCCGTGCCCGCGCAGCAGCCGGCGGCTCTGCCCGGTGGCCGCGTCCCAGAGCCGGACGGCCCCGTCGTTGCCGCCGGTGACCAGCAGCGTCCCGGAGTCGGACCCCTCGGGGCCGCCGTGCGGACGGAACTTGCAGGCCCAGACCGACCCGTGGTGCTCCTGCGGCTGACGGCGCAGCGGAACGGCGGCCGCCACGTCCGGCCCGGTGGCCGCGCCGTGCCCGCCGCCCAGCTGCCAGACCCGGACCGTCCCGGCGCTGTCCCCGGCCGCGAGCAGGGCCCCGGCGCCCGATCCGTCGGGGGCGGTGTGGAAGGCCACCTGGTAGACCGCGCCGGCGCAGCCGGTGAGCAGTTCGCCCGGCGCGCCGCCGGCGGTGTCCCAGAGCCGGACCTGCCCGGAGGTGTCGCCGCTGGCCAGCAGCGGTTCGTCGGGGTGGAAGGCCAGGGTGTAGACGCGGCCGGTGTGGCCGGTGAGGGTGCGGCGCAGGTGCCAGGTGGCGGTGTCCCACAGCCGGACCGTCCCGCCGGTGGTCGGGTGCCGGCCGCCCACGGCCGGGCCCGGGTCCGCCGTCGGCCCCGGGCCGGTGGGGTCGCCACCGTCGCCGGTGGCCAGCAGGGTGCCGTCCGGGCTGAAGCGGGCGCGGTAGACGGGGCCGTGGTGGCGTTCGAGCGCGGTGACGAGCCGTCCGGTGTCGACTTCCCACAGCCGGACGTCGCCGCCCGCGTCGCCGGTGACGAGCAGGGTGCCATCGGGGCTGTACACGGCGGTGTAGACGGGCGCGGTGTGGCCGGGCAAGTGGTGCAGCGGGCGGCCGGAGACGGTGTCCCAGAGGGTCACCGTGCCCTCGGCGTCGCCGGTGGCGAGCAGCCGGCTGTCCCGGCGCAGCGAGACCGGCCACACGCCGTCGGGGTGGACGTCGAGGCGGTGGCGGCAGGCGCCGGACACTGGGTCCCACAGCCGGACGGTGCCGTCGGCGCTGCCGGTGGCGAGGACGTCCTCGGCGAACTTCACCGCGTACACCCGCCCGACGTGGTCCCGCAGGGTGCGCAGCGCGGTGCCGGTGAGGGCGTCGCAGATCAGGACGGTGCCGTCGTCGCCGCCCACGGCGAGGAGCTGGCCGTCGGTGCTGAAGGCGACCGGCTCGGGCAGGCGGCTGGTGCGCGGGTCGAAGCCGTAGGGGACGCCGACCTCGGAGGGGCGCAGGCCGGGTTCGACGGGCAGTCCGGGGGCGACGGCGGCGGTGCGCAGTTCGGGGGTCGCGAGGAGGTCGGGGTCGGTTGCGGCGGAGATGACGGCGGCGCGCTGCCAGTGGCCGCCGGCCACCCGGGCGCCGCGCAGGTCGGTGCGGATCAGGCGGGCGCGGCGCAGGTCGGCGCCGGACAGGTCGGCGCCGGACAGGTTCGCCCCGGACAACCGGGCGCCGACCAGCCGGGCGCCGCGCAGCACGGCGCCGGAGAGGTCGGTGCCGACCAGGCGGGCGTCGGTGAGGTCGGCGTGGCTCAGGTCGACGCCGGAGAGGTCGCGGTGCGAGAGGTCCTCGCCGACCAGCAGGGCGCCGCGCAGGTCGGTGCGCGAGGGCACCCGCAGCCGGGCCAGGATCCGCAGGGCGTTGGCGCGGGCGGTCTCGTCGCTGGGGGCCGGCCTGCGGGTGAGCCGCAGGCGCCCGGCGGCGCGGGCCGGCTCCTGGGCGGGGGCGGCGAGGACGTGCTCCGCCCACTCCTGGCACACCCGGTGGTCGGCGAGGTCGCAGAGGAACTCCACCGCGAGGCGGCTGAACCGCGCCCGGGCGAGCAGCCCGCCGGTCTGCCGGTCGCCGCCGCGCCGGTCGCCGGTCGGGGTGGTCAGCCGCACCGCGGCCTCGCGGGCCACCAGCCACTCCATCACCGAGCTGTGGATGAACTCGAACATCCCGTCGTCGGTGCGCACCAGCAGGCTGCCCGAGCCGACGGCGTGCGCGGTGTGCGCGGCGGGCTGGTGGCCGTCGGCGAGCGGGGCCAGGGTCGAGGCCAGGTCGGTGAGTTCCTCCAGCGGCAGGGTGTCCCGGCCGCTCTCCCAGAGCCGGACGGCCAGTTCGGTGACGGCCGCCCAGAGCTGGTCCAGGCTCAGGCCGGGCACGGATCCGGGGCCGCCGCGGCCGCGGCGTTCCTCGAACTCCAGCCAGGCGGTGAGCACTTCCTCGTAGAGGCGGGCGGCGCTCAGGGCGCGCCCGGCGCTGGCCACCGAGCGGAGCCGGTCGTGCGCGAGCTCGGCGACGAAGCTGAGCAGCCGGGGGTTGCGGCACAGCGCCAGCAGGTCGGGGACGTCCTGCAGGAGCCGCAGCCGGCGGTCGGCGGCGGCCTCGTCGCCGTACCGGTTGGCCAGGTAGCTGCGGATCTGGGCCGGGGTGAACTCCTGGATGTCGAGCAGTTCCCGCTGCGGGTGCTGGCGGACCCGCTCGCCGAGCGCGGTGAGCACCTGCTGCTGCGAGCTGAAGTGCTGGGTCCGGCTGCTGACCACGATCTTGGCGCTGTCCACCGAGGCGTCCAGCAGCACCCGCAGGTGGTCGGCGGCCCGCTCGTAGCTGACCCGGTTGACCAGCTCGTCGAAGCCGTCGAAGAGCAGCACGATCCGGCCCTGGCGGAGCATGTAGCGAAAGGCCCGCAGGTCGATGGTGTCGATGCCGTGCCCGGCCAGGTGGGCGGCGACCAGCTCGTCGAAGGAGTGCGCCCGGTCGAGCGCCTGCAGTTCGATGAACAGCGGGGTCAGCTGGGGCAGTTCGAGCGGGATCCGGCGGGCGAGCTCGCGCAGCGCGAAGGTCTTGCCGTGCCCGAAGTCGCCGAGCAGCAGGACGAACCGGCCCTGGTCGCCGTCGAGTCGGCCCAGCAGGTGGTCCACCAGGCCGTCGCCCGAGGTGGGGGTGGGGGCGTCGAGCCGGCGGTAGCGCTGGGGCAGGTACAGGCTCGGCGGGTACCGGTCGTCGGAGCGCAGCCGCGCGCTCTGGGCGGCCACGTAGTCCTGCAGGTCGAGCAGCCCCTGGAACTCGACGAAGCTGCGCAGCCGCACCCCGCGCCGCCGGGCGTGCTCGCGCAGGGCGCGGCCCGGCGGCGGTCCCTCGTACACGAGCTCGGCGTCGCCGGTGCCGGCCGGTGCCGCGGTCTCGGCGGCGTGCACCTGGGCGATGAAGCCGTCGATGTCCTCCGCGCGCGGGGTGCCGAGGCAGACGGCGACCCGCTGCTGGCGCACGAAGTCGGCTTCGCTCCAGGTGACGAGGAGCTGGGGGAGCGGGCCGCCGACGGAGCGCAGCTGGGCGCCCTGGTGGCGGGTGCGGCACACCTCGGCGACGCGCGCGGTGAGCGCCTCCAGCGGGGAGGGCACCTCCCGGGCCTCCCTGGTCTCCCGGGCCTCCCGGACCTCTCCGGCCTCCCTGGCCGCACCGGCTCCGGGCCCGCCCGGTTCGTCGGGGCCCGCCCCGGGGCCGAACGCGCGCCGGGAGCGCGGCCAGGGCCGCCGCAGCCGCTCGCGGGCGCCGCCGTCGGGGCCGGGCCAGCGGGTGAGGCCGTCGGCGGTGAGCTGGAGCACCTGGTGCGAGCCGGGCCCGGCGGTCCGGGCGACGGCCGCTTCGTCGGCGGGCAGGAGGCCGGAGACGGCGGGGGAGGAGAGGCCGCCGACGCCCGAGCGGCCGTCGGCCGGACCGTGCAGGAGCAGGTGCAGCCGGGGCGCGGTCAACCGGGTGAAGCGGTCCAGGTCGCGCAGCGCCCCGGGGTGATGGCCGCTGCCGTGGCCGGCGCCGGCGCCGGTGTCGGGCGGCCGGGCCGGGACGGCGAGCGGGTGGCGCAGCGCGCCGATCCGCAGCCAGCCCTCGCTCTCGTAGGGCCGCAGTGCCTGGGCGAACCAGGCGGCCTGCTCGGGGCCGAGCCAGCCGTACTGGTCGTCGGGCCGGTGGCTGTACGCCAGCGAGGAGTTGAGGCCGGCGACCACCGTGCCGAGCTCCGGCACGGGGAACAGCGTCCACGGCTGGTCGCTGTCGAACACCGTGTCCAGCCCCTGGTAGAACTCCTGGAACAGCCGGGTGTAGTGGCGCCACTTGGGCCAGTACGGCGGGCGCGGCTGCTGCTCGTCCGCCTCGCAGGTGCTGAAGTAGGCCCGGGAGGCGGCGAGGCTGACGTCCTGGCCGCCGGGCACGATCGCGACCCGGTGCGGCTCCAGGCCGAGCAGGGTGCGCAGGCCGGTCAGGAAGGCCAGCGCCTGGTCGCACTCGCGGGGACTGCCGGAGGCGGTCAGGTCGCCGGTGACGACGAGGAGTTCGGGGGCCGGCGCGCCGGCGTCGGAGAGGGCGACCAGGTCGCCCCAGATCGCCGCCTGGAGGTCGACCGGGTCCTGGCCGCGGCCGAACGCCGGGCCGGCCAGCTGCAGGACGGTGACGGACCCGCGGCCCGCGCGCTCCTGGGCGGCCGGCGGGTACTCGGGCCGGGCGGAGGGGCGCCGCCGCCCGCTCCAGCCGGTCAGGCCGATCGGCCGGGCCAGCGGCGAGGGCGCCGGGGCGCCGTCCACCAGGTGCGTGCCGCCCGCGGCCGGCGCCCCCGGTGCGTTCGGTGCACCCGGTACGGCCGGCGCGGACCCGCCGGGGAAGCCGGGCCGCAGCCGCGGGCGGGCGTGCCCCTCGAGCGCCTGCTCGACCCGGGCCAGCAGCAGCCGGCGGGCCCGCTCGTGATCGGCCACCCCCACCAGGTCGACGTAGGTGATCATGGCGAGCAGGCCGTCGACCGACACGTCCTCGACCCGCACGGTGAGCAGCCGCCGCTCCGGCGCGTCCGGATCGGCCCGCAGCGCCGCCTGCCACTCCAACCGTCCGTAGCGCGAACGCTCGTAGTGCCGCGACAGCAGGGCGATCACCGCGGCGGACTCGGTGACACCGCGGTCCATGAAGTCGACGAAGTTGGTGCCCGGCACGAAGTCCCACGCCTGCAGGAAGGTCCGGTAACCGGCCTCCTCCAGCGTCCAGGCGATCCACACCGCCCACCGCTCGTCGGCGGGCGAGTAGCTGATGAAGAAGTCCAGCGGACCGGAAGGTTCCCCGCTGTCTGCGCCAAGGGCTCCCATACACCAACTTTATGACAGATCATCAGGAGTTGGGGAGGGAAGCGGAAGGTCCCCCGAGGGCCTCCCGGCCGTCTGTCCCGGCCCACCTCCGCGTGCGATGCTTCTGCCCGTGTCGTTCCTGAGGCGTCTGGAAGCACTGGACTGGGTGGCGGCCGGACTGCTCGCGGCCGGGCTGCTGTGCGTGGCGAGCGGCCTGCTGCCCACCGCCGCGGCCGCGGCCGCGATGACCCGCGTCGGACCGCTGCTGGCCTTCCTCGCCAGCGTCATCGTCCTGGCCGAACTCACCAGCGCCGCCGAGGTGTTCGACGCCGTCGCCACCGCGGTCGCCCGCGCCGGACGGGGCAGCTACGCCGCGCTGTTCGTCCTGTGCGTGGCCTTCGCCGCGCTCACCACCGTGACCCTCAACCTCGACACCACGGCCGTCCTGCTGACACCCGTCATGCTGGCCCTGGCCGCCCGGGTGGGCATCGCCCCCGTCCCGCTGGCCATGACCACCGTCTGGCTGGCCAACACCTCCAGCCTGCTGCTGCCGGTCTCCAACCTCACCAACCTGCTGGCCGCCGACCGCGTCGCGCTCTCCCCGGCCGGCATGGCCCGCGCCATGTGGGCACCCCAACTCGCCGCCGTCGCCCTGACCATGGCCTGCCTGTGGGTCTTCTACTGGCGCCGGGGCCGGCGCGGGGCGCTCGACTACCTGCCCCCGCAGCGCCACCGCCCCGCCGACCCCGTCCTGTTCCGGATCTGCGCCGCCTGCTGCGCCGTCTTCCTGGCCGCCGTCCTGCCGGCCGACCTGCCGCTGTGGCTGGCCTCCGGCGCGACCGCGGCCGTCGCGGTGGCGGCGTTCGCCGTGCGCCGCCCGGCGCAACTGCGGCCCGCCCTCGTGCCGTGGCGGCTGCTGGTCCTCGTCCCGGGCATGTTCCTGGTGGTCCAGACCGTCGACGCGCACGGGCTCCACCACCTGCTGGCCACGGCCGTCGGCACCGACGGCGGCACGGCCGGGCTCTTCCGGGCGTCGCTGGCCGGGGCGGGCCTGTCCAACGTGCTCAACAACCTGCCGGTCTACCTGGCCGGCGAGGCCGTCGTGCCGGCCGGCAACCACACCCAGCTGCTGGCCCTGCTCGTGGGCACCAACGCCGGCCCGCTGATACTGCCCTGGGCCTCGCTCGCCACGCTGATCTGGTACGAGCGCTGCCGCGCCTTCGGCGTCCGGATACCGGTCGGGCGGGTGACGGCGACGGGCGCGGTGCTGGCCGCCGCGGCGGTGCTGGCGGCGACGGCGGCGCTGGCGGTCACGGGGTGAGCGGCGCGAGGGCCACGGCTACGGCGTGGTCCCGGCGCGGGCCACCACGTCGAGCAGGTACCCGATGTCCCCGGGCCGCGCCGCGACGAAGCTGCGCTCGGCGGCGCACCGCCCGATCCGGTGGCTGTACTCCCCGCCGTCCAGCCGCCGGACCTCCAGCCCCGCCTCGGCCGCGAGCAGGCTGCCGGCCGGGAGGTCGATCTCCTCCGGCCGGTAGCCGACGAACCCGTCGATGCCCCCGCGCGCCAGCAACGACCACGTGAGCAGCGGAGCCCACAGCTGCAGCAGCCGGCGCGAGCCCGCCTCCAGCGCGGCCTTCAGCCCGCACGCGCCCGGGTCGTCCCGCGCGACCCCGTGCCCCTGCGTCCACGCCAGCACCGGCCCACCGGACGGCAACCCACCGGACGGCAACCCACCGGACGGCAGCCCGCCGGCCGCGCCCGAGATCCGCCCGTGCGGACCGTACGCGCCGCCACCCCGCAGCGCCCTCCAGGTCCCCCCGCTCACCGGATCGTGCACCACGCCGACCACCGGCTGCTCCTCGACGCACAGCGCGATGCCGACGACGTACGCGGCCAGGCCGATCACCACGTTGTTGCTGCCGTCGAGCGGATCGACCAGCCAGGTCCGCCCCGGCCGGTCCCCGTCCAGCAGGCCCGCCTCCTCGGCGAGGATGCGGTCGCGCGGGAAGCTCTCCCGGATCCGCGCCACCACCAGGTCCTCGGCCAGCAGGTCGAGATCGGTCACCACGTCGCCGTGCCCACCCTTGGGGCGCACGCGGTGCTCCTGCCGGAAACGCGAGCGCAGCAGCGCACCGGCCCGCTCCGCCGCGTCCACCGCGATCCGGCACTCGGCGGCGAACCCGCCCGCGCCCTCAGCCCCGTTCACGGATCCGCCTGGCACAGGTCCGGGCGAGCCCGGCGGTGCGGGCCGGGTCGCAGGTGCGGCGCACCGTGCGCCGCGCCGGGGCGTGCACCGGGCCGAGCATCAGGTTCTGTCCGTCGGCCCGGGTCCGGGCGAGGACCAGGGTCGCCGCCGGGCCCCCGTCCGGGACGGCCGTCGTGTGGAAGGTCCCGGCGGCCAGCGTGTACGTGTCGCCCCGGGCGCCCGTGTGCCGGGCCTCCACCTCCCCGCGCACCAGCCGCGGGGTCGGCCGCAGCACGTCCACCCCCGAGCCGTCGCTCTCCACGACGAAGAGCCGGTGCGTCGGCCGCTCCGGCGCGTCCGACACCCGGATCCGGGTGTTGCCGATCCGCCCGTACAGCACACTGCTGGTCAACTGCCAGCTGTGGCAGTGCGCCAGGGACTCCTGCAGCCCGCCGGGCTCGAAGACGTGCACGCACACGCCGAGTTCGCCCTGGCGCAGCACCGGCAGGCAGAAGAAGCCGAGCGGGTGCACCACGGCGCTCAACGGCCGCGCGCCGCAGGCGATCTCCTCCAGCTCCCGGATCACCACGGCGGGCAGCCCGGGTGCGGCCGAGGTGCGGCCGGCCAGCCGCTCCAGCACGGCGAAGTCCATGGGGTGTCACCTCCGGTAGGGGTTCTCCGCCCGCAGCGCCTTGTCGACGATCTCGCCGACGTCGCGGTCCGTCAGGTCGGCGGGCAGGGGCAGCCCCAGCCGCTCGAACAGCCGGCGCACCTCGTCGACGGTCGGTTCGTCGCTCAGGGGCTCCGCGTCGCGCAGGTCGAGCTTGACCGCCTGCTCGCGGTAGTGGTGCAGGTCGGTGACGTAGTAGTCGTACAGCGCCCGGCCCTTCTCGACGTACAGGCTCACCCGGCCGGGGTCGTCCTGGGTGACGATCGCGCAGGACGCCGACAGGTCGTAGCGCAGCGTCGGGACCACCGAGGACAGGTGGACGTCGATCTCCAGGGTGTCCAGCCGCTGGCGGTACCAGCAGGCGGCGAGCACGGTGGCCAGCGACTCCTTGCGGGTGCGCCCGGTGCTCCAGGGCTCGGCGTCCGACGGGCGCCCGAAGGCCTGCCGGAACCGCGCGTAGGCCCGGCAGGCCCGCTCGTCGCCCGGGTGCACGATGTCGATCTTGACGGTCAGGGCACGCCGCCCGCGCTGCGCCTCGCGGACGCACTCCGGCAGGGTGACGGCCCGCAGGTACGTCCCGGTGCCGCCCTTGAACACCCACCGGTCGGTGTCCTGCCGGGCCCGGGCGAGGGCCTGCTCGACCTCGGAGCCGGCGAGCTCCCGGACCGCCGTCATGCCCTCCAGCGCGCGCCTGGTCCCGGCCATCGCGTCCCGGATGTCGGCGGCCCGGCGCCTGCGGTCCGCGAGCGTCCCGTACACGAGCGCGGCCAGCACCAGCAGGGTCGCGCCCGATCCGATCCGCTCCGCAACCGTGTCGCCGACCAGGTCGAGCAGACCGACCACCACGGCGCCGGTGAACGCCACGACGCCGTCCGAGTTCCTGATCGCCCAGGCGAGCGCGCGCTCCAGGCGGTGCCCCGGCTCTGCCGTCATCCCGGTCAACGCCCCCTCCCGCCTGCACCCTCATGGTAGGGGCGGGTACGCGTCAACCGCCATGGGGCGACGGTGCGTTGGCGACAGCACGGGGCGCCTGAGGGGCGCGCGACCGGCGCGGCGGCCGCGGAACCCGGGGCACGTCACGGTCCGGTCGTGTTTCGGGTCCGCCCGCTCCTGGCACATCGCCCGGCGCGGACCGGGCGGAGAACCGATGTGCGACCAAGCCATTGAGGCCGGGCCACTCACACCCCTAAACTCGCGCCCGTCCGTGACCTTCCGTCACGGATACCCCACGTGTCCGGTGTCGCTCGATCCGATCCGGCTCACCGGCCGATGTCCCCCAACCAACCCTCGTGGAGGACGCTTTGAAGGCACCAACCATACGCCGGACGCTCCTGGCGGGGGTGAGCAGCCTGGCCCTCGCGGCCTCCGGGGCGCTCGCAGCGCCCACGGTCGGCGTCGTCGTGGCCGCCGCCTACCCGGTGGTGCGCCCGGCGGTCGCCGACTACGTGCAGGTCTCGGCCGGCACGACGCCGCCGACCCCGGCGCAGTGCGAGTCGGCGGGCCGCCGCTGTTTCACCCCCCAGGGGATCCGGGCCGCCTACGACCTCGGCCCGCTGTACGCCGGCGGCCAGAACGGCAGGGGCCAGACGATCGCCATCGTCGACGCGTACGGCAGCGACACCATGGCGCACGACCTGCACGTCTTCGACCAGGCCTTCGGGATCGACGCGATGTGCGGCGAGGAGGGCGTGGCCTGCGGGCCGGGCATGCCGACCTTCAGCGAGCTGCACGTGCAGGGGGCGCCGGGCACCACCGCGCCGCCGTCCACCAGCCAGGGCACCGGCCAGGAGGACAAGGCGGCCTGGGCGCTGGAGGTCGCGCTCGACGTCGAGACCGCGCACGCGATGGCCCCCGGTGCCGACATCCTGCTGGTCACCACGCCCACCGCCGAGACGCTCGGCGTCCAGGGCTTCCCCGCCATGATGGACGCCGAGCAGTACGTGATCGACCACCACCTGGCGAACGTCATCTCGCAGTCCTTCGCCTCCGACGAGGGGGCGTTCGCGAGCCCCCAGTCGATCGACCCCTTGCGCCACGCCTTCAAGTCGGCGGCCCTGAACAGCGTCACGGTGCTCGGCTCCTCCGGCGACAACGGCACGGCCGGCTCGAAGAAGACACCGGTGAAGTCGGGCGGCACCACTCTCCCGGGCCCGTCGGTCGAATGGCCGGCCTCCGACCCGCTGGTGACCGGCGTCGGCGGCACGTACCTGTGCACCGACCCCGGTGCGACCGGCAGCCGGTCCGTGGACAGCGCCGACGCACCGGGCAAGTGCCAGGCCGACCCCGGTGCGGCCGAGGTCGGTTGGACCTATGCGGGCGGCGGGTTCAGCAAGGTCTTCGACAAGCCTGCCTACCAGTCCGCGCTGCCCACCGGCTCCACGCCGATCGGCGCCAAGCGCGGAGTGCCGGACGTGTCCCTGCAAGCGGCCCCCGGCACCGGCGCGCTGGTCTACCTCTCCCTGCCGCCGGACGGCTCGTCCGGCCTCGGCTGCGGTGGCACCCCGTGCAGCACGGGCTGGTACGACATCGGCGGCACCTCGCTCTCCTGCCCGCAGTGGGCCGGCCTGGTCTCGATCGCGGACCAGATCAACGGCGGTGGCCTCGGCCAGATCAACCCCGCGCTGTACAGGCTGGGCGCCGCCCCCGCCACCTACGCGGCCGACTTCAACGATGTCACCCTCGGCAACAACACCGCCGACCCGACGGTGCCCGGCTACCCCGCCACCAGCGGCTGGGACCCGATCACCGGCCTCGGCACGCCCGACGCGGCGAAACTGCTGCCCGACCTGGTCCGCGCCGTCCGCACCGGGTGAGCCCCACCGCCCGCACGAGGGGCCCGGCCGCACCGGCCGTTCCCGGGTGAACCAGGGCCCCTGAGCACCTCGCCCCGCCGGGCCGCTGCCCGGCGGGGCGACGCCCCGCAGCCCCCGGGGCCGGCCGCAGGGCAGGATCCGGGCGGCCGACGGACTTCCGCCGAGGACCCGGGGGCCGGCCGGGTCAGGCGTCCTCGCCGAGGTCCTGCTCGCACCAGATGGTCTTGCCGTTCCCGCTGCGCCGGGTGCCCCAGCGCTGGGTGAGCTGGGCGACCAGCAGCAGGCCGCGGCCGCCCTCGTCGAAGGTGCGGGCCCGGCGCAGGTGGGGGGCGGTGCTGCCGGCGTCGGAGACCTCGCAGATGAGCGAGCGGTCGTGGATGAGCCGCAGGCGGATCGGTTCGCTGCCGTAGCGGATGGCGTTGGTGACGAGTTCACTGACGACCAGTTCGGTCACGAAGGCGCAGTCCGCCAGGCCCCATGCCGTCAGGCGGCGGACGGCGTCGGCGCGGACGGCGGCGACCGCGGCGAAGTCGGCGGGCACCGCCCAGGTCGCGACCCGCTCGGGGTCCAGACGCCGGACCCGGGAGAGCAGCAGGGTGGCATCGTCGGCGGGGCGGCCGGGCGGCAGGGCCCGCACGATCCGCTCGCACCGGGCTTCCAGGGACTCGTCCAGGGCGGCCAGGGCGCTGCGCAGCGCGTGGAGGCCGGCGTCCATCGAACGGTGGCGGGTCGCGACCAGGCCGTCGGTGTACAGGGCGAGCAGGCTCTCCTGCGGCAGTTCGGTCTCGACCGCTTCGAAGGGCAGTCCGCCCAGCCCGAGCGGCGGACCGGCCGGCATCCGCAGGACGACCGGGTCACGGCCGGGACTGGCCACGACGGGAGCCGGGTGACCGGCCGTGGCCAGCGAGCAGCGGCCCGACACCGGGTCGTACACGGCGTACAGGCAGGTGGCGGTGACCTCTCCGGTGCTCTGCGCGTCCGGGGCCGCCGCGGTGTCGGAGGCCAGCCGGATGACCAGGTCGTCGAGCCGGGTGAGCAGTTCGTCCGGTGCGAGGTCCACGTCGGCGAGGGTACGCACGGCCGAGCGCAGTTGGCCCATCGTGGCGGAGGCCCGCAGGCCGTGCCCGATCACGTCGCCGACCACCAGTGCCACCCGCGCGCCGGACAGCGGGATCACGTCGAACCAGTCGCCGCCCACGCCGAGCCTGGGGTCCGCCGGCAGGTACCGGTAGGCCGCCGCGGCGGCGGAGTGCTCCGGAAGCCGCTGCGGGAGCAGGCTGCGGCGCAGGGCGAGCGCCGTGCCGCGCTCGCGGGCGAAGCGCCGGGCGTTGTCCAGTGCGACGGCTGCCCTGGCCACCAGTTCCTCGGCCAGTGCCAGGTCTTCGGGCCGGAACGGCTCGGGGTTGCGGAAGCGGACGAACTGCACCACGCCCAGGGTGGTGCCCCGGGCGGTGACCGGGACGTGGATCCAGGAGTGGAAGCCGTACGCACGGCTGCCGGCGGCCCGCGGGGGATCGGCGGCCAGCCACGCCGTGATGGCGCGGTCCTGCGTGCGGTGCAGCTCGGAGCGCCCGGTCGCCAGGCTGCGCAGCGGGGGCGAGTCCGGCGGGAAGACGTCGATCCCGCCCGGGCGGACCGAGGCCTCCGCGACGCCCGCCGGTACGGACCGGTGCGCGGCCCGGCGCAGTACGCCGTCGGCGACCGCTCCGGCGGCGGGCTCCTCGCCGTCCGCCACGCCCTCCAGCAGGTCGACGGCGACGAAGTCGGCGAGCCGGGGCACCGCCACGTCCGCCAGCTCCTGCGCCGTGCCGGGGACGTCCAGGGTGGTGCCGATCCGGGCGCCCGCGTCGTACAGCAGCCGCAGCCGCTCCCGGGCCTCCTCGGCCAGGCCGGCCACCGCGCGCAGTTCGGTGGTGTCCCGCAGCGTCGCCACGAGACCGGAGGGCCGGTCGCGGGCGGTCATCGGCCGGAGGTTGACGGCCAGCAGGCGGTCGCCGGCCGGGTGCACCTCGTCGGTGACGCTGCGCCCGGAGGCCAGCAGTGCGGCCATGCCCGGGTCCAGGCCCAGCTCGTCCAGCCGCCGGCCCTGCGCGTCCGGGCGCAGGGCGAGCAGCTGCCGCGCCTCGTCGTTGGCCAGCATCAGACGGTGGTCGGCGTCCAGGATCAGCACGCCTTCGCGGACCGCGTGCAGGACGGCGTCGTGGTGCTCGTACATCCGGGTCATCTCGATCGGCCCCAAGCCGCGGGTCTGGCGGCGCAACCGGGTGTTCACCAGTACCGCACCGCCGGCGGCGAGGACCACCACACCGGCCGCGGCGCCGAGCAGCACCGGCAACTGGCGGTTGACGGTGGCGCTGATGTCCGTGGTCTGCACGCCGGTGGAGACCAGGCCGACCACGTCGCCGTGCGCGTCCTTGACGGGAACGAGCGCCCGGACCGCCTTCTGGGGGGAGCCGCTGAAGACTTCGGTGAAGGACTGCCCGGCCGCCGCCCGGGCGATGTCGCCTTGCGTGCGTTGGCCGATCAGGGCGGGCACCGGGTCGGTGTAGCGGATCCCGCCGGTGCTGAGCACGTCGACGAAGTCGACGCCCGAGCCCCGCTGGGCCGCCAGGGCGAGCGGCTGGAGGACGGCGGTGGGGTCGGGCGACTGCTGCAGCACCTGGGCCAGGCCGGGGGCCTGGGCGAAGCCCGTCGCGACGGCGAGCGACGTGTGCCGGGCGTCGTTCTGGGCGTCGGTCACGGTCTTGAGCACCAGGACGGTCATCCCGACCGCGGCGAGCAGCAGCAGAACCGTGAGTTGCCAGAGGAAGGCCTGCCCGGCCACGCTCCGCGGGCCGAAGCGCGGGACCGGTCGCGCCGGTGGCGCCGCCCGGTCGCCGCCCGGCCGCGGTTCACCGCCGGGCCGGGGTGGTGGAGGGCGGGACCCGCGCATCCGGCGGATCGGTGGCCACATCGGACGGAACTTGCCCATGTACGGCTTCTACCCGCCTGCCGCCGACCGCTGCAGGCCGGCTGGCCGACGGCTCGGGGCCCGTGCCCGGTGGAGGCGGGGGTCCGTGAGCGTGGGAGTCAGGTGTTGCGATACCGGAATTCCAGATCCTATATTCCGGGTGTGAGTTCGAACGCGGAGCGAGAACCCCGGACGGGCTGGACGTTCCTGACCCAGCACGCACGGATCCTGGTGATGGCCTCCCGCGACCCCGACGTCCGGCTGCGGGACCTGGCGGCCGCGTGCGGGCTCACCGAGCGCGCCGTGCGGTCGGTCGTGGCCGACCTGGAGCGCGCCGGCTACCTGACCCACGAGCGGGTGGGGCGCCGGAACCGGTACCGGATCGTGCCGGGCACCCCCTTCCGCCACCCCGCCGAGGGACACCTCGACGTCGACGTCCTCCTGCACGTACTGGACGGCCGGGACCGCGCGGGCCAGGACCGGCCCGCGTCCGGCGACGCGCCGCACGCGACGACCTCGACCGAGGCGCCGGACGCGGACCGCGCCCCTGACGCGCCGCGATGACGCCCGCCACCGACAGGCCCCCGAGGCCCGGGGCCGGGAGGGAGAACCCGCCATGGACGACGACACCGCCGCGCTCACCTCCGGGCCGCCCGCCCCTCAGGCCGCGGACGTCCTCCCGAACCGGGAGCGCTCGACGCGGCACGCGCCGCGTGCCGCCGCCAGCCTGTGCGCGTACACCGCCACCACCTCCTCCTCGGCCGACGGGCGCCGGTGCGTGACCCTGTCGGGAGAAATCGACATGGACAACGCCGCCGCGGTGCGCCGGGTCCTGGCCACGACCCTGGGGGAGAGCCGCACCGGCCTGGACGTCGACCTCGCCGCCGTCGGCTTCTGCAACAGCAGCGGGCTGCACGTCCTGCTGGACCTGCGCAGGCACGCGGCGAACACCGGCAAGAGCCTCGTCCTGACCGGGCTCAGCCCCGCCGTGGCACGGCTGCTGGAGATCACCGAGACCGCGCCCCTGTTCGCCGGCCCGGCCCGGCCGGGCTCCGGGCCCGGCCACGGCGCCGCCTCCTCCGGAACGCCACCCAAGCCGGAACCCGACCTCCCGTAACCGGCGCCCACCGGACAACCGAACCCGCCGCCGGCACCCGCGGAACCCGGCCCCCTGGGGCTTCCCGCACGACCGTTCCACCGGGCGGTGCTCCTGGCCTGACGTTGCGTCATGCAGCCTGTGAGGGTGAGCCGTTCGACACCGGGAGCGCTGGACCTGGTGCTCCGGGAGCGCGGCGGATCGGTCGGGTACGCCGTCCTGACCTCGATGGGGTCGGTGCTGTCCGTGCCGGTGCTGTTCGTGCAGGGCGCGCTGCTCTCGACCCCCTTGGCGGTCGTCATGCTGTTCGCGGGTACGGGATGGGGGCCGGTCCGGACCGCCGCCGGGACCGCCGGCGCAGCGGTGCCCCTGATCGGCTGGGCACTGGCGATCCGCTCCGCCGTCCGGAGCGTGCACCGGATCGTTTCGCCCCCGTCCCCGGACCACCGACCACCGACCACCGTCACCCTCGTCCGCGGGCCCGGGCGGGGCGGCCGAAGCCCGTCACCGAACCGCGGCGGATCGGAGGCGGCTGAACACGGCCCGCCCCGCCACCAGAACCCCTGGGGCAAGCCCCCTTCACGCCCCCCTGCGCCGGCCGCAAAACGCGGGTGTGAGAGAGTCGGCGGCCCGGAACACGAGGAGAAGCCGATGCACGGCAACGGGCCTGGAGGCGCGGACGGTCCCGGCGCCGGCCGGGTCATGGTGGTGGACGACGACGCGGCGATCCGGCGCACCCTGGAACGCGGCCTTCGACTGAGCGGATTCACCGTCGCCCTGGCCGAGGACGGCGAGACGGCGCTCGCCCGTCTGCTGCCCGCCGCCCCGGACGTCCTGGTGCTCGACGTCTCGATGCCCGGCATCAGCGGCGCCGAGGTCTGCCGGACCCTGCGCGCCCGGGGAGACGACATCCCGGTCCTGATGCTGTCGGCGCTGGACGAACCCGCCGACCGGGTGGCCGGCCTGCAAGCCGGCGCGGACGACTACCTGGTGAAACCGTTCGCCCTGGAAGAACTGGTGCTGCGCCTGCGCGCCCTGCTGCGCCGCCGCCCGCCCCAGCCCACCGACCGGGTGCTGGCCGGCCCGCTGGTGATCGACCCGGCCACCCGGCAGGCCCACCTCGACGGACACGAACTGCGGCTCACCCGGCGCGAGTTCGAGCTGCTCGCGCACCTGGCCAGGAACACCGGCCTCGTGCTCTCGCGGGAACTGCTGCTGGAACGGGTCTGGGGCTACGACTTCGAGGTGCGCAGCGACGCCGTGGACACCTTCGTCAGCTACCTGCGGCGCAAACTGGAGGCCGACGGCCGGCCCCGGCTGATCCACACCGTCCGGGGCGTCGGCTTCGTGCTGCGACTGCCCGACGGGCGGTAGCGGCCGCCGTGAGACTCTCCACCCGGATCGCCCTGTGGGCCGCCGCCGTGGTGCCGCTGCTGGTCCTGCTGGCCGGGCTGCTCCTGCTGCCCCTGGTGGGCCGGGACCTGCGCCACCAGCAGGACGCCCGGCTGGCCGAGCGCGCCGCCGCCGTCCTGCCGAGCGCACGCACCCTGGTGGCCGCCGACACCCAGGGCCGGCCCAAGGCCGAACAGAACCAGCAGCGCAAGGTCCTGGACGCCGCCCTGGACTCGGGCGTACGGGTCACCGCCCCGGACGGCACCGTGCTGCTGGCGGGCGGACCACAGCCCGCCGACGACCGTGCCTTCCCCACCACGCCGGGCGGACCGGTCACCGTCCGCGACCACGGCACCGCCTGGCGGGTACTGACCGTCCGCGTCCCCGGCGGCGAGGCGGGCAGCGGCGGAACGCTGTGGGTCAGCGAGTCCGGCGGCCTGGCGGGCAGCCAGACGGCCACTGTGCGCCGACGGGTCCTGTTCGTGGCCGCGCTCGCGGCGCCGATCTCCGCCCTGATCGGCTTCGTCCTCGCCGAGCGCGCCACCGCACCGCTGCGCCGGCTCAGCCGCCGCGCCTCGGAACTCGACCCGGCCGCTTCCCCCGGCGACGGCGATGGCGATGGCGACGGCGGACCGGGCGGGGGAGGGGAGCCCCGCGTGGGGCGCCCGGGTGCCGCCGCACGCTTCGCGGCCGAGCGCAGCGGCACCGCCGAGGTGGACGAACTCGCCACCGCGCTGGCCCTGTTGCTCTCCCGTTACGACGAACAGGCGCTGCGCACCGTCCAGGCGCTGGAGACCGCGCGCTCGTTCTCGGCGGCCGCCTCGCACGAGCTGCGGACGCCGCTGATGAGCCTGGGCACCAACCTGGACGTGCTGGCCGCCCACCACGACCTCCCGCCCGCCGAACGGGCCGAGATCGTGGCCGAGCTGCGCGACGACCACGCCCGGCTGCTGGACCTGCTCACCGCGCTCGGCACGCTGGCGCGCGGCGACCTCGTCGAGGTCGACTCCTTCGGCCCGGTCGACCTCGCCGAACTCGCCGACGCGGCCGCCGCCGAGGTCCGGCGCCGGCACCCGGCCGCCGACTTCACCGTCGAACTCCCGCCGGAGCTCAGGCTGTTCGGCTGGGAGGCCGGGCTGCGGATGCTGCTCGTCAACCTGCTGGTCAACGCCGCCGTGCACGGGCGCGGCGGAGCGGAACGGACGGAGCCGGCCCGGGTGACCGTGCGGCTCGCCCCGGCCGGGACGCTCGCGCTGCTCACCGTCGACGACACCGGGCCGGGCGTGCCGGCGGGCGAGCGGGAGGCGGTCTTCCACCGTTTCCACCGCCGGCGCGACAGTCCCGGCTCGGGGCTCGGGCTCACCCTGGTCGCCCAGCAGGCCGCACTGCACCGGGGCACCGTCCGGATCACCGAGCCGCCGGGCGGCAGGGGATGCCGGGTGGAGGTCCGCCTGCCACGGCCCGACGCCGACGCACCGACCCTCCGGCTCCCGGCGCGGCGGGACTGGATCGCGGGCGGGGAGCACTGAGCGCTGAGCGCACGCCGCCACCCGGCGTTCCCCGGTTCGTGTTCCCCGGCCCCGCGTTCCTCCGCCCCGCGTTCCACAGGGAATCCACAAGAACCCGTCCTACGCTCCCGGCGACCGGGCCGGACCGGGCCTGCAACCACCGGCCCGGTCCCGAGACCGTCCACGGCAGAAAGGGACGCCCATGTCCGTCAACAGCACGTCCGCCGACCCCACGTCCGTCCGCCGCAGGGCCGTCCGCGGCAGGGCCGCCGCCCTCGGCGCCCTCGCCCTCGCCGGCTCGCTGCTCGCCACCGTCCCCGCCCGGGCCGACGGGACGGGCGGCTCGCCCTCCGCGGCCCCGTCCGCCGGATCCACGCCCACGGGCGACGGCGCGCAGGCCGTCTGCAAGCGGCTGCCGAAGACGGAGCAGCGCGTCACGAAGGCGCTCGCCCGGCTGAACGGCGACGCCTCCGTGGCGGGGTCGGTCGCGCGCCTGCAGCAGCGGGCCGACAACGCCAAGGCCGCCGGCCACACGGAGATCGAGAAGCTCCTCAACGACCGTCTCACCGCCCGCAAGGGCCTGCTCACCACCCTGCAGACCCGCCAGAGCGACCTCGGCCCCGTCGCCACCTGGTGCGCCGCCCACGACCAGGGCAAGTCCCGGTGACCGCCCGCCCGCGCGCCGTCCTCGCGGCCCTGGCCCTCGCGGGGGCCGCCCTGCTCACCTCCTGCGGCCCGGCCGGGCACCCGGCCCCCGGCGCCGCCGACACCGGGCAGGTGCAGGACATGCGGCACAAGCTCGACGCCGCCGACAGCGCGGCCGACCAGGCCGACACCGACGCGGCGGCCGACGGCAACTGACGTGCCACCCGCTCGCCGGCCCGCTCACCGAGCGGGCCGGCGCTCGCGTGAGCCGGTCGCGGACCGGGGCTCCCGGAGCGAGCGCTGCCGATTTTCTGTTATGCCAATTGACACAACCTCAGTCCCGTCCCTAAGGTCTCCAGGCATGGACGAGGTCAAGAAGCGCGGCCGCCCCAGGAAGGACCCCGCGCAACTGGCGCGCTGGACTCCCCCCGAGGGGTGGTCGCGGCTGGTCGCCTGGGTGTCGCCCGAGGAGAAGAAGGCCCTCAAGCACGTCGCGGTCGAGGCGGAGGTCTCGGTCGCCGACCTCGTCCGCGCGCTCGCGGGCGGGCTGGCCGCCGGGGCGATCACGCACGAGGAACTGCTGGGTCACGTCAGAAAGGGCATCCAGGTCATGGAGAAGATCCCGACGCTGTTCGACCGGGACGACGCCTTCCGCGTCATCGACCGGCCCCGCGCCGAATGCGCGTGGGTCTTCGAGGGCGAGGGGGTCCCGACCGAGAAGCTGGACGGCACCAACGTCCGCCTCACCGTGCGCGCCGGACGGCTCGTCCGGGTCGAGAAGCGCCGCAACCCGACGAAGGCCCAGAAGCAGCAGGGCATCCGCGACGGCTGGTACGTCGACACCGACGAGCAGGCCGCCGAGGACAAGTGGATCCTCGCCGCCGCCCACGGCACCGACACCACCGCCTGGCCCGACGGCGAGCACTCCTGCGAGGCCCTCGGCCCCCGCATCCAGGGCAACCCGCTCGGCGTCACCGAACACCACTGCGTCCCGTTCAACCTCCAGGTGCCGGTCTACCAGGACGTGCCCCGGAGCTACGCGGGCCTGCGCGACTACCTGGCCGACATGGAGAGCCGCTACACCCCGGGCGCCCTCGCGGAAGGCATCGTCTTCCACCACCCCGACGGCCGCCGCGCCAAGATCAAGCGCAAGGACTTCCCCAAGTCCGCCTGACCCACCCCGGCCGGCCCAGGCCGACAAGGGGGACGGCGGCCTGCCCCTTCGTCGCGCCGGGAGGCCGTGGCCGCGGGATCTGAGTACCGGTACTCATGCCAGGAGTCCGTCCGGGCGGGCGTAATGGCGGCGTGAGCACAACGAAGTACACCCTGGACGCCCACGACCCGACGTGGTGGCACTACCCGGTGGCCGCCGTCTTCCTGGCCCCGCTCTGCTGGCTGGTCCTGCTGGCAGCCGTGGCCGGCCGATCCCTGTTCGGCCACTGCGCCCTGCACTCCGGATGCGGCCACGACAGCCAGGACATCCACCGGCATGTCGCCCTCGCACTCGGCTGCGCCCAACTCGCCCTTGCCCTGGCCTCCTGGCCGATGCCCCTGACCCGCCGCCGGACGATCACCCGCTTCGTCCTGTTCGCGCTCTCCGCCCTGTGCGGTGTCGGCGCCGTCCTGGTGGTCCTGATGTCGTGAGCCCCGGCGCGGGCGACCGCGAGGTCCGGGGAGGAGCCCGCCGACCGCGCGGTGAGCCGGCGTGCCGTTTGCCCGTCGGCCCCGGTGGCCAGGCGAATAGCGGACCGGACCCCGCCGGTGTACTGTCCCGGACAAGAAACGGGGACAGTTCCCCACTTCTTGTGGTCCGGAGCCGGGGGAGAGGAACACCATGGACGGGACGGCACTGGTACTGGGCGGCGGAGGACCGGTCGGCGGCGCGTGGCTGACCGGCGTACTTGCGGGACTCGCCGACGGCGGAATCGACCCCACGGCAGCCGACACCGTCATCGGCACCTCGGCCGGAGCCGTCTTCGGGGCCCGCCTCGCCTGCGGCGAACCCGCCCGCGAGCTGTACGAACGCCAGCTGGCGGACCTCGACCGGGTCGACATGGGCGTCACCGCCGCACAGACCCTGCGCTTCCTGTGGGCGGCCCTCGCCACCCGCGACCCGGAACGCTCGATCCGGCGCCTTGGCCGCGCCGCCCTGACCACGCGCACCGCCCCCGCCCAGGACCTCCACGCGACCGTGCGCACCCTGCTGCGCGACGCCACCGCCTGGCCCGCGCAAACACTGCGGATCACCGCCGTGGACGCGCGGACCGGCAGCGTCGAGGCCTTCGACGCCGACTCCGCGCTCGACCTCGCGGACGCCGTCGCCGCCAGCTGCGCCGTCCCGCTGGTGTGGCCGCCGGCCGTCGCCCTGGGGCGGCGGTGGATCGACGGTGGCAGCCGCTCCACCGGCAACCTCCAGCTGGCCGCCGGCCACCGCCAGGTGCTGGCCCTCTCGCCCGTCCCCGCCGCCGTCGGACCGCATCCCAGCGCCCAACAGCAGGCGGCACAGCTGCGCGCCGCCGGCGCGCACGTCACCCTGATCGCCCCGGACGCCGGGGCCCGCCGTGCGATGGGACGCAACCTGACCGCCAACGCCCGCCGCCCGGCCGCCGCGCGGGCCGGACACCGGCAGGGCGCGGCCCTCGCCGCCTCGGTCGCCCGCACCTGGCCGGCCAGGGCGTGAACCGGGAGGGGAAGGAGTGTGGCGGCGGTCTCAATGGCGGCCGTCCGGTGTCGACTCAGCGTGGTGGTCGTGGGCCCGGTCGGTGACGTCGCCAAGGGCCGGGCGGTGAGTGCGCTCACACACGAATGCCAGGCACGACGGCGGGTAGTGGGGCCCGTTCCGCACCATGCCGCGACCACGCCGACGGACGCTCGCCCAACGGGAGGAAGGGCCGGGGGGCTCCGTCCGGCCCCGCCATCGAACCCGTGCCGCCTCTCCGGCTACGACCGCGGATCGTAGCGAGGGGGCCTTGGAGAGCGCCCTGGCGGTCTGGCACCTTGGCATTCGTCGTCGGCCACACCGGCTCCTGTCCTGCCGGATGCGGCCAAACGCCGACTCACTCCCCGCGACCGTTCGGCCCCTGTCCGGCCGCGGTCCCGGGCGGGGAGTGACGTCGGCCCAACCCGATTGAGGTCTTGCTCTTCATGCCCGCTTTCAAGCTCCGTATGCGTACGTCTGCCGCGATCCTCGCCGGTGCCGCCGGTCTGACCGCGCTGGGTGCGGCCGTGGTCCCCGCCGCCGCCAACGCCGCGACCGCCTCCCCGCAGACCATCGCCGCGCAGATCGTCCCGGCGGACCAGCTGGCCTCGTTCAGCCAGATCATCTCCCACGAGTCGGGCTGGAACGTGACGGCGACCAACCCGAGCTCGGGCTCGTACGGCCTGGGCCAGGCGCTGCCGGCCTCGAAGATGGCCTCGGCCGGCGCGGACTGGAAGACCAACCCGGCCACGCAGATCAAGTGGGCGCTGGACTACATGAACTCCCGCTACGGCAGCCCGAACGCCGCCTGGGCCTTCTGGCAGGGTCACCACTGGTACTAAGCCGACCCCTTTCGGCTCTCCCCCACCTCGGGAGTCGGACAGGGACCACCGAGGCTGCCCACGAGGGCCCCTCCCGCGCGAACGAGCGGGAGGGGCCCTCGTGCCGTTCCGGGTGAGGAGCGGCGCGTCAGGGGGAGGCGGTGGCGGAGGCGGTGGCGAGGGCGGCGGTGACGTAGGCGCGGGTCCGCTCCGCTGCCTGGTCCAGGGGGACGTGCTGGTTGTTCGGCGGGTAGAAGTCGACCCCGGCGACGGTCATGTCCAGGTCGTCGCCGAACTTGAAGCCGCCGTTGCCCTCGGTGCAGGTCAGTCCGCCAGCTGGGGGACGGTGACCTCCGAGTAGCGCGTCCCGGTGTCCGGCCCGAGCTTCTCGGCCTTCGGCGCCGCACCCGCCGCGCCCGGCGTGCCGCCGTCCCCCTGGCCCGACCCGCATCCTGCGACGAGCACACCCAGAACCAGGGCTGCTGCCGGAATCCCCCACTTGCGCACGTGCGTGACACCTTTCGTGTCCCCGTAAATGATCATCAGGATCGTACGCGATGCGCGGGGTTGGTGCCGGGGGCGGCCGTGCGAGCGGGGCGCGCAGCCGCCGTCAGACGTCAGCCGCCCTCCGGCGACGGCCCGGGGCCGGCCTCGGCGGCGAGCTCCTCGACGTACCGCTTGAAGTGCCGCAGGTCGCCGCGGACCTGGACGCCGAGCACGCCCAGCTTGTCGGCGGCCTTCTCGGCCAGTCCGGTCGGCTGGAAGGCCATGGTCATCCGCACGCGGGTGCGGGCCGCGCCGAGCGGCTCGAAGGCGACCGTGCCGGTGTGCTTCACGCTGTCGCCGGTGGTGCGCCAGGCGACCCGCTCGTCGGGCACCCGCTCGACGACCTCGGTCTCGAACTCCCGGGACAGCCCGGCGATCCTGGTCCGCCAGTGGGCCCGCTGCCCGTCCAGCTGCCTGACCTCCTCCACGCCGTCCATGAACCGCGGGAAGTTCTCGAAGGTCGCCCACTGGTCGTAGACGACGCGGACGGGCACGTCCACGTCGATCGACTCCTCCACCGTGCTCATCGCCGCACCTCCCACGTCGCCCTGCCGGCCGACCCGCCGGGCGCCTGCCGCAAGGGGGCGAATGCGCGGGCGGTGTCCCTGCCAATCTGGGCCGTGTGCCGGGTGACGGCAAACCGGCGCGCCCGCCGAGCCCAGGACCACGGTCGCGTTCCGGCGAGGGCGAGCGGCCGGTGGTCGGAGGCCGCCACCGGATCGGGAGCGAGGGCCAGGCCGCTCGCCCCGTCCTCCCCGTACCACGGGCCCCCGTCCCGCAGTGGAAGGAGCGCGCGGCGACGGCGGCTCAGCGCTCGGCGGAGGAGAGGACCGCGGCGATGAGCTCGCGGCGACTGGCCACGCCGAAGCGGGCGAAGACCGCTGTCAGGTGTTCCTGGACGGTGTAGGCGGACACGTGGAGCCGGCCCACGATCTCCCGTGTCGAGCACCCCTGGAGTACCAGGGCGGCCACCCGGTTCTGCGCGGGGGTGAGCCCGTGAGCGGCCAGGAGCAGGGAGCCGATCGCGGCGGCGGGGGCCGGTTCGACGACCACGCAGACCTGGTCGTCCGCGGAGCCCCGCAGGCGGGTGGCGTGCAGGGCCAGCCAGTGACCGTCGACGGTCCGCAGCCGGACCGGGCCCCGGCGGTCCGGTGCGTCCGCTCCCCGCACGTCCGCTCCCCGCACGTCCGCTCCCCGCACGTCCGGGGACCGCGTCAGGCGGGCCGCCACGGAGTAGACCGGCCAGGGCAGGCCCCGGACCTTGGGTGGCGGCAGTCGGTCGAGCCACCGTTCGGCGTCCGGGCTGATCGAGACGAGGGCGAGCTCCCGGTCGAGCACGATGACGCCGGGGGCGCCCGGTGCCCCGGGCCCGTCGCGCGTGACGGCCTCCCGGACCATGCCGCGCCGCAGGCCCTCGGCCAGGTGCGGGGCGAGCGTTCTGACGGCGGCGAGATCCTGGTCGGAGAAGCCGGCGTCCGCATCCGCCCGGTGCAGACACAGGACTCCCCAGCAGTCGCGTCCTGCGATCAGGGCGGCCCGGAGCTCGTCCCCCAGCCCCAGGCCGGCCATGATCTCCCGGTAGCGCGCACTGGCGGACCGTCTTCCCAGGGTTGCCCGGTCCAGCGACATCACCGCGTCCGGTCCCCGGGCGAGCGCGGCGAACTTGTTGACGTCTTCGCGGCCGAACTCGTTGTCGAGGAAGAGCGGGCCGACCCCGGCCAGCGGCTCCTGGGCCACCACCGACGTGAACAACAGGGTCGCCGGGTCGACGGTCGCGAAGAAGGCCGCTTCGAGGGGGAGGATGCCCGGCAGGCGGCGCAGCACCTCGGCGGAGAGCCCGGGAAGTTCCAGGTCCGCGTGGCAGCTGTCGATCAGCCGCTCGATGCGCCGTTGCCGGATGCCCGTGGCCATGACCTCGACGCTACGCCGGTGCCGGGGCCGGCACGAGCCCGAGCTGGCGCAGGAGGCCGAGGTCGTCCAGTCGTCCCCAGCGCTCGACGATCAGGCCGTCCCGGAGCCGGAAGATGTTGATGCCTTTGAGCACGACCGTGCGGCCGTCACCCGCGACACCCATCACCTCGCCGCGTTGGGTGCCCGAGGCGGTGAACTGCTCGACGACCAGGTCACCCTCGCCGACCAGGAGTCCCAGGATGGAATGCCAGTCGGGGAACGCCCCTCGGAACAGGGCGCCCGCGGCACGCATCCCCTCCCGGTCCGCGCTGCCGCCCAGTGGCGGGTCGTGGTCGAGGTAGTCGTCGGCGAGGTAGGTGTCGACGGCTGCCAGGTCACCCTTGGTGAACAGCGCGTCGATGAACGCGATGACTGTCTGCTTGTTCTGCTCGATGGTGTCCATGCCGAAATCCTCGACCCGCCGGGTCCCGGCCGGAACCCCAACTCTCTGGGGTGTCCGCCCGCACCGGCCCGGCAGGGGCTCCGAGGGCAGCGGCTCCGGAGGCAGCGGCTCCGAGGGCAGGTGCGCGAAGGCCGAGCGGCCGGGGCGGACCACGGCCGACAGGAAGTCACCTGGACCGGGCATGTCGCTACTGTCCGTGACGACTTGCTGCTCTCCGGGGGAGGCATCAGCGCTCAGGTACCAGCAGCCTCCGCGGCCTCGACGATCACCTCGGCCACCCGCGCCGGTTGCCCCCCCCACGACGTCGCCCGCCCGCCCTCCGGACGGCCGGAGTTCGCGGACGGGCCCTACGGCCGGGGCAGCTCGCAGCCGTCCGGCCCGCAGGCCTCCGCGTCGCCCCCGCCGACCGGGACCAGCGGTGCCGGCAGCCGGCTCTCCCAGGCCTGCTCCAGCGCGCGGGTGAACGTTTCCGCGGGCTGGGCGCCGGACACCCCGAGCCGGCGGTCGAGGACGAAGAACGGCACGCCCGTCGCCCCCATGGCGCTCGCCGTCGCCTCGTCCTCGCGCACCGCCTCCGCGTACGCCTGCTGATCGGCCAGCACGGCCGCGGCCGCCCCGCCGTCCAGCCCGGCCCCGACGGCCAGCTCGACCAGCCGCCCGGCGTCGAAGGCCGAGCGCTCCTCGGCGAAGTTGGCCCGGTACAGCGCGTCCAGCAGCTCGGCCTGCCGGCCGTGCTCCTTGGCGAAGTGCAGCAGGCGGTGCATGTCGAAGGAGTTCGCCGCGTCGCGCCCCTCGCTCAGGTACGGCAGCCCCTCGGCGTGCGCGTTCTCGGCGATCCGGGCCTCCGCCGCCTCGGCCTGCTCCAGGCTCATCCCGTACTTCGCGGCGAGCAGCGGGATCACGGGACGGGCCTCGCGCGGCGCGCCCGGGTCCAGCTCGAAGGAGCGGTGCACGACCTCGACCTCCTCGCGGTACGGGAACACCGCCAGGGCCTGCTCGAACCGGGCCTTGCCGATGTAGCACCACGGGCAGTTGATGTCGCTCCACACCTCGACGCGCACGGGACCGCACTCCTCTCGCCGGGCGGGCCTGTCCCGCGCCGGTACTTAGGGGAATGCGCTCGCGTACCTGAATATTTCAGGACGAGAAATATTTGAACCGGTCGCCCCGCGACAGGTCTCCGGTACCCGTCTCCGTCCACGCCCGGCGGCGTCCCACGGCCCAGCTCACGGCGCTGGGAATTTCCCAGCCGTCTCCACCTGCGGCCCGTGCCTTCCCGCCGGGATGCCCGCAGGGCCAGCGTGGTCGGTGCCGCCACCGGTGGCCGCCGCTCGACCCGGCGCGGCGTGGACGCGAACGCAAGGGGAACAACCGTGCAGGACAACAAGCGCAAGAAGCCGTCGGCCCGCGGCAAGCTGCTCGCACCGCTGTGCGCCGCACTGCTGACGGCCGCAGCGTGCGTCGGCGCGACGGGCACGGCGTCCGCCGCCGGCGACACGGGGGAGTGGCTGGTGAACTCCAGCTCCCGGCTCTGCGCCGACGCCCCCGGATACTCGAAGCACTGGGGAACGCACGTCGACCAGTGGGACTGCGTGAGCCAGACCAACGAACTGTGGATCAGGCAGAAGGTGCGCACCGTCAACGGCAAGGCCTACTACCTGCTCAAGAACACGGCGACCCGCCTGTGCATGAACGTCGACGGCGCCGGCCACGGCAACGGCGCCGCGATCATCGAGTGGGGCTGCATGGGCGCGCCCGACAACGAGCTGTGGCACCCGATCCTGATCACCGACAACAGCCAGGAGTGGGTCAACCTCCGCAGCGGCAAGTGCCTGACCGTCGCCGGCGACGCGGACTACAGCGGCGCGTGGCTGATCCAGTACGACTGCGGCCGGCACCCGAACCAGATCTGGATCACCTCCGGAGGCTGAGTCACGACCGTCCGGACGAGAACGGGCGGGCCCGTTCTCGTCCGGACCGTCCAACTTTCCGCCGCCGTCGCCGTCCTGGCCACCTGCGCCCCTGGGACGCCGTCAGCTCGCGTCGTCCCCGGCCGCTGCCCCGTACTCCCGGTGCACGTCCAGGTAGGGCACGCGCACCCGCTCCCGCCAGTCCGCCGCCTGCTCGTGCGCTGCCGGCCGCACCGCCGCCGCCTCGGCCGCGTCCTCGACCCAGCCGTACGGGTACGGGCTGCCCAGGGCCACCGCCGCCGCGGCCAGGTAGCGGGCCATCGCCGCGTCGTCCGGCACGGCCAGGGTCTCGACCTCGCCCCGGTCGACCGGGATGCCGATCTCCCAACTCCCCTGCGCCGTCCGCTGCGCGCCCCAGCCCCGTACCCAGCGCACGTGCTCCGCCGTGACCTCGCCCCCGGGCCTGGGCTCCAGCCCCGCGTCACGCAGCGCGGGGACCACGGCGGCCGGGGAGTCCCAGGGGATCGGCAGCCCGGCGCTCACCGCCACGCCGAACACCGTGCGGCACGGGTAGGGCGTGCGGCAGCACGCGCAGCGCGGTTGCTGCGGCTCGGCGCCACCGTCCTCCGCCCGGGCGGGCTCGTGCAGTTGCACCACGCCGCCGAGCAGGTACTGGTGCCTGCCGACCGGCTGCCCGGCCTCTTTCAGGTCCCGCAGGAAGAGCTGCAGCAGCCGGTGGAAGAGCCGGCCGGACTCGTAGTCGCCCAACGGCGGCACCGGCACCCGGATCACGCTGTCACTCCTCCGCCCGTCACGACCCATGCGGGCGAGCCTAGGGCCTTGGCCCCCACCAGTCCCACAAGCCCCTCCGCCCTCGCAACCGCGAGCGCCCGGCACACGTCCCCCGGGAGGGGAACGTGTGCCGGGCGCTGGCGGCGGGTCAGCCGGCGGCGGGCGTCGGGTTCATGCCGCCGGCGCCGTGATCCCCGGGGATCAGCTGCCGATGTGGCCGCAGGCGGAGTCGACCTTGTTGGCGTCGGTCTCGATCTTGGACTGCAGGTCGGGGTTCGGCGGGGTGCCGGTGCTGACCGCGGTGTACATCTGCTGGTAGTCGGAGGCCAGCGCGCTGATCGCCTTCTTGGCGTCGGCGTTGCCGGCCTTGGCCGCGGCGGCGTTCAGCTGGTCGGCCGCGCCCTTGAGGTCGGCCTTCAGCGCGTCGGGGTTGCCGGCGTCGGCGGAGATCTTGTCCGAGTAGGTCGTCACCGTGCTGGTGGCGCTGGTGCACCCGGGGTCGATGGCCTTGACGACCTTCGAGCCGATCACCACGAAGAGCGTGATGCCCACCGCGATCGAGAGCACCGAGAGGATCAGGCCGATGATCGCCGGCACCTTGCCCTTGCCGGTGCTCTTCGACTTGACCAGACCGATGATGCTGAAGATCAGGCCCAGCGGGGAGAAGAGGAAGGCCAGGACCAGACCGGCGACGGCGAAGCCGTTCGAGCCGGTCGGCTGCTGGGGGGCCGGGTAGCCGTACGGCTGCTGCGGCGCGCTGTCGGGCTGCTGAGGGGGTATGGACACGTCAATCCTTAAGGGGACACAGGGGGTGGCCGCATACGAATACCGGAAGTCAGCCCCCCCTGGCAACTCTCAGTAATTACGACGGCCATAAAACCAGGTCAAATCAGACCCGACCCGACATCGCGGGCGGCCCGTCCAGGAGGATTCGGCAGGCCAGGCGCGTGAGGAGTTCCATGGTGTTCACGTGGAAATCGCTGTTCGTGCCGATTTCAGAGGTGACCAGGATCGTGGTCCCACGCGTACCACGGTGGTCACTTCCGAAGCCGATTTCTGAATCGCCGTCGACTGATCGCCGAAAGCCGGCATGGCCGGCGCGGTGGTATCGCCGCGAGAGAGGCTGAACGTCTCGAACCCTGGGACGTGGGTGTGGCCGCCGTGGACGTCGAGGCGGGTCGGCAGCCCGGTGGCGCGCCACCGCCCGGCTCACCGTCTACCGCGTGGTACGGGAAGCCTTGATGGACGTCCGGATGCCCGGCACCGACGGCATCGAGGCCACCCGGCGGATCGTCACGCACTCCCCGCACAGCAGGGTGCCGATCCTCACGACCTTCGACCTGGACGCCTACGCCTTCGCCGGACTCCACGTCGGAGCCTCGGGCTTCCTGCTGAAGAACACCCAGGTCCCGGGAACTTGCTCACCGCGATCCGCAACTCCGCGACCGCCTCCAGGCCGTGGTCTTCGCCCACGAGAGCCGCCTCGTCACGCCGGGCGGCTGGCTGTGCCGGGCGCCCGCGCCCCGTCCGCTTCGGCGGCCAACTGCCCGCAGGGGCTAGCCTGTTCCGCATGCCGATCACCCGCTCCGCACGCCAGCTCCCTACCGCCCCCACCACTGTCCGCGAGCGCGTGCTCGCGTTCGGCTCGCTGCCCGCGGCGGCCGCCGTGCTCACCGGGACGAACGCGCTCTACCTGCTGCTCGTCGTCCTCGGGAACGTCACCGACTTCCCCACCAACCAGCACTTCGTCCAGCACGTGCTGGCGATGGACACCACCTTCAAGGACACGAACCTGATGTGGCGCTCCATCACCTCCCCGGGCCTGCAGAACGCGGCGTACGTCGCGATCATCGCCTGGGAGGCGCTGAGCGCCCTGGTGCTGGCGGCGGGGACGCTCGCCTGGTGGCTGCGGCCCCAGGCGGCGCGCCGGCTCAGCACCCTCGGCCTGCTGCTGATGCTGCTGCTCTTCGGCGCCGGGTTCATCGGGATCGGCGGCGAGTGGTTCGCGATGTGGCAGTCGAAGACGTGGAACGGCCTGGACGCGGCGATCCGCAACGTCACCCTGGCGGGCCTGGCCCTGGTGGTGGTGAACCTGCCCCACCGCCCGCACACCCCCTCGGAGTGAGCCTGCCCGTGCCGGTGGTGGCACTCCGGCGAGGCGGCCTGCGCAAGGTGCGCCGGACGTGACGCTCCGGCCACCGGAGGCCGGGTCCGCTCCGGCTGTGCCGCGCGGCGAACCGCCGCTGCCGCCCGCCGGGCGCGATCCCGCCCTGGGTCCCTTGCCAGGCCGACCCGATGATCTACCTCTGATCTTGCGCAGTGTTCCGTCCTTTCAGGGCGGGGGTGAAGCGCGTCCTTGGCCTGGAGTCGCGAAGCGGCGGACTTCTCTGCGGCTCCGGGGTGACGTCAGACGGGCGACGGTCAGCGGTGCGCCTCCGCAGCTTCCGGTGAAAGGGTGGGCGCCGTGATCGACGCTCGGGGCGGCCCGGTGCCGGGTGCCACGGAGGTATCGTCCGAACTCCCACGGACCTACGGTCACCCGGAGTCAGTCCGGCCCGCCCGGGCCGTGGGCGAGTCCTCGGCGTACTGCCGTGCGAACGCGGCCCGGGCCACCGGGTGGTCCGCGTCGAGCAGCAGGACGTTTCCGCCGGCCTGGGCCTCGTCCAGCCGGGGCCGCAGCGTGGACTGCTCCGGCGCGTAGAGCACCTGGACCCGCCCGTCCTGCGAGCCCCGCGCCGCGACCGGGGCCACGGCCACGTCGTGGCCGCCCTGGTCGGTGACCCACAGCTGGAAGTCGTCCCTCTTGAAGAAGACGATCTCGGTGACGGGGCTCGGGTAGTGGTGGACGCCGCCTCCGGCGGGCAGTGCCGCGGAGTGCACCGCGTGCGGCAGCGGCACGCTGGCGTTGCAGATCGAGTCGGTCCAGCGCTGGACCCCGGCGGCATCGGTGATCTCGGTGTCCAGGAGTTCCCGGATCCCGAGTTCCTGCACGGCGTCGGGGCAGAGCGCGTAGAGGCGCCGGGCGTTCCGCCGAAGGAGGTCGACCTTGGCCGGGTCGGCGCAGAACTGCGCGGACCACTCGATGCCGGCAAGGTTGCGGACCATGAACCAGCCGTCGTCGTCCTTGAGCCACAGCGCGCCGCCGTGGTGGTCCTCCACGGGTTCGGGGCCGTAGAACGGGTCCTCCAGGCCTTCGACTATCTGGTTCATCCGGGCGCGGGACTTCTGGTACTCCGGAGAGTCCTTCCGGGCCGGGTGTCCCGGAATGTTGATCTCCCAGCCGAGGTCCTCGGACTCGGTGTGGGGCTGGGTCGGATCGCCGGTGACATCGGTGGTCATGTGAGCCTCCGATGGTGTTCTGCGTGTGCGGTGCACGCGGATCTACAGCGGATGTTTACCGTGTATCTCCAGCCTGCGCCCCGGGCCACGACGGGTCAACATGTGCCCAGGCCGGCCTGTCCCCAGGCGGGGGCCTCCGGTCGTGCGGGTCAGCGGCGGTTCGTGGCGACGGTGGACGTGGCCAGCCGGCTCGCCGACCGGGCGGCGCCGGCCGCGAGGTGGGCGACGGTGGGGGCCGGCTGCGGGAACTCGACGCAGGCGGTCTGCGGCGGTGTGGTGCTCTGGCCGAAGCGGCACGCGACGGCGGTGAGTTTGATGGTGATGAAGTCGGCGATCTGGGCGCCGAACCGGATCGGTTTGCCGCCGATGGTGATGTCGCCGACGGTGAAGCCGCGGCCCTGCGGGACTTCGTAGACCGCGCGCACGGGGTGGGCGGCGTCGCCGCGCACGTACGTCCAGTAGCTCTTGGGGTCGGAGTTGTCGGGGGCGGCCCAGCCGTCGGTGGAGAGGTCGTTGAAGTACAGGCCGACCGGGTCGGCGAGCGAGACGTCGGCCTTCTGGCGGGCGATCGCGTTCACGGCGCCGCCGATGTGCGGGTCGCTGTTGCGCTCCGCCTGGCCGTACTTGCTGCACTGGATCAGCTGCTGCTCGGTTGCGAGTTCCTGACCGCCGATCACCCGCACGATGGTGGCCGCGGCCGCGAGTTCGATCTCCGCGCCGAGCGTGTTGTTGCGCTGGATCAGGTGCATCGCGCCGTGCGAGGTCGAGTCGTTCCACCGGTTGCGGGGCTGGTAGGCGCCGTCCGGGCCGAACAGGTCGCCGTGCTGGACGTCGGGAGCGACGAACCTCCGGTAGAGGTCCAGGACGGTGCCGGGGTCGCTCTGCGCGAGCAGGGACCAGTACTCGGGGCCCTCGCAGGTGAAGGTGACCTTGGTGATCTTGCCGGTGGTGTCGCGGGTGACGCTCCACTCGCAGTACTCGTCCTGGACGTCGCGGCTGGCGTCCGCGCGCTGCCAGCGCTGGGGGTCCGAGATCGAGTTGATCTTGATGATGCGGGGGAACGCCGTCCAGGTGACGGTCGCCTCCGTGGCGTCCGCGGCGGTGTCGGTCTTGGTGAGGTCGTAGAACTGGCCGCGCGGGCTGTCGTGGAGCACCTGGCTCGGGTCCGGGCCCTTGACGGCCTGGTCCACGCTGTCGCTGATGAAGGCGTCCCAGGCCTTGGCCCCGGTCGCGTCCAGATCGGTGAGGTTTCCGGGAGGGGCGTAGGAGGCGAGCTTGCTCATGGCGATTCCTTTGCGGGTGATTCGGCCTCTGCGCGGCGTGTCGCCGCGTGGACCGGACGTCAGGACCGGGGAACGACGGTGGCGTCCTCGCGCATCGTCAGAGGGGGTGCGTCGGGCGGGATGTCCGTGGCCGGGAGCGTGAGCTCGAACTCGTTGAGCTTCATCGCCCGGAAGTCCCGGCGGCGGGACTCGGCCAGCCGCACGTAGTCCCGGAAACCCGCCGGGGTGCCGATCCGGGCGGCCACCCGGCCCAGATAGGCGTCGATGCGTCCGCCGAAGACCCCCGGCCACTCGGGGTCGGCCAGGGCCCAGCCGGCGGCGAACCGGGCCTCCGCACTGGTGGCCGGCAGCCCGGTGGCGGCCTGCGTGATCGCCCGGGCGATCTGCGCGGCCAGCCCGTCCACCGCGGTGGCGCCCGTCGGAACGTACGCCATCAGCCGTGCCCGGTCGGGGCTGAAGACCGGGTTGGTGAAGTCGACCATGAGGGCGCAGGCGGCGAACTTCGCGGTGATGAGCCCGCTCTGCACCATCTGGCGGACGACGTCGTCGTCCTCGAACGCGGCCTCGGGGAAGACGAAGGCGAAGAACGTGTCGCCGGGCTGGGAGAAGCCGCTGGCCCGTTCCTGGAGGCGGAAGCCGAACTCGGTCAGGCTCGCCGCGTACTCGGCCGCCGGGACCCGCGGCAAGGACGCCGTGACCGGCAGCTCCAGGTCGTCGAGCAGGGCCCGGCCGTTCAGCCAGAAGCCGATGGGCAGGGGGAAGTCGTCGCTCGCCGCGGTGACGGTCGAGCTCTGGACGGCGCTGCTCGCCAGGTTGACCGAGGTGGTCGTGAACAGCTGCCGCATGAGCTGGTCCGGCCGCTCGACCGTCCCGGTGCGGGTGACGGCCGCCAGGCGGGCGGCCGTCCAGCGGCCGACCAGCGAACGGATCGTCGGCTCCAGGTTCTCCGCGCCCACCACCCGGGCGAACAGCGGGTCGGAGCGCAGCGGGTCGTCGGCGGCGAGCCGGATCGTCGCGGACTGGGACTGCCAGTTGCTCCACGGCAGGGTCAGTTCCTTCATCACGACGCTGCCGTTGACGTGGCTGTCGAAGCACCCCCTGCCGCGCGACTCCGGGGCCAGCGCCGACCACGAGTCCCCGGACCACACCCAGCCCGGGCTGATCCGTGCGTAGTAGTTGAAGACCCCGGAGCCCGGGTCCCAGGCGGCGACCTGCAGGAACGTGGTGGCGGGGTCGTCACCCGCGCCGGTGCTGATCAGCAGGTCCACCTCCCGGTCCTGGAGGGCGGTGCGGGTGATGGCGAACCGGAAGTCGCGGTACGGGGCGGGCGAGGCGTCCGGCGGGATCTGCCCGGCCTCGCCGACGAGGTAGACCGCGTTCGGCAGGCCGCCGGGCGGCTGGGGCAGACCGGCGAGCAGGTCCTGGACGTTCATGGGGAAGACGCCCCGGCGGAAGAACAGCACCGCCATCGGGTCGCCGAGCGCGGCCAGCTCCGCGGGAGTCACCGGACGCGCCTGCCGATCGACACCGCTGACCCTGCGGTGGAGACGTCCGGCCTCCAGCGTCGCCGCACCCGCGCCGCACCCGTCGTCCGACCCGTCGTCCGGCGCGGTCGACCCGGTGAGCGGCCTCGTCCAGGCCGTGGCGCGACGACGCTCGTGGAACTCCTCCTGCACCGGGCCCGGTCCCTTCGGCGTGAACGAAAGCGGAGCGCCTACGAACCTAGGCGCGTTTCCACCCCTCCCGCGTCATCTCGCGGGAGCGCCACCGCGCACCACCCGCGCAGCCCAGCGCGCACCCGGACCGCGCCCACCCGCCCGCGTCCGCCGGTCCGTCAGGACCAGTCCGGGCGCGCCGCCGTGATCGCTCTCCACCCAACCGGCAGGCCCGCTCCGCGACGCCCGTCACGCCGGGCCCGTCACCGGCCGACCAGGCCGGCGCGCCCCGTACTACGAGGACGTCGTTCCCGGCGGGCTGAAGGAGGTCGTGGCGGCCGCGCTCGATGCGTCCGGGGCGACTGGTCGAGGCACCGGCGGTGAGCCCCCACGCACATGTGAGGACCACTCAGCTGGCCGGCGGGCTCAGGGCCGTGCCAGCGGTGAGCCGCCAGAGTCCGGCCACCTCGTAGTAGACACCGTTCACCACCTGCAGCAGCACCAGGGTGACCGGCCAGAGCAGCGCGCCGAGGCCGGGCACCGCGTCCACCGGCAGGGTGTAGGCCATGACGACCCGCACGGCGGCGTCGAGCAGCATCGCCACGCCCCAGATCGCCGTCGAGACCCGCCAGATCCGCCGGAAGGCCGGCTCGCGCTCCCACAGGACGTCCCAGGAGGTGCCGTCGGAGCGGAACCGTCCCTCCAGCAGGGGGCGGCCGCCGTGGAAGAGCAGCGGGCGCCTGGCCCTGATCGACATCAGGAACCAGAGCCCGGCCACGCCGGTCAGCCAGCCGTCCTTGGCCAGCAGGAACCGGGGGCTGCCGCTGACCAGCGCGGCCGCGACGCCGAGCAGCATGGTCCCGGCGACGAAGCCCGCCATGCCCTCCAGGCTGCGGGTGCGCAGCCACTGCGCCGCCGTGGTGAGCGCCGGCAGGACGGCACCGGCCAGCAGCGCGACGAAGACGCTCACTCCGGCGGCGCGCAGGCCGTAGTACAGCGCGATCGGGACCACGATGTCCCGGACGACACCGAGCAGCAGGCGCCGGCCGCTCGGCCGCGGCGCGGTCGCGCCCGGAGGTCGGCGCCCGTCCCGACCGCCACCTGATACCTGCACGAGGAACCCCTTCCTTACCGGACGACGGCCAAACCCGGACGGGGCCGCGTCCGGCCGCTCACGGACGACACCTACCGGAAGTCCTCCACGTGGTCCCGCACCCACGAGCGGAAGCTGCGCGCCGGGCGGCCGAGCACCTGCCGCACGGTGTCCGTCACGCGCTCCGGCTCGCGGGTGAAGGACTCCCAGGCCCGCAGCCGGGATTCGACGAACGCCGCGTTCCCCCAGGCCGCGGTGAGCTCGGCGCGGGCCGTCTCCGGCGCGAGCTCCTCCCAGCGCACCCCGGTGCCGGCCTCCTCACCGATGATCCGCGCCAGCTCGGCGTGCGAGAGCGACTCGGGCCCGGTGACCACGTACTTCGCGCCGTCGTGCCCCTCCTCGGTGAGGGCCGCGACCGCGACGTCCGCGATGTCCCGCTCGTGGACCAGGGAGCGCCGCGCCCCGCCGTACGGCCAGCGGACGACGCCCCGGCGCACCTGGTCGGCCCAGCCGAGCACGTTGCCCGCGAAGTCGATCGCCCGGACGAAGGTCCAGCGCAGGCCGGAGGCGCGGATGAGCCGCTCGATCTCCTGGTGGAAGGTCACCGGCGGTTCGCCGTCCGCGAGGTCGGCCACGTCCGTGGACAGGTAGACGACCCGCTTGGCGTGCTCCGCGATCAGCTCCACGACCCGCGGCCGCACCGGGATCCCGGGCCACATCAGGTACACGCCCTCCACCCCGCCGCCCAGCGCACGCTCCAGGCTCTCCGGCACGGCCAGATCGCCCTGCACGGCCTCGACCCCCGCGGGCACCACGGCCGTCGAGACGTCCCGCACCAACGCCCGTACGGCGTGGCCGCGTTCGGCCAGCGAGGCCACGACGTGCCGGCCCACGCTGCCGTTCGCACCGATCACCAGAATCCTGCTCATGACCGCCCGAACACCGGACGGCCCCGCCCTATGCCCAGCCCTGTGGCCGGCTCCGCACGCGCTGTCGGCCTGTCGGACTATCGTGTCGGCTCACACGGCGGCCGCCTCGCGCGGTGCGAGGAGCGGCCGCCGGCGAGGGGGAGTGCACATGCCGAAGGGGCTGGCCCAGTTGGGCTCGGGGCTCTACGTGACGAGGGCCCGGGACCAGCGCCTCGGACCGGCCCCGCCGGGCAGCGCCGACAGGGGCCTGCTGCGCAGCGGGTTCGCCCCCTGCCTGCTGACGGTCCTGCGGCTGGCGGCGCACCAGGAGGCGGACCGGGGCGCCGGCATGGGCCTGGCGGCGGGGCTCGTGCGAGCCGGCCATCTCGCGCGGGCGGTCGAGCTGGTGCGCGCGGGCGCGGGCCGCTCCGGGCCGGAGGAGGACCTCGTCCGGCTGGTGCGCACGGCGGGCGAGGCCGGAGACCTGGACGGTGCGCGGGCGCTCGCCGAGTCGCTGACCGACCGCTCGCACCGGGACCGCGCCCTGGTCGCCCGCATCCCGGCGGTGGCGCGCGCCGGTGACCACGAGGGCGCCGTCGCCCTGGTGGAGACGGTCCGTTACCCGCACAACCGGCCGCAGGCCTGGGCCGGGCTGGCGAAGGCGGCGGCGGAGGGCGGCGACTTCCCGGCCGCGCTCGGGTACGCCGCCAGGGCCGCCGAGTGCGCCGCCGGCGGGGAGTTGGGGCGCGTGCTCCTCACGGCCGTGGAGATCGCGCACGCCGCCGGCGACCACGTCCTGGCCGGCACGTTCGCCGACCGCGTGGAGGACCTCGTCCGGCGCGAGCGGATCAACGGCACCGGACAGCGCGCGCTCCTCGTCGCACTGCTGGCCCTCGAAGCCCGCGGCGGCGACCTGGACCGGCTCGACGCCGTGCTGCGCAGTCTGGCCCGCGCCGCCGCTGCCGCGGAGGCGGAGTCGCAGGAGACCGACGTCGACTCCGCCTTCGACCCCGACGCCCTGTACCTCACGATCCTTGCCGAGCGCCGCCCGCTCCCGCCCTTCGACGCGAGGCTCGTGCCCGAGCTGCTGGAGGAGGTCGCCGAGACCGCCGACCGGGAGGTGGCGCTCACGGTGGCCGACCGGGTCGAGCGACTGCTCCACCACGACGCCGGATTCGGCCTGCGGGAGGCCGTGGCCTTGCTGCTGGCCCGGCACGGGCAGGCCGAGCGGGCCATGGCACTGGCCGACCGGATCGTCGAGCCCGACCTGCGCGCGGCGCGCGAGGCCGAGTCGGTGGAGGCGCTGGCCCGGTCCGGGGACACGGACCGCGCCGAGGCCCTGGCCCGCGCCTTCACCGACCGCTGGGCACGCAGCCGGGCGCTGATGGCCGTCGTCGGCGAGCTGGCCCGGCGCGGCGATACGGACCGGGCCGAGGCCCTCGTCCCCGCGATCCCCGACCGCTGGGGGCGGGGCGAGGCACTCGTCGACGTCGTCGCCGCGCTGGCCCGCCAGGGCGAACCGGAGCGGGCCGAGGAACTCGCCCACACGATCCCCCTCGGCGAGACGCGGGCCCGCGCCCTGGCCGCCCTGGTGGACGTGTCGGACCCGGTCCGGGCCCGCAGGCTGGCCGCCCGGGCCGTGTTCCTCGGCGGCTGGACGGTCCTCCACGACCTGGAGGAGATCGCCCCCGGTGGCGCACTGGCCATCGCCGACGAGGTCATGGCCTGGTGGGAGGCACACCCTCCCGCCACGGAGGAGGCGCAACGGCGAGGACGCTTCGGGAGAAGGGGGAGAGCGTGAACGGCGGGGGAGGACGGACCCGGTCCGCGGTCCGCTCCCTGGCGTGGGCCGCTCTGGTGGCGTTGCCGGTCGGCCTCGCGTGCGCGGCCGGCTTCCGGCTGTGGCCGTGGGGAGGACCCGGTATCGGCTGGGGGCGGCGGCGACGGCGTACCTCGCCGTCGCCGCCGCGGTCGGGGCCCTGGCCTTCGCCCTGGACCGCGGGCCCTTCCGGGGCAGGGACGGCACCGAAGGCCGCGAGGCGGCCGGCTACGCCGCGGTGTTCATCGCGGCCCTGGCGATCGGCCTGCCGGCGGCCCGGGACGCGACGCACGAGTGGCAGGCCACCCGCATCCCGACCGTGCCGGTCGCCGCTTCCGTCGACGGATGCCGCGAGATCGCCGGCGACACGTCGTCGACCTACCGCTGTCTCTACCACTGGTCGTTCCAGGGACAACCCAGGCAAGAGGAGCGCAACGCCCGGAAGATCCACCCGGACGGCCAGGTCGTGACGGCCGCGCTGGACCCGGCCACCGGCAACCTCGTCGACACCGCCGTGGCGAGAATCGTCCTCAGGACCATCGCGGCAGGCACCTTGGCGTGCCTGGACCTGTTCCTGCTCGCCGTGGCACCCGTGGCCGTCCCGAACTGGCTGCGCCGCGTACGGTCCGGACCGCGACCGGCCGACCGGCTGCCCGCGACGCCCGGGGGATGACAGGTGTGTCCGCCACGACGCCGCCCCCCCGGGAGACCCCCGAGGGGCGGCCCGCGGTCAGCTCGTGGTGTGGCGCAGGACGTCCAGCACCTCGCCGGTGATGGCCGCCTCGGCGTGCTCGAAGTCGGGGGCGGTCAGCTGCGCGGGGTCGGCCGGCAGACCGGTGAGCACGGGTGTGTGCAGGTGGCCGCCGGGGATCCGGGGGGCCAGGGCCAGCCGGAGCAGGTTGGAGCGGTAGGCGACTTCGTTGGAGAGGTATCCACCGCCGCCGCCCTCGACGGAGCGTGAGCCCGGGGTCGGGCCGTCCTCGCGGTGGACGGGCCGGGTGCCGCCGGCGGGGATCTCGGTGACGTCGGTGTTGAGCCGTACGGGGTAGGGCTGTTGGACGGTGGCCATGGTGGCGGTCGGCAGGCTGGTGGCGATGAACTCGGGGCCGGGGGCGAGGCCGGGCGGGTCGGCGGGGTGGTCGGGGCTGCCGCCGCCGAGGGCGTCGAGGTTGTCGGGATAGGGATCGGCCGAGCGGGCCCGGCCGGCCCAGGCCTCCAGGGTGAACAGTCCGGGGTAGCCCTGGCTGACCGTGGTGATCAGGTCGGCCGCGTGCGGACCGGCGCCCAGGCGCGGCGCGAAGGCCCGGTCCACGACGCCCTGGTCGAAGTCCGTGTAGCGCACCGGCAGGACGACCGTGCGGATCTCGGCCCGGCCGCCGTCGGCCAGGGTGACCTGGCGGCCGTCGAGTTGCAGGGCGGCCGAGCCGGAGGGGTTGGCCCCGCGCGGTTCGGAGTCCAGGCCGAAGGGGTCGAAGCCGCTGACGAAGTACCGGCGCACGCCCGGGGTGCCCCGGAAGTCGTTGTCGACCAGGCCCCGGGAGGCGTCCTCGAGGCCGCGGCGCAGGGCGGCGCGGTCGACCGGGAACCCGGGCTGCCACTGCGCGAGTCGGAGGCTCATCGCCACCCGGGTCCAGTACAGCGGCCGGTCGTCCTGGGCCGCCAGCGTGCCCGCGGGGCGCCGGCCCTGGGCGCGGTCGACGGCCGACGTCCACAGGGCCTCGCCCCAGTCCCGGAGCAGGTGCTGCGCCTCGGCGGCGGTGCGGGCGGTGCACAGGGCGGCGGGGAAGCGGCGCACGAAGTCGCCGAACCCGCCGCCGTCCACGAGCGCCGCGGTACGGGGGTCCGAGAGCCGGGCCTGTTCCTGGTCCGGTGTCACGGTGACATCGGTGCGGCATCCGCCGTCGGCGACGGCCGGACCCGCGCCGGGCCCGAGCAGGGCGGCGAGAGCGGTGACGGCGCCGAGGAGGGCGAGCGCGCCCGTGGAGGCCCGGCGGGGTGTACGAGAAGTCCGCATCATGGCGTGTGACATTACACATGGCACTGACGGGGCACCAGCACGCGTGCGGCGGAGGATCCCGGCCTGACTTCAGCGTGCTGGAGCTGGAGGCCCTGGTCACGTTGAACGAGACGGTAGGCGACCTGCTCCATGGCAATCAGCGATCGCGGTGGAGCGTCGGGCATGACCCGTGGTGGGAGGACCGGGTCCGGCACGCCGAGCTCTACCCGGCGAAGGCCCGCCGGGCGAAGTTCGGGGCTTACGTGTTTCCCGGGTTCATGGCTATGAGCCGGAACAGGTCGAGGAGCAGCAGGATGTCGACTGCGATTCCTGCGATCAACATGCGGCTGGTCGACCGGACCAGTGACGTGGCGCCCAGGATGATCCCGGTGACGAGGAGGGCGAGGGAGGCGGCGAGGATCAGGTAGTAGACGGACGCCAGGGAATCCTGCCGGGATACCAGGCCGGCGCCGATGTAGGCGACGACGAACTGGGGCAGGCCGAGTAGCCAGACGGTGGCGGTCCTGCCCTTGGGCGGGCGGGGACGCGGTGGCATGGGCGGCGCATACGGCGGGGGAGGGGGCGGTGACGGCGGGCCCGTGGGTACGGCTGGCATGGTCGGCATCGCGGGCCGAGCGGCGCTCAGGGCGGAGTGGAGAAGCTGCCCGAAGGCGCCTACCGGGGAAGCGCTATCGCCCTGTGGGCCATCACCACGGACGGCTACGAGAGGGGCCTGGCCGTTCCGGGGCCGGCACCGGAACCGGAGCAGCCCGAGGAGGCCTGCCGCCGCGCCGCCGACGCCGGACGGAGCCAGGCCCTGGAAGCACTGGCCGAACGCCGCTCCGCCGATCCGCACTGGGCCCAACTGCTGCGCTACGGCCTGGAACCCGACGGCCGGACCTCCACGCCCTGGTCCTGACCGGACGATGCCCCCTCCGGGACCTGGGTCCCGCCGCGGAGGGCCCGCGTCCACAGCGCCCACGGCGAGGTCATCGGCCACCGGGTGGTCCGCGACCACATGGCCTTCCCAAGGGTGATACCCGCCGCGTCACCACAGGCGGCGTCCTGCCTCGCCGCGAAGGAGCCCAAGCCGCAGGGGCCGGCCGCTCCAGGCCCTGCTGAGCCGGGCCGACGCCACCCACCCATGAAGCCGCATCACCTCGACCTGCCGCTCAAGCGACAGGGCCATCGTTCATTCCCCGGGTCAGGCACGGTTGTTGCGCAGGCGATGGTGGGCCTCACATGGTGAAGCATCCGCTTCGTCGATGTGACGTGGCATCAGGTGACTTGCTGTCATGAGCTTTGCAATTCAACCCTTGTAGGCACTCTGCGTGTACGACATGATCACCCAATCGGCGCTCTTCGCCCCTCAGACGGTGCGGAGTGCCCGAAACGCTGCCCCGGCACGTGATTTCGCGTTCCGGGATCCTTCGCTGGTGAGGAGTGATGGGCGGCATGGCCGGATTAGGTATGGCGAGAACACGTCCCGGCGGGCGCAGGTGGCACAGGCGCCGGCGCAGCAATTGCCTCATGGCGTTCACCTTGACGGTGGCGTTGCTGATGGTCGGGTCCGCAGGACCCGCCGTGGCGCAGGGGCCCGTCAAGGGGCCTGTTGGGGCGTGCGGCGCGCACGCCACGTCCTTCAGCGCCGAACAGGACGCGCCCGTGACGCTCCGTATGGGATGCGCCCGTGACGCCGGGGCGCTCCAGGAGTTGGGGAAGGCCGATGACGACTTGATCATCGCCTTCGATTTCCACGTTCCCCCCGAGGGACAGGAGCAACTGGACAAAGTCAAGTCGAGCTGGGCCGACTCGATACGTGCCGACCAGGACGCGGGCATGTCCGTGGGTGAGTCGGTGGCCAAGCGGCTCCAGCGGAACAGCGTGGGGATCTACCCCCCGAAGGACTGGAGCACCGCCACCGACCACGACGTGCGCGTGGTCTCCGTCGCGGACAGCCTCGTGTTCGTGGTGCCCAAGGCGGAGATCGGTACCACGGCGAACTGGTGGCAGAAGACGATAGCCGGTGGCGTCGCCCTCGGCGTCACCATCGTCTCCGGGGCCGTGTGCCTGCTCGCGTTCAACGTGGGGGCTCCGGCGGCGGCCCCGGTGTGCGGAGCGGTGAGCGGGGCGATGGGCGCACTCGTCGGTGAGCTGATGAACGCCTATTACGACGACCGTTCGCTGGGTGACGCCGAGGTGTGGAAGGAGGCGCTTGCCGTCGCGATGTGGGGTGGCGTCAACGGCGGCCTCGGCGGCC
Source organism: Streptomyces sp. SP17BM10 (assembly GCF_036322405.1). Classification (NCBI taxonomy): domain Bacteria; kingdom Bacillati; phylum Actinomycetota; class Actinomycetes; order Kitasatosporales; family Streptomycetaceae; genus Streptomyces; species Streptomyces sp. SP17BM10. The sequence goes on along the minus strand of NZ_JAQYXB010000424.1, from coordinate 59,364 downwards.
AGCTGCTGAAATGGGCTACTGCGGGCACCTCCTCCCTGATAGCAAATGCTCAGAAGAGCCTGCGAGGCTTCGCGACGAAGCTGGGGAACATGGGCAACGTCCTCGGATTCATGGCCGACAGCCTCCACGGTATGGGGCCGAACCTGTACGAGGCCCTGCAAAGGCTTTCCCGCGGTGTCGGCCAGTCCGCGGTGCCGCTGAAGGTCATGGTGGTGGGCGATTCGATGACTCAGGGCTATGAAGGTGACTGGACCTGGCGCTACCGCCTGTGGGAATGGTTCAAGACGGAGCGCATCGACGTCGATTTCGTCGGCCCGTACGAAGGAACCCGGCCGCAGGCGTCCCCCCAGGCCCCGCCCGTGCCGCCACTGCAGGGGCAAACCCCGCAACCGGCTGAGAGCGCTCCCGTCACCTCGGGCGGGTACGCCGACGGAGTCGCGGCGGAGTTCGACACCGACCACTTCGCGGTCTGGGGCCAGCAGGCGGCGCAGGACCAGAAACTGATCGCCGAACAGGTGGCGAAGTACCAGCCCGACCTGCTGTTGGTGGGGCTCGGGTTCAACGACATGGGCTGGTTCGTCAGTGGCCCGGAAGGCACTGTGGACAGTATGCGGACGCTGGTCGACCGGGCCCGCGCCGTCAAACCGGACCTCAATTTCGCCCTGGCCAACGTTCCGCAGCGGACGTTCATCGGTGGCCGGGACGACCTGCCCGGCAACACCACGAAGTACAACAGCATGCTCGCGGACGCGATCCCGTCGTGGAACACCGGCAAGTCCCGTGTGGCCCTGGTCGACTGGGCGGGAAACTACAGCTGCGACAGGAACAGCTGTCCTGCCGGCTACGACGGGCTGCACCCCAACGCCCTGGGCGAATACCAGATCGCCCAGGCATTCGTGCGCACCTTGCACGACAGCTACGGTCTCGGCAGTCAACTGATCAGCATCCCCGCGCACATCCCCGACCGGCCGACGCTCGCGCCGGGCACGATCTGGGTCGACTCCGGACCGAGCGGGATCACCCTGAAATGGAAACCGGTCTACGGTGCCCGTGGTTACACCGTCCGGCACCGGATCAAGGGCTCCAGCACCTGGACCGAGACGCCGGTCAGAGCGGCCCGCTTCGACACCACCTGGACCCTCGACGGCTGGGAGTGGGAATACCAGGTCCGCACCGACAACGCCGATGACGGGAAGTCCGGGTGGTCCGAGACGCTCAGTGCTACCGCGCACCCGAAGACCGCCGCGGCGCCTACGGGGATCGTCACCCGCGCCACCGCCACCGGCGTGGACGTGTCCTGGGACGCGCCGACCGGCCCGTACACCGACACGATCGACCGGTACGAGATCATCACCTGGGACAGGGACACCCCCGGCGCGTTCACCAACAGCACCGCGGTCAAGGGAAAGTCGGTGCACATCGACGGGTTGAACCCGGGCCACCACTACCTCGTCGCGGTGGCCACGTGGAATGCCGCCGGCGGCGGAATGCCGGGCGTCGCCCGTTCCGTCACCGTCGGCGCCGGGACGCCACCAGCCCCCAGCGGCTTGGAGGTCACCTCCACCGACGCCACCACGGTGCAGTTGACCTGGGCCGGGTCCAGCCAGGCCGCCGGCTACCGTGTCTGGATCCGCAATATCAACGACGGCAGCCCGTCCAAGGCCGACGAGTACGTCACCAACGAAGCCGGCCGAGGCATCGCCTACCTGGTCCCCGGCGTCTGGAACTACGAATTCTGTGTCACCGCCATCAACGGCGAAGCCGAATCCAGTAAGTCCAACTGCGTGATCGCATTGCGGCCTCCGTCGAAAGCCACGGGCGCGACTTCGCCACCGGACACCAAGAAGCAGGGCAACCCGCCTTCCGCCCTGATCCGGGCTCCCCGGACACCGGCCGCCTCGGCCGGATAGCCCCACCTGACGAGACGGCGGCAGGGAACACACCCTGCCGCCCCTCGCCTGCCGCGCCTGAGGTTCCCCCGGCGGGCGGGAGATGCTGATCAGCTGCATCGCCGGGGACTGCCCCAGGGGCCGGGCCGGCTCCCTCCGCCGAGGCCTCCAACCGACGTGGTGATCACCCTGGGCTGCGGCGACGCCTGCCCGTACTTCCCCGGCCAGCGGTACCTGCACTGGAAGCCGGACGACCCGGCCAGTCAGGGCGTCGCTGCCGTCCGCCCGGTCCGCGACCGGATCGAGCTGCTCGTTCGCGGCCTGCTCGACGAACTGGGCGCCGTCGCCGCCGTGTGACCGTCGGCGACACGGCCCGATGGACGGCTGTCAGGCGGACACGGGGACGCCGGGCTGCTGCTCGGCGGTCTCGCTCTCGCGCCAGCCCGGAGGCTGGACGACGTAGCCGATCCGCCCTCGCCAGGTCCGCGCACCACGGATGTCGCGCAACAGGCTTGTGAACTCGTGGTAGTTGGCCTTGAGCGGGTTGAAAGTGTCGATGTTCTTCGTCAGCCCGTAGCGGACGCGTTCGGTCTCCTCGGCGTAGCTGTCGAAGATCCGGTCCCAGATGATCAGGATGCCGCCGTAGTTCCTGTCCAGGTACGGGTTGTTGGCACCGTGGTGGACGCGATGGTGGGAGGGGGTGTTGAAGACGTACTCGACCGCACGCGGGAGGCGGTCGATGCGCTCCGTGTGGATCGGGTACTGGTAGAGCAGCACGATCGACTGGGACACGAAGATCATCCAGGCGGGTATGCCGAGCAGCGCGAGCGGGATGTCCACCACGCCGGCCAGGAACGACCCGGGGATCAGCCAGGGCAGGCGGACTGCGGTGGAGAGGTTGAAGTGCTGGCTGGAGTGGTGGACGCTGTGCGCGGCCCAGAACAGCCGGATGCGGTGGTCCATCCGGTGCTTGGCGTAGTAGGCGAGGTCTGCCAGGAGGATCGCCACGGCCCACACCCACCACCTCGACGAGGACAGGGTGTGCGGCGCGAGGGCTGCGGCGAAGGCCACGATCGGCAGCTCGATGAACTTGCCGAGCGGTTTGACGATGCGGCCGATCGCGTAGATGGACAGGCTGGTGGCGGTGTCACGGGCCGAGAAGCCGACCCGCGGGGTCCTGGGGTCCTTGTCCAGCCGGTAGCCGATGAGCTCGACGGTCATCAGCAGTAAGAACGCCGGGGCTGCGTAGAGCCCGATCATGAGGGCTTGCTCCATGAGGTCGACCTTTCGTCAGGGGATCTGCTGTCGGAGCGGTCGTGGCGCGCTGCCGGGGCGATCGCGGTGCCACTACTGCTGATCCAGGCCGAGGAGGGCGGCTCGGGCGCGGGCCTCGCGCCAGACGTTGACGCGCCCGTCGTCCGGGTCCGCGAGCAGGTCGAACAGGGCTGACAGTGCGTCGAGCGCCTCATCGCCGAGCCGGGCGCGGATCTCCTCGTCGACCTCACGGCGGGCCTGGTCGAAGGAGCGGAGGAACACGAGGGCCGCCGGAGTGGGGCGCACGAACTTCTCCCGGCCGTCGTCGGGCGACTGCTCCAGGACGAGGTAGCCCTCCACGACGAGCTCGCCCACCTGCTTGCTCGCCCCCTGACGGCTGATGTCCAGCTCGCGGCCGATCCGGGAGACCGTCATCTCGTCGTCCGTCGCGCACAGCCGCAGGATCACCCCGTTGGGCAGGCGACGGTCGGCGAACCCCGCGGCGGCCAGCCGCTCCTCGACACGACGCCGGTAACCGAGCCAGGAACGCAGCAACTGCGGTCCCACCGCCCGGTACTGGCCTTCTCGGGAGAACTCAGCAACCATGGTTGACAATCTAGGGTGACCGGCCGGGAAGCGCAACCATGGATGACGAACTGGCCCTGCCCGGCTGTGCTTCCTGCCCAGCGGAAGGAGCGTGCTCGCACCGATCCGCTCCGCCTGGCCCTCCGGGGTGAAGAAGTCGGCTGGCTGGGCTGGTTCCCACGGCCGGAAAGCCTCGCATCGACGCCCTCACCGCCCGCTACGCCCAGGTCTTCGGCCGCGCCGACGACACCGACCTGCGCCGCTGGCTGTTGACACGCCTGGAGGTCGCCAACGACTCGCGCGCGGAACGCTGTTGGCACCTCCTGGCCGTCATCAACGGATGGCCCGCCCCGACAAGCCTGGCGCCGGTGTTCGCCTGGTTCATCGCGGCCCTGCGCGCCGGTTTCGACCAGTAGCGCGCTGCCAGCATCCGTCTGGCACCCTCGCGGACGACACGGGGCGCACCACGACTGCGGGTGCCGTCCGCCGGAGGCCGGTCTTCCGGCAACCGGGTCGCAGCCGTTGTAACCACGACCGGGCACGGGATGCTGTGCGCCATGACGAAAACCGGGCCCGCGCCGCAGCCGGCGCCACTCGCGTGCCAGGTCCCTGGGCCTGCCACCGCAGGCCTTCGACGGGCAGCATCCCCGACCCGTCCCCGCCCAGCTGACGCCGGCACCAGCGCGTTCGCCGGGCCCGGCCCAGGTATCGTCCTGCCATATGCCCAGGCGTCAGCCGTCCTGGCCGGGCCTGCTCCTGTCCGGCCTGGGCCGCGTCGCCGCGTCCGGCCGGGTCCTTTCTTCCATGGGGGCGGTGGTACGAAGGATGTTCCGCTCTGAGCGCGCGTGGTCCGCGGCCGTGGGCATCTCGGTCGTTCTCTTCGCCGCCCTCGCGGGGGTGCTCGCCGCCCGGAACTGGGTCCCGTTCGGCTTCGAGCGGGCTGCCGTCGGCTGGTGCGCGGCACACCGTCCGCCCGTCATCCGGTCGGCGGCCGTCGTGTTCACCTCGTTCGGCACCGGCGTCGTGCCCTATCTCACGGCCCTGGCGGCCGGGACCGTCGTGGTACGGGCCCCGGCCGCGCCACGACGGCGGTGGCGGACGGTGCTGCTGCTGATGGGCCCCGTGCTGTGGCTCGCCGGCGGGGAGCTCGTGCGCGCGGGGCTCATGCACGCGTTCGGACGGCCTCGTCCGGCGCGGGCAAACTGGGCGACCACCGCCTCCGGCTTCTCCTTCCCGTCGGGGCATTCCTTCACCTCCGCCGTGAGCGCCGGGCTGCTCGTGGTGGCGCTCATCCGGGTCCGCCCGACGGTCGCCCGGGCCTGCGTCACCGGCGCCGCGCTGTTCGTGTTCCTGATCGGTCTGAGTCGCGTGTATCTCGGTGTGCACTGGCCGCTGGACGTCGTCGGAGGCTGGCTCCTCGCCTGCGCGTGGCTGGCTGCGGGCTTGCCGTTCCTGCCGCCGCGTCAGCCGATCGTGCCGGGGCCGGACAGCGGGGAGCCCGGCGTACCCGGGGCGTAGCCGTCCGCACCAATTCCGAGCGGCGCTCCGCCTGCGACCACAGCGCGAGCGTCTCCGGCCGGGCGGGGCCGGTGAGTCAGGCCGGGGCGGTAGGCGAAGACCACGGCCTGCATGCGGTTCGTGGACGCCGATGCCAGCAAGGGGAGGCTGACGTGGCGTCCCGCCGGTCGACGCGGGCGGTGGCGGGGCTTGCGCGATCTCGCTGCCGTGGGCCGGGCCCGGTCTGGACTACGGAGCGGGACACGCTGCCGTGGGTGCGGTTGTGCCTGTGGTCGCATCGCCGGCAGGCCCAGCGCGGCATCTGTGAATTCGTCCGCGGCTGACTGGCTCGCTGCCACGGGTGAAGCCCAGGGTCGCTACCGCATCGCTGACCCGGACCTGACGTACGGTCGACGAGGCGCTGCCGTGAGCGAGGGACGTCGAGTTTGCGTGCTCAATGCCGCCCACCGCCTGTATGGACCACTGGATGGAGGGCCTGCCGTGAACGGGAAGGCGAATCGAAGTACCCGACAGATCATGACGGTGCTCGTGGCGTTGGGTCTGGCGGCCACCGTGACGCTGGGCTTGTTCTTGATCGGCCGCAACGTCACGCCGGACTTTGCGGCGGGGTTGTTCGGGCAGCACCTGACGGACGCGGTCCGGCTCAAGGCCCGGCTGGCCACGGTGATCCTCGGACTGGCGATCGTCCAGCTCATGCTGGCACTGTGGATGTACCGCCGACTGCCAGGGACGACGCGCGTACCGACAGTTCCGACAGCTGTCCCGCGCGCCCACCGGGCGATCGGGGCGCTTGCGTTTTTCGGCACACTTCCCATCGCCGCCCACTGCATCCAGACATACGGGGTCGAGCTCACCCCGGTTCGTGCCGCAATCCACTCCCTCGCAGCATGCTTCTTCTACGGTGCGTTCGCAGCCAAGCTGGTGTTCGTCCATTCTCGGCGAGTGGTCGGCTGGCTGCTGCCGCTGTCAGGCGGCGTGCTGGTCGTGACCGTTGTCGTCGTCTGGTACACCAGTGCGCTGTGGTTCTTCGACGGGTTCCACGTGCCGGGGTTCTGACGTCGAATCGTCCGCAGCCCCTTCGGTATGACCGGAATTCGGCCGATCGGGCCGATCCGCAACGCAGTCCCCCCGGGGGCACTGGTCGGCGGATCCCCGGAGACGGGCCAGTGGCGACGGCCGAACCCCGCTGCGGCACTCTGGTCGGCCGCACGAGTGAAGGTCGGTGTGCGCCGGATCGCCCAGGAAGGCCGGGCGGGCGTCGGTGCGTAACGTGGTTCGGAGACTCCGCCGCCGGTGTGGCCGCTCGACGGCGTCCCACCGCATCCCCAGGGTCGAGAGGTCTGTCATGAATCGTTTCGCCACCCTTGCCGTCGGTGCCGCCGTCACGGCGGTCGCTGTTTCCGGGTGCAGCAGTTCCGGCACCACGGCTTCCCCGACCCCGACCCCGACCCCGACCGCGAGCGCCAGTGCCCCGACGGCCACCGCGGGCTCGGCTACTCCCGTCGGTGGTGCCGCCACGGTGAAGACGGCGGATTCGCCGTACGGTCAGATCCTCGTCGACGGCTCCGGCAGGACGTTGTACCTCTTCAAGGCCGATACCGGGACGAGCTCGAACTGCAACGGCACCTGTACGCAGAACTGGCCGCCGCTGACCACGACCGGGACACCCAACAGCAGTGGAGCGACCGCATCCCTGGTCGCGACGACAACCCGATCGGACAACTCGACCCAGGTGACCTACAACGGCCACCCGCTGTACTACTTCTTCAAGGACACGAAGCCCGGAGAGACCCACGGTCAGGGCGTCAACGCCTTCGGCGCGTCGTGGTACGTGGTCAGTCCCAGTGGCGACGCGGTCACGAGTGCGGCCTCTGCGTCCGCCTCGTCGTCGGCCAGCTCCACGGGGTACTGAGGCGTTGCCCTGCAGTCTCTTCTCGGTCGTGGCCACCGCAGCCCAGGCCGCGCGCCTTGGCCTGGTGAGCGTTTGTTCGGGCTGTGAGACACGACGGGTGCGGAGTTCTCGCGGCCTGGTGATCGGCGTACGAGTTGACGTTGTGGTCGCCACTGGACGGCCACGCGGTGCTGGACCGCCTCGCCTGGGACGAGAGCCTCTCCCGCGGTGGCACGGTGTGCGGGCGCCCCGGGCACGGGCCCGGGGCGCCCGCACCCGGCGGTGCCGGTGATCAGAGGTTGCGTCGGCCTGGGGAGTCGCACCGCGGAATCGATGCTGCTGCCGTCCGGCGCGCAGCTTTCGGGAGAACCGGGCATGCGCCGCCGACGCCACGTCAGGACCTGCAGGCGGTGCGCTGTGCCTCGGGGGAGTCCGCCGGACCGCCGGTGGCGCACACCAGGGTGCGGTAGCCGGTGGCCACCGCGGGTGTGGTCAGCCGGATCGAGCCGGTCCGCACACCGGTGACGGCCGCCATCGTCTCCCGCGGACCGCCCCAGGCCCGTTCGGCCTTCACCTCCACGCGCAGCAGCATGAGCCGGCCGGGGTCGTCGGCGTCGATCAGGCCGCCGCCGACCACGCCCCGCGGCGTGCTGAGCAGCCATGCGCACGGGTGGTTCACCTCGGTGAGGAAGACCGGCTTCACCGCCGCCGAGGCGGGGGCCGCGACGGCGCCCACCACGGCGACAGCGGCGAGGACCAGACCTGCCGCACGAGTAACCAGGGCGCCGGGAGCCCAGCAGGCGTCAGGAGACGCGCTTGAGCTGCCACGTGTTCTTCTCGAGGCTCGGCACCGCGGAGTACTGGCACCCGGAGCTGTAGTAGGTGCTCACGATCGTCCAGCCGGCCGGCGGCCAGGTGGAGGCGCAGGCGTTGACGACGGTGCCGACCGGGTAGCCGGTGAGCTGCATGATCTTCTTGGTGTTGGGGGTGAAGCCGGAGCCGCAGCCGGCGCTGTTCCACCACTGGACGTCCACGGAGCCGTCCGGGGTGAGCGAGGACGCGCAGATCGTGGTGGTGCTGCCGGGCGCGGCCTGGGCGGTGCCCATGGTGAGGGTGAGGGCGGCGGCGGTACAGCCGACGGTCAGGACGGCGGCGCGAAGGCGGGTCACGGAGGCGGCTCCTCTCGGGTGACGCGGCGAGTCCGCGCCAGGGCCCATTCCTATCGGTACGAATGACCTGTCGAACAGTGCGTTTCCGGCCCGATCGGCGGCGCGTTCTCGACCCCCCTCTCCTTCGGCTCGGGTGAGACCAGACCCCGCTGCCGCACCCGCCATCCCGGTCTGCCGTGCCCGGGGCCGCCGATCCGCTCGCCGCGGTCCGGGTCGCCCGGAGCCCTGCCGTACCGGGGCTGGGTGGCCGTCATGCCGCCGCGACGCTCGCCCGGAAGACCGCCGTGGCATCCGGCGCGGGGATTCCTTTCAGCGGGGGACCCGGTTGTCGGTCGCCAGCACGTCGCCGGACGCCGTCGAGCCCACCTGGCGACGCAGCGCGCCGATCGCCGGATCGGAGATGGAGACCGTGAGCCGGTAGCGCGGCTGGCCGGTGATGGTGTTGTTCGAGTCGGTCGGCGCCGTCAGGAACCGCTGGACGGTGAAGCCGTCGACGCCCGGGCACAGGGCCTCGGCCGGGAGGGTCACCTGCACGGAGGCGCCGCTCTCGGGCCCGGCGTGGACGGTGCCGCCCGCGCTGGCCGGGGCGTCGTCGTCGGGCGTGAGCGGGAGCCCGTGGGCCCCGGCGACCAGGCCGTCCGGGCCGTCGATCTCGACCGCCACGCCCTGCGGACCGAGCGGCGCGGACAGGTCCAGCGCCCGCCCGCCGGCGCTGGGGCCCGGGCCGAGCCCCAGCCCGATGGTGAAGTGCCCGGGGTCCTGCGGGGAGGTCCGGGAGAACCCGTAGGAGCTGAGGACGAGTTGGGGTCCCGGCGGTGGGGTGTCCGACTGCGCTCCGGCGAAGGTGAAGGACGAGGGCGCCGGCTCGAAGTGGTGGAACCCCTTGGCGCCGCACCTGGTGCCGTCCGAGACCCCGCCACCGGGCAGCGCGACGTCCGCGGCCGGCCGCAGGACGCGCGCCGCCCGGCCGCCCCCGTTCAGCAGACCGGCCGGGTCCGCCCCGACCGCGACGGCCAGCAGCACCGCGAACGCCGTGACCGCGATCAGCCCGGTGCGCCGCCGCCCGGGCCGGCCCCACCGCGGGCGACTCGCGCCGGAGCCCGCGCCGGAGGCCTCCCCGGGCGCCCATCGGCGGCCTCCCGGATCCACCGGCGGCTCCTGCTGCCACCGCGCGGCGAGCATGCGGGTCCGGGCGGTCGGCTCCTTGACGGCGGCGTCCTGGACGAAACGCTCGTCCAGGACGAGCCCCTCGAACGGGTCGGGCGAAGCGGACTGGTGGGGTTCCTCGGCGGTCGGCACGGCGCCAGTATGCCCGCCCGTTCGGACACACCGACCGGCGAGGGCCGGGTCGGTCGGGCACGTCGGACCGGGATCCGAGGAGGGGCAGGCGGACGCGGATCGCGGACCGCATCCGTCCTGCCCGCTCCAGGAACCGGACTGCACGGGTTTCCACCCGACGATCGGCTGGTGGTCGGCCGGGGACGCCGGGATTCCGTGCGGGAATCCCGGCGTCCCCGCGGGGCGGCGTCGCCCTAGGCGAACTGCCACCCGCCGGAGGCGACCGTCGAGTTCACGCTCGTGCAGTAGGCGTAGCTCCAGGAGCCGCCGCCGGTCGCTTTCCACGCCCCGTACACGATCTGACCGTTGTTGCACAGGGCCTTGGCCCGGAAGACGATCGCGACGTCGGAGCGCCCGCAGCTGGTGCCGAACGTGTTGCCGTCGCTCCAGACGTCGCAGACGTCGGTCGTCCTCGCGGACGCCGGCGCCGCGGCGCCCACTCCGACCACGAGCGAGCCCGCGGCGACCGCCGCCAGTGCCAGTGCACGTACCTTGAGCATTGAATTCCCCCTCCTGCCGGGCGGAGGTTTCCCCGCCTCGGGGGAAACCTGTTTCCCATTACCTGGCCCACGGTCGTGCTGTGGGCTTGCACCGAATCTAGATCGATGAAAGGGAACGGCAGGTGCCGCAGTGCACAGCCAACGGGTCCGTTCGGTGCCGAACTGCACAGTCAGAGAAGGGGAACAGTGAATTCCACGTCGGGAACCGCCGGTTCGCCCGTGCCTCACCCCCGCTCGCAGCCGCGCCGGAGGCGTTCCGGGGCCTCGGGCGCCAATGAGCCGAGCACCACACTCAGCGACCTCCCGCGCGCGGGGAGGAGCTTTTTGACCTGCGGCGCAGCGAGGGTTTTGTTGTTCTCCTCGGCGCCACAACAGCACACCGTAATCCGTTTGGCAGGGTGCCGGTCGGGTGCTATCAACTCCGGGTGACTGTGTTCGTGTGTGCGGCTTGTGATCGTCCGATTGCCGGTCCGTTGACCAAGCTGCCCGAGGTGCCCGTCCGTCCGATGGATCAAGGGTTTCCCAAAGCGGACGGATCCCGTCAAGCCACCTCCACCCTGCCACTCGGCTTCTTCGCCCTGGAACCCGAGCCGTGGGGTGCCCCGCTCGTACCCTCCGACGAATGTCGAGAGGTCTTCGCCGGCGGGCCCTGCCTCGGCGACCCGGACGGAGACGGGTTCCTGGTGTCCGCAGGCCCCCGGAACACGGTGGTCCTGCACCCCGATGACGCGCCGGGTCTCCAGCCACATCCCGACTGGAAGCATTCCGGGGGATGCTGCGGCTTCAACGGCCAAAGCGGTATGAACCAACTGTGCCCCTGCGGTGCAGAGGTGGGCACGCTGATCAGCGAGTGCAACACCGCGTTCGAGCTGCACCTGGACCCAGGCAGGGTGCGCTCGATTACGGCATGAGCAGGCGAGCTAATGCGCTTCCACCACGGCAAGCTGAACGCCGCCGTCGGCGACGCCGCGAACCGCTTCGCCGAACACGTCGGGCTTCCGGCCTCGACCTCGCCGTCGAGACCCGCCGCCTCTCCGCCCTGTTGGACGGCCTCACCCTCCAGGCGGTCCAGCATCCCGACCTGGTCGGCCCGGACGAGCTGCGCGCGGTGCTCCACCGTCACCTCGACACTCTGGCCGCACCCAGGCCGTAGTGCGGTGGCCCGAAGTGCTCGCGGTGCCCACAGTGCCGCCCGTGCCCTCCGGGAGCAGTGACAGCTCACCACCCGACAGGGAAGAGGCGCTGTCGGTGGGTACGAGCGGCAGTCGGCCGGGGATGGGCAAGCCCCCGTTCGTCGTGATGGGGTTGTTTCCGGATCAGCTCGTGGTCCGCGACGAGGACGGCCGGGGCGCCGGGCTGCCGGCCCGTCTGCGCCTGTGCCGTTCCAGGACGGGTCCTGGTACGTGGAGCGCATGGCCAAGGTGCGCCGAGGAACGCGTTTGGGGGACAGGGGTGTGGGCGCATGTCCGGCGTCTGTGGTGGGTGGCACGTTCGGGGCGGGGGAGAGGAACGCGGCCAGCCGGAACCCATCGCCTCAAGCGCCCCCGGCGGTTCAGAGAAGCCGGAGTCCAGGGCCGTGTCAAGCCTCGCACGTCACGTGCCCGCAGCCGCGACGGCGTCGATGGAACGTCGGATCTGCTGTGCGGCCGATCGGCCCTGACCGGCAGGGTGCCCGCGTCGGCCGGCCGGCGGGCGGGCGGCTATGGCGGCTTCGTGGGTCGTCCTGGCCGTTGCCGGCGGTGAGGGCGGCATGCGGGATGGGGAGGTGATCTGTCGCCACGTCAACTCGCACATCGGCTCGCGCGCCAGGGAACGCCGGTCTGTGGCCGGTCACTTCTTTGCGTGTCGGAAATCTTGACGCAACACCGCAGCCGACCCATAGTGAAGGCCGTCGCGCCACGCTGTTGCTCTCGCCTAATTGTTAACGCTCACATTCACGCTGGTTGCCGGACAAGGCGGAAGGCTCTCATGTCAACGCGGCCACGGCCAACGGCACCGCCCTGGTCCTGTGGGCCTGCACCGGTGGCGGCAGCCAGAAGTGGACCCCGCAGTAGGGACGCCCCCCGCCTGCCAGGGGTGTTTCGGCCGTCGGTGCCCTGGGAGTGCGCGTGGCACCGAGCAAGGCGGCGATCCGCCGCGTGCTGACCATGGCCTGTCCGGGCGGGCTGACCGAACTCGCTGGCCGGAGACGCGCTTTCGTCGACGCCGCATCAAGCAATGCGAACCCCGTTCCTGAAGGAGAGTTCATGAAGACCCATGGAAGCCGCTTCCGGCGCTTGACCCCGGTCGGCCTGGTCGTCGCGATGCTGCTCGGCGTGCTCGGGCTGCAGGCGGCGACCGGGACCGCGGCGCACGCCACCACCAACCAGTTCCGCGGCGTGAACTGGGCCGACCCCAACGACAACTTCGTCACCGGGAACATCACGCCGGTGGGCCTGTCGAACACGGATGATTACGCGACGACCTCCGCGAAGGCCACCTCCATCCTCAAGGGCTTCCAGGGGCTGGGCGCCAACACCGTCCGCATGGCGTTCAATCGGGCCACCGTTGCGGGCAGTTGGTGGAACAGCTACACCGCCGCGTTCGACGCGGCCACCGCGCTGGGCATGAACGTGGTGCTCACCCCGTGGCTGCAGAACGGTGTGATCGGCGACACCGCCTCGTTCTACGCGATGTGGGACACCGTGATCAACAAGTACGCGGGCAACAGCCGGGTGTACTTCGGCATCATGAACGAGCCGTGGGGCTACAGCACCACCGATGAGGACGACATCGCGGCGGCCTGGGTGGCGCACTACTCCCAGGTGCCCCGCGGACGGATCCTGGTGCCCGGCGCCTGGGAGGGGAACCTGTGCGCCGTCGGCGCCGACTCCCGGCTCGCCGGCACCCTGCTCTCGCTCCACGACTACACCCTCGGCGGGGAGACCCACCCCACCGAGGCCGACTGGATCACCAGCTTCGAGAAGAACGTCTGCGGATACGACAGCCGCGCCGTGCTCACCGAGTTCGGTGTCCCGATGAACACCGGTGTGAACTACGACGGCCCTCGCGACGGTGTCAACGACGTGTCCTATCTCTACGCGCTCACCGACACCGTGCGCAAGCAGGGCATGGGCGCGATCCTGTGGGCAGGCGTGAAGTCCGCCGACCAGACCCAGGGCCCCGGCCCGTGCGAGAACGCCTCCTGCGCGATCACCTCCCTCCAGGGCACCGCGCCGAACTACACGCTCAGCATCAACAACCGGTCCGGCCTCGACCGGCTTCAGTACGCCTGGGGCGTGGGCAGCACGGGCGCTACCACCGGCCCCGTCCACGCGGTCGGTGCGGGCAAGTGCCTGGACGTGCCCGGTGCATCCCGGACCAACGGCACCGTGGCGCAGATCTGGGACTGCAACGGCAACGGCAACCAGACCTGGACGCACACCGCGAGCAACCAGCTCACGGTCTACGGCGGCGCGAAGTGCCTGGACGCCGCCGACAACCAGACGACTCCCGGCACCCCGGTGGCGATCTGGGACTGCAACGGGGGCGCCAACCAGCAGTGGACGCTCAACAGCAACGGCATGATCACCGGTGCGCAGTCAGGGCTCTGTCTCGACGTGACGGGGGCGTCCACCGTCGACGGCGCCACGCTCGAACTGTGGACCTGCACCGGCCAGAGCAACCAGCAGTGGACGCTCGGCTGACGCCGCTGCACCTTGGCAGCCGCCCGGGACCGGCCCCGGAGCGCGGTGTGCGGGGCGGGTCCGCACCACTGTCGCGCACACCGCAGCCGCGTTGACGGACTTCGCGGACGCGCTCGTACCCTGGGCTCCGCGCAGAAGCCTGCCGCGGGGCGGTGCCTGGACGACCCCGGCCTCTCCCCCAGCCCCGGCCCGTGGACGGCACGGCGCGGACCCGCCGCCCGTCCACGGGCCGATCGGTCAGGATGGGTCGTGCCGTACACCACGCCGCGGCCGCCGGCGCCCAGGTAGACCCGGCCGTACACCTCGGGGTCGCCGGTGATGGAAGCACAGTGGGCGGCAACGCCCGTCCGCCGCGAGGTGGATCTTCGTGGTCAGCCCGCCGCGGGAGCGCCCGATCGCGCGGTGGGCGGGTTCGCCGGCGGGGCACCTTTTTGCGGGCCCCGGCCGCGTGCTGGTGCGCACGCACGATCGTGGATTCGACCGAGACGACCCAGTCCAGGTCACCTTCGGCGTCGGCCTGGGCGAGCAGGGCGGTGAAGACCCTCTCCCAGGTCCCGTCGAACGCCCAGTTCCGCAGCCGGGTGTACACGCCCTTCCCCGAGCCGTACTTCTCGGGCAGGTGCACCACTGCGAGCCGGTCTGGAACTTCCAGGCGATGGCGTCGATCACCTCTCGGTGGTCACGCCACCGGCCGCCCCGCTTCGGCGTTCGGTCCGGCAACAACGGCTCTATCCGCGCCCACTGCGCGTCGGTCGACGGCGCACCGGACCAACGATCCGATGATCTTCGCGGCCACGGCTGAGCACGTCCGGGGGGAGGCCGTCACAGCCACGGGATGTCCGCCCGCGGGTACCGGTACGCCCGGAAGACGGCGTTCTGGGCCCCGCCGGAGGACTCCAGGCCGACCCCCTCGCCGAAGGAGCCGAAGTACGGCACGACGTACTCCCAGACCACCTCGCCCTCGGCCGTGACCTCGAAGACACGGCCGAACGAGCCCTCCGCGATCAGGGTGTTGCCGTTGGGCAGCCGCTGGGCGTTGGACATGTACGGGCTGTAGAAGTTCTGCGGCGGGTCGTCGCGGTATTCCCAGACGATCGAGCGGCTCGCCCGGTCGACCTCGAGCACCCGCGAGTACGGCACCGAAGTCCCCTCCCGGTAGGAGCCGTTGTCGAAGACGAGGATGTTGCCGTTGTCGAGCTCGTGCGGGTGGTGCTGCTGGGCGAGGACATCGGGCCCCAGCCGCCAGGTCACCGCACCGGTGGCGCGGTCGATCACCACGGCCGTCGACGCGCTGCGGAAGCCCACCAGGACGGAGCCGTCGGCGAGTTGGTTGACGGTGTTGGCCATCGGCCAGTGCTCGCGGGCGTAGTGGGAGTCGAGGACGGTCTCCTGCGGGTCGAGGTGCTCGGCGGCGGACCAGCGCCAGACGGTCTCGCCCTCCCAGGTCATCTCGTACACCACGTCGCCCCAGACCACCCCGCCCGAGGCCTCGGAGCCCGGGATGCCGCCGCGGATCCTCGACGCGAACCCGGCGGGCACCGGCTCGACGGCGAGCAGCAGCAGGTTGCCGTTGGGGAGGAGCTCGGCGTCGTGGTGGTGGAAGGGGTGGCGGGCCTCGCGGAGGACCGTGCCGTCGGGCGCGACCTGGAGGAACACCCCGCCGTGGTAGACGGCCCAGATCGGGAAGAGCGGCTCGGGCTGCGGGGCCTTGCCCTGGTAGAACAGCGTGCCGTCGGGCAACAGCCGGGCGTGCCGCCCGGGCGGGTACGGCAGGTTCCAGCGGTGCCGTTCGGTGCCGTCGAGGTCGATCAGGCAGGCCTCGCCGGGACCGGCGATCGGGGTGATCAGGGTGAGGCCGTCGAAGGCGCGCCCACGGTCGAGTGCGCGCAGGCCGGTGCCGCGGCGGCGCAGGGTGTTCTGGTCGATCACGGGTCTCTCCGGGACGGTCGGGAATATTGATGACGTCAATATTCCCGTCGGAACCTTGCCGGAGCGTTGCGGCGGTATGAAACCTTTCCGGGGCGCCGCGGAGACGCTGCGATACTGGCGGGTATGGCAGCTCCCGACCCCCACGACACAGGCACCTCGCCCGAGGCGGTGGCCGTCGGCGCCGCGATCAGGCGCCGCCGACGGGCCCTGGGCATCCCGATGGTCGAGCTGGCCGCCTCCGCCGGGCTCTCCCAGCCCTTCCTCAGCCAGCTGGAACGCGGCCTCGCCACGCCGAGCTTGAGCTCGATCTACCGGATCGCCGAGTCCCTGGACTGCCCGCCCGGCGCCCTGCTTCGCCCCCGGTCCGGCCACGGTCCGATCGCGCACGAGCCCGACCCGCAGACCGTCCGGGTCGCCGACGACGGCGGCCAGACGGCGGTGGTGCTGATTCCCGGCGGCCAGAGCGCCGTGATGGAGGCCTACCGGCACACCTTCGTCCCCGGCGAGCCCGAGCGCGGGTGGTTCGAGCATCCGGGCGAGGACTTCCTCTACGTCCTCGAAGGCGAGGTCGTCCTCGAACTCCGGGGCGAGGAGCCGCTGTCGCTGCGCGCCGGCCAGAGCGCACACCACCCCGGGGAGATCCCGCACCGCTGCCGCCCGGCCGGCGGCAGCGAGGCCCGGACGCTGCTCGTCACCTCGTCAGGGGCCCGGCCCTGAACCCGCTTCCCGGCTCAGCATGCGGACAGCGCCGTTGACGACGGCCGCGGAGTCCGGCTAACTTCCCCGGCATGCGGCAGCACTCCCTCACCCTGACGACCCGAGGTCACATCGACCTCCTGCGGGTCTGTTCCGCCGCCTGTCGCTCCTGCTGAGCGCACCCCTCCGCGCCTGACGGGCCCGCGCGTTCCGCAGCCCGTCCGCGCGCGGTAGCAGCACCCTTCCCCAACTCCCGGCCCCGCCAACGGCTGCCCGCCCGCGACCCGACCTGCCGTCGCACCCGGGCCCCTGGCGTCCGCCGTCACACCCTTCCCGCACCCGGGCCCCACCATGCCCGAGGAGACGCCACCATGCCCGTCGAAGCCGAAGTCCCGTCCCCAGCCAGCGCCGTGGCTGCTCCCGAACTCGTCACCGTCACCACAGGCCGCGGCCGCCGCCGGCCACCGCCCCGCTGGGTGCGGCGATCGACCGTCCCGATCCTTCTGCTGGCCCTCTGGCAACTGCTGGGCGCCACCGGAATCCTCTCCGCCCAGACCCTGGCGACGCCAGGAACCGTCCTGGGCAAGGCCGTTGACATGGTCGCCGACGGCACCCTGCCCTCCGCCATGGCGGTCTCGCTGCAGCGCGTGCTCTGCGGACTGGCCCTCGGCGGTCTGGTCGGGATCGGGCTCGCCCTGGTCTCCGGGCTCTCCCGGCTCGGCGAGGACCTGGTGGATCCGACCGTGCAGATGCTGCGCACCGTCCCCTTCATCGGGCTGATCCCGCTGCTCATCATCTGGGTGGGCATCGGCGAGGCGCCGAAGGTGGTGCTGATCGCGCTGGGCGTCGGCTTCAACCTCTACCTGAACGTCTACGCCGGCATCCGCAGTGTGGACGAGGCCCTGATCGAGGCCGGCGGGTCGCTCGGCCTGACCCGACGTCAGCAGATCCGGCACATCGTCCTGCCGGGCGCGCTGCCCGGACTGATGACCGGTCTGCGGTACGCCCTCACCGTCTCGTGGCTGGCCCTGGTCTTCGGCGAGACCATCAACGCCGACAACGGCATCGGCTTCCTGATGAACCAGGCCAGGGAGTTCTTCCAGACCGACGTGATCGTGCTCTGCCTCCTCGTCTACGCCCTGCTCGGCCTGACCGCCGACCTCCTCGTCCGCACCCTGGAAAGGACTCTGCTGTCATGGCGACCGACGTTCAGCGGGACCTGAGCCCCACCGCCCCCGCCGTCCTGGTCCGCGGCCTGCGCCGCTCGTTCGGGCCCGAGCCCCTCCTCGACGGACTCGATCTGCGCCTGGAACCAGGCCAGTTCACCGTGCTGCTGGGAGCGAGCGGCTGCGGCAAGAGCACCCTGCTGCGGATCCTGGCCGGCCTCGACCACGACATCGACGGCGAGGTACGGGTTCCCCGCCGCCGGGCGGTGGCCTTCCAGACGCCGCGGCTGATGCCGTGGAAGAAGGTCTGGCGCAACGTGGTCCTGGGCCTGCCCGGCCGGCCCGACCGGGCGCTCGCCGAGCGGGTCCTCACCGAGGTGGGCCTCCGGCACCGGGCGGACGCCTGGCCCAGAACCCTCTCCGGCGGCGAGGCGCAGCGGGCCTCACTCGCCCGCGCACTGGTCCGCGAACCCGAACTTCTCCTGCTGGACGAGCCGTTCGGCGCCCTGGACGCCCTCACCCGGCTCACGGCGCAGCGCCTGGTCGGCGAGGTCTGGGAGCGCCGCCGGTGCGCGGTCCTGCTGGTCACCCACGATGTCGAGGAGGCCGCACTGCTCGCCGACCGGGTGCTGGTGATGCGGGCCGGGGCGATCGTCCACGACGAGCCGGTCGACCTCCCCAGGCCGCGCGGAGCAGCGGACCCCGCCGTCATCGCGCTGCGCCGGTCACTGCTCGACCGCCTCGGTGTCAGCTCTTCCTGATGTCACGACAGAAAGCCGCAACAGCCATGTCCCGCCCTCTCCGGCGCGCCCTCGCAGCGGTCGTCCTCACCCCCGCCCTGATCGCCGCACTGACCTCCTGCGGCTCCTCCGCATCGAGCTCGCCGGCCCGTACCCTGCGGGTGGGGGACCAGAAGGGCGGCGCTTCCCAGGCCTTGCTGGACGCCTCCGGTCAGTCCAAAAGTCTCCCGTACCACATCAGTTGGTCCTCCTTCAGCTCCGGGCCGCCGATGGTGGAGGCGATCGGGGCCGGCTCGGTGGACATCGGCGCGGTGGGCAACACCCCTCCGGTCTTCGCCGGTTCGGCGCACCGGCCGGTGAAGGTCGTCGGTGCGCTGCGGTCCTCGGAGGCCGGGGACGCGGTGCTGGTACCGAAGGGCTCCGCGCTGACGGACGTCGCCGCCCTCAAGGGCAGGACGATCGCCGTCGCCCAGGGCAGCTCCGCGCACAACACCCTGGTGGCACTGCTCCTCAAGGCCGGGCTCGGCCCCGCCGACGTGCACCTGAGCTACCTCCAACCGGCCGACGCGCTGGCCGCGTTCACCGCCGGTAAGGTCGACGCCTGGGCCGTGTGGGACCCGTACACCGCGATCGCCGAGCAGGCCGGCGGGCACATTCTGGCGACCGGCGAGCCGGTCTCCGCCGGGTTGGCCTTCACCGTCGCCTCCGACGGGGCGCTGGCCGACCCGGCCCGCAGCGAGCTGGTCGGCGACTACCTGCGGCGGGTGCGCGCGGCCTGGCGCTGGGCGGCCACGCACCAGGAGCAGTGGGCGCAGGTGTGGGCCAAGGAAGCGGGCATCCCGTACGAGGTCGCGCTGGTATCGGTGCGCCGGACCCAGTCGACCTCGTTCGGGGTCGCGCTGGACGACGACGCCGTCCGCTCCGAGCAGCGGATCGTCGACACCTTCGCCGCACAGAAGCTGATCCCCTCCTCCTTCACCTTCGCCGACTTCACCGACCGCCGGTTCAACGCCGACCTGCCCCCGTCCGCCACCACGACCGCACCCGCCAACTGACCACCCCGGAGCCCGAAACCGATGAACGTCCACCTCCACTGGTTCCTGCCGACCGGCGGCGACGGCCGCGGCCTGGTCGACCGGCACGCCTACGCCGCCAACACCACCCACCCCCCGGCCGCCGCGGGCCGCGCCGCCGCGGCCGTCCGCCGCCCCGAGATCGAGTACCTCGCGCAGATCGCCAAGGCGGCCGACCGGCTCGGCTTCGAGGCCGTGCTCACCCCGACCGGCACCTGGTGCGAGGACGCCTGGCTCACCACGGCGTTCCTGGCCCATGAGACCGAACACCTCAAGTTCCTGGTGGCTTTCCGGCCGGGCCTGATCTCACCCACCCTCGCCGCCCAGATGGCCGCCACCTACCAGCGGGCCACCCACGGCCGTCTGCTGCTCAACGTGGTGACCGGCGGCGACACCGCCGAGCAGGCCCGGTTCGGCGACCACCTGGACCACGACAGCCGCTACGCCCGCACCGACGAGTTCCTCAGCGTGGTGCGCGGCGCGTGGTCGGGCGTGCCGTACGACTTCGACGGCACCCACTACCGGGTGACCGGCGCTCAGGTGCCCGTCCCGCCGGCGCCGGCCGTCCCGATTTTCTTCGGCGGCTCCTCGGCCGCCGCCGGACCGGTCGCCGCCCGGCACGCCGACGTCTACCTGACCTGGGGCGAGCCCCCCGTGCAGGTCAAGGAGAAGATCGACTGGATCCGGGGACTGGCCGAGGCGGAGGGCCGCGACATCCGCTTCGGTGTTCGGCTGCACACCATCTCCCGCGACTCCTCCCGGCAGGCCTGGCGGGAGGCCGAGCGGCTGCTGGAGGACCTCGACGACACCGAGGTGCAGCGGGCGCAGCAGTTGCTCGGCCGCAGCGAGTCGGTCGGCCAGCAGCGGATGCTCGCGCTGCACCGGGGCTCCCGCGACGGGCTGGAGATCCACCCCAACCTCTGGGCCGGCGTCGGTCTGGTCCGCGGCGGCGCCGGCACCGCCCTGGTCGGCAGCCACGAGGAGGTGGCCGACCGGATCGAGGAGTACCACGCCCTCGGCATCGACCACTTCGTGCTCTCCGGCTACCCGCATCTGGAAGAGGCCTACTGGTTCGGCGAGGGCGTTCGCCCCGTGCTCCAGGCCCGCGGCCTCGTCGCGCCCCCGCCGAGTGCCCGCTGACCTCTCTCCCTTCAGCAACGGTTCACCATGGAGGACCACCCTGATGGCAAGACCACCCTCGCCGCGCGGACCACTCTGGCCAGCGCCGGCGGCAGCCGGGGAAGGCGGTGACCGAGCTCGTTGCCGCGCCGCGACACCAGGCGGACCTCGTGGCCCTCCAGCACGTGCGCCGTCCCCCTGATGCCGTCCAGCTGAGCGTGTACTGGGTCCCGCCCGGCAGCACCGGCACCGGCAGGAGGTTCAGCACGTCCTCTCAGATCGCCGGGTAGGCGGGGAAGGTGCAGCGGGGCGCGGAGCCCGAGCCGGTGACCGCGGTGACGGACACGCCGGTGCCGGAGAGGTGCAGGTTGCTGTCGGCGGCGCCGACGGTCGCGTAGGAGGCGGTGTTGGCGGTGACGTCCAGGTTGACGTTCCGCAGGGTGAGGCCGAGCGGGTGGGCCGAGTCCAGTCCGACAAAAGTGGACTCGGCGCCGCTGGGCGAGTGCGTCGCGGTGACACCGTTGACGACGATGCCGGTGAACAACGGGACACCGGAGCCGCTGCCCGAGGAGTAGTGGGTGTCGAAGACCAGCGGGGCACGGACCGTGTCGAGGCAGGTGTCGAGGTAGCTGACGTCGCTGACCTTGCCCCCGTTGGCCGGCGAGCTTTTGATCCGGATCCCGGTGCTGCTGCCACTGGTGTTGCCCAGGCTGTCGGTGCCGGTGAGGGTGTTGTCGCGGAACAGGACGTTGCTGACGCCGCTGGTGGTCTCGCTGCCGATCGAGATGCCGTGGGTGCCGTAGAAATGGTTGCCCGACACCGTGATGTTGCTGCTGGCCCGGCTCCCTGCCTTGATCGCGATGCCGTCGTCGCCGTCCATGATGAACGAGTCGGTGATGGTCACGTTGGTGGCGCCGGCCGGGTCGATGCCGTCCGTGTTCCGAGCCGTCGCCGGCGTCTTGATCCGCACGCCCCACGCGGTGAAACCGTTGCCGCCGTTGTAGACGACGTGGAAGTTCGTCGAGTTGAGCAGGTCGACGTGGTACAGCGTGAAGTTGTCGGAGTCGTCGGCCTGGATCAGCCGGGGGTTGTTCTGGTTCTTGCCGGCCTTCTGCGCCTCGGTGGCCAGCTGCCACCAGCTGGTGCCGGTGCCCAGGATGCTCTGGTCGCCGCGGCCGTCGATCCGGCCCTGGCTTCCGTCGCCGGCACGCACCGCCTCGATGCCCGCGTCGGCCCCGGCCACGGTGATCAGCGGCCTGCAGCCGCCGCTGGACGAGGAAAGGGTGCCACAGGTGGGCTTGCCGCTGACCTGGTAGTCGCTCGGATTGCGGGAGCCGTAGAGGGTGACGTTGCTGTCGAGCACCAGCACCTCTCCCTGATGGACGGTCAGCGCCCCGGTGAGGAAGGCCGTCCGGGTGGCATCGGCACCCTTGAGCCGGACGGCGACCGGAGCGGAGCCGCTCCGGGCGCAGCCGTCCAGTGCCTTCTGAAGGCGCGCCGTGTCCGGTGGAGCGCTCTCCTCGGCCGCGTCTGCCGTCCGCCCCGGCATCGCCAGGTCGGAGGTGACGGTCGCGCAGACGGCGGTCGGCACGACAGGCTCCCTGACGTTACGCGTGTCGCCGGTCGCGACCGCGCCCGAAGAGCCCGACGAGCCCGAAGGGCCGACACCGGTACCGGACGAGCCGGCCCCGACCGGATCCCAGCCGTCGGTGCCCGCCAGGTACTTTCGAGCGGTGAAGTCAGCGGCCTGACCATCCGCCAGCTGCGGCCCGTCGCTGACGGCGACGCCCGCGCGGGTGTTGCCGTACGAGGCGAACCGAGCCGACTTCCAGGAGAAGCCACCCATGTCCGTCCACGGCGTACCCGTTTTGACCGCGGCGGGCAGCCGGGTGTTGCGGACCACCACCTGGGCCACACCGGAGGCGGTGGGGTGCCAGGGCCGGCCGAGGAAGTACGTACCATCCTTCGCCGTGCTGCGCACCGTGCTGTCGGTGATGAGCAGCCCGTACTTGTGCGAGGCCTCGGTATTGGCCGCGGTGAGGAATCCGTTCACTCCGCCGGCGGCCGCACCGTCGTCGACGGCGTCGATGGTGGCGTGGTCGAACACAGCGGTCGCGTTCCCGAAGATGAAGTCCACGTCGCCCGCGATGTAGTCGTCGACGAAGTACTGCCGGGTCTGCGCCGTGGCCTTGGGAGACCACGTGAGAACGGTGTCCTGTCGACCGATGATGCGGTCGTTGCGGTACACCTGGCGGTCTCCCTCGGCAGCCACGGCGACGGCCTGGGTACCCTCGGCGGACCGGTTGGCCGCCCTGTCGAACGTGTTGATGACGGTGAGATCCGAGACCGTCGTCCCGGCGGCCGCGAAGCTGGCCGTGGCGCTGCCCATGGTGCCGAGCTTGCCGCCGCCCGGCGCCGCCGTCCCGCTGGCGTTGCCGTAGGAGATGACGACGTCCTCAGGATTGCCAGTGGCGCCCTTGACGGTCAGTCCGGTCTTGTCGGACGGCACCTTGACCACTTCGTGGTACGTGCCCCCGGCGATGCTGACGATGTCCCCCGGCGCGGCGGCGTCGATCGCGGCCTGCACCGTCCGGTAGCGGCCGCTGCCGTCGGCGGCCACAGTGAGCGTCCTGGCGCTGTGGCTCAGGGCCGCGTCGGCGACCACCGGGACGGCGGCGCCGACGACGGCCAGGGCCCCGGCCACGGCGAGCACGCGACGGGCCGTCCATCCACGACGGTGCCTGCGGCGGTTCTGATCTGCCACGAGGTCGCTCCCCTCCGATCGAGGCGGCACCGCTCGGGGCGGCACCTGGTCGACCTTCAGTGGTCACCGCCGACGAAAAGGTTGCCGGGCATCCAACGCGGCAGGTGCGGTGGGCAGGGGAGTCCTGGGGGCTTCCGGTGCTCCCACCGCTGATCTGCCTGGCCGGGTCAGCGCCGGTAGCCGCTGCTGTGGCCCGCGCCGCCAGGCCCCCGGGCCCGGCCCGCGCCGCCGGTGCTGCGCTTCGTCCAGGACCAGGAGACCGTCAACGGTGGCCGCACCCGTTCGATGTCTCCGGTCAGTCCCGGACCAGGCAGAAGGGGTGTCCTGCGGGGTCGGCGAATATGCGCCAACTCCGCTTTCCGTCGCCATCGTCGAGCAGCGTGGCGCCCCGCTCGAGCACGCCTTCCTGGGCCTGGTCCAGGTCCTCGACCCCGAGGTCGAGGTGGAATTGCTGGGGGCGGGCGGAGTCCAGCCATTGCGGCGGCTGATGGTTCTCCACGCGCTGGAAGGCCAGCACGAACCCAGCATCCGTATGGAGAGTCGCCCAGCCTTCGCCGAGCGACCACCGAGGATCCGGCTGGTTCACCACGCCGCCGAGAAGCGACTGGTAGAACCGGGACAGCTCAGCAACATCGGCACAGTCCAACACGACACACTGCAGCTTCGCGATCACGCCGGGCAGCATCTCACGAGGCCTGATCACGATCTACGTGGAGTATCAGGCACACAGTGATAGCGCGTGCATGTTGGTCACGTACCCGCCACGCCTCCTGGATGGGCTCACCCAGGCGTGCATGTGCACGCCGACGGTCTCCCACGTGGAGTGAGAGGGACGCACTCGTCCGAAGCACCGTGGGGTGGCTGTCGATCTGCCAGAACACGGATCGTCCCAGGCGCGTAGGGGGCGGCGGCTGGATGGCCCGGGGCCTTCGGCGCTGCCCTGTCGCGTTGGTTGTCTGGGACGCCCGGGGGTCGCTCCCCGGGGGTGGCACCGGCGTCAGCCGGTGTCTTCTCGTTTCAACGCCCCTTGTCTGGGGCCCTTGCGGGCTCCGGGACTGACAGGGGCTCGGCGAGCGTTTCGGGTCTCCCCCCTATCGGAGGCGACCGTCGTGAGCTGCCTTCGCGCCGCGTCAACGATGTTCGCGGTGCTGTTCTCGTGCCGGTGTACGACCGCACCGCACGAGGGGCAGTGGAACCTGCTGCGCGAGGGGTCGGAGCTTGGGTTTCGCTCCTTGCACTTCGCGCAGGTGCCGGCGACAGGCTCGCCGTCGTCGAGGACGACGAGCTGCGAGCCGTACCAGGCGGTTTTGTATTCGAGCTTCTTGCGCAGGCCGCCCAGGCCGGCATCCAGGAGATGACGGTTGAAGCGGGCCTTGGCCTTAACGTTCCTGCCCGACTTGGCCCGGGGGCCCTTGGCCGAGGTGGTGAGAGCGGTGAGGTCGAGGTCTTCGATGGCGACGTGTGTGAAGCCGGTGGCGAGCTTCTTGGACAGGCCGTGCAGGAACGAGGCGCGTCGCACCGTGATCTGCTGGTGGAGGCGGGCGACTTGGGCAGCGGCCTTCCTCCACCGCGCTGATCCCGGTTGGCAACGGGACAGCGCGCGCTGGGCCCTGGCGAGCTTGGCCAGGCTGTCGGCGAGCAGGCGCGGGTGGGGCACGAGGTCCGTGGCGGGGTCAGCCGGATCGAGAGGGCTGGACAGGGCGGCCAGGTAGCGGGAGCCGAGGTCGACGCCGACGAGGCCGCCGGCGCGCTGGCGAGCGGTGGGGCGTCCGGTCTGCTCGACGCGTCCGCCGTTCTCGGCGGCCTTCCCGGCCTGGGCGCGGCTCAGGTACGGGGTGCGGGTGCCGTCGGCGTCGACGTGCTCCCACAGGACGGGAACGTCCTGCTGCACCTTCGCCAGCACGGAGGCGTACCAGCGGTGGCCGCCGCGGGTGACCGTCACGGACTGGACGACGGCCTGGCCGCTCTCCACGAGTCGGGCCAGGCGCTTGCCGCTGTCGTGGATGCGGATGCTGCCCAGGCCTGGCATCACCAGGCGCCGGTAGCCCTCCAGGCGGATGATCGGCCGCTTCACGTCGTGGAAGAGGGCGAACGATTCGGCGTGGCCCTTCTTCTTGAACCGGGGGTATCCGTGGCGGCGGCCGGCGCGGCGGCCGGCGAGCGAGTCCTGCCAGTACCTCCAGGCGACCTGCGCGCGGTCGAAGCCGGCGGTGAAGCAGTACACGTTGACCTCGGTCCACCAGGGGCTGCCGCCCTCCTCCCTGGGCCGGTCCCGCTCCATGCGCCACAGCGCGCTGGTGTCGATGGCGGTCGGCGTGCGGAACCCGGCGCTGAACGCCTCGGCCTTGAGCGCGTTCACCGTTGCGCGCGCTTCGGCCAGCAGCTCGCGTCCACGACTGGTACCGGTGGCGTCCGCGCGCACGGCGTCCAGCCGGCGGGCGAGGGCCTCCTGACCGGCCGGGGGCTGCATCGCGGGCAGCGGCGGCATGCCGGTGACGGTGAGTGCGAGGCTCTTGCGGTGGTGGTCCCACACCTTGATCCGGTCGGTGAGTTCGGCGCCGTCGGCTTTGATCCGCTCCTTCGCCTCGGCTTCGCTCAGCCCCGCGTCGAGGTAAGCGGCCCGACGATCCGCCCAGGCCTGGTGGGATCGGGTCTTCTTGGCGAGTGCGTAGTTGTAGGCCCACCGGCAGGCCCCGGCATAGCGGGACAGGGCGGCACGCTGGGCATCGGAGGGGTCCAGGGCGAACCGGTACGCACGCAGCACCTGCGTTCCGGGCATGAACGTTTCCTCCCCACACGCTTCCGTTACCTCAGGTGATCGAATCGTTCCGTACTGTAGAAGGTGGGGAATTTGGTGAGCCAATCGGTAATCACGCGTATGGGCTCTTCCTGCATATGCCGAAATCGGCAGCGGCTACGTCGTGCCGAAGTCGAGGCGATCCGCGCCTGGTGGTCCTCCCGCGGCCCGATCGCCGTCCGCCGGCTGGCCAAGCACGGCTACGGCCCGTCCGCGCCGGCTGCGAGATCGACGTCCTGGGCTCCCGCCTCCCCGGGTGAGCGAGCCCGGGCGCCCAAAGTGGACCAATAATGTGGCGCTCAATTGGACACCTTTGGCGGCCCACTTGGTGGCTAGGTTCGAGGCACACGCCGCGCTGACGAGTAAGGCGCGGCCAACGGGAGGGAACCTTCAATGCGCAAAATCATCATCGGGCTGGCCACCGCAGCCATGCTCCTCGGCGGCACCGTCGCCGCCGCCGGCACCGCGAGCGCCGAGGCGTCGCGCTGTTCCGGCTGGAGCAACAACGAGCCGCTGCTGAAGGCCGGCGCCACCGGCGATGCCGTCAAGGCACTCCAGTGCGAGCTGAACTACTCGCTCAACCCCAACGGCCGCACCCAGCTCGTCATCGACGGGGTGTTCGGCCAGGCCACCTACAACTCCGTCATCACCTTCCAGCAGTGTATGAAGAACCTCCAGGTGGACGGCGAGGTCGGCCCGCAGACCTGGGCGGCGCTGGACTACTGGACCGCCCAGAACGGCTACCCCACCTGCTGAGGTAGCCGTTAGCAACTGAACCGGGGGCAGGTCATCAGCGGATGCCCTGCCCCCGACCTTCTGCGGTCCTGCCTCACCAGGCCTTGCCGGCCTGCTCCCGGGCCGTGTGGTTGATCCGGTTGAACATGTCCCCCGAGTACGCGCACGGGGCACAGCTGGTGATCTGGGTGACGCGCAAGTGGATCACGGACAGCAGGCGCGGGTCGACACCCCCGGCCTGAACCGCCTTGAGCAGCTGCCCGATCCCGGCGAACACCTCGGGGCTGCCAACGCTCTTCATACGCGGGTAACAACATGTTCGAGAGCAGCCCCGGCGGAGGCGCTGCTCGTCGTCCTCGAGCTCGCCGTCCTCGGGTATGACCTCGCCGTCGGCGATCGCATAGAGGTGTTCGACGCGGGCCTTCTTGGCGGCGTAGTCAGGGTCGCGGGAGGGCTCCCAGGTCTTCACGTGTTGAAAGGAGACGCCCTCCTCGCGGAGCAGGACCCGAAGGCCCTCGTGGCTGATGTCGTCGATCACCCCCTCGGCGACCAGGAAGTCGGCCAGCTTGGCCAGGCTCCACGTCGAGAACGGCAGGCCGCGCTCGGCCGCCTTTGTCCTTCAGGTGGAGCGCCTCGAAGTCATCGGCGTTGAAGTCGTGGGCTCAGCCGACGTGACCGTCACGTCGGCCGGGGTCCAGGCGGCGCAGCCGTTCGGCGGCGTCGTGTACGGTCCTGCGGGCCTGGACGGCCTGATCTTGGGCGGTGCGTGCGGCGAGCTCGGCGGCCCGCACGCGTTTCGCGGTCTGGGTGAGCTTCTTCTGGGTGTGGGCTTCGCGTTCTCGTGCCGCGGCGAGCGCGGTCCGGGCGTGTTCGGCGTCGTCGTGTGCCCGCTGCCGGTCCGACTCGGCGTCGCGCAGCGCCTGCTGGGCACCGGCGGCGCGTGCGGCGGCCTCCCGCTCGGCCTGCTCGGCTTCGGCCACCATCTGCACGGCCCGTTCCTGCTCGCGAAGACGCTGCCGCTCGGCCTCAGTCTCGGCCTGGTCGGTGGGCGGCTCCTCCCGGTGGGGAGTCCTTTCGGGGCCGGGTGCTGCCCGGCGTTGTGCGGTCGGCCGGGCCCGGCCGACGGGCGCGC
This sequence comes from Streptomyces sp. SP17BM10, assembly GCF_036322405.1. NCBI lineage: Bacteria > Bacillati > Actinomycetota > Actinomycetes > Kitasatosporales > Streptomycetaceae > Streptomyces > Streptomyces sp. SP17BM10. The sequence continues at coordinate 31,383 of NZ_JAQYXB010000424.1, read as the reverse complement.
TCGTACCGTGGCCGGTTTCGGCCGCGACGGGGACGCCGGGGTGCCCGGAGGCCGGTGTGCCCGGGGCGGCGCCGGGCCACAGGGGCGGCTCCAGTGCGGTGGTGAGCCGGCCTTCGGCCAGGGCGCGGGCGGCGTCCGGGTCGGCGAGCGCGGCGCCCAGCGTGCGGTCGAGGTCGGCGACCGCGTCCGCGCCGAGCGGGTGGCCGGTGGCCGTCGCGTCCTGCTCGGCTTGCCCGGTGAGGGCCCGCACCAGGTGGCGGCGCTGCTCGGCGAGGGTGCGCAGCTGCTCGCCGGCGAGGTGTTCCTGGGCGTCGCGCAGGGCCTGTCCGAGGTCCAGCAGTTGCTGGACCAGGTCGCGGTGGCGGTGGGCGAGGAGGTTGGCGGCCCACGCGGCCAGGGTGGGGCGGCGCAGTGCGCGGATGCGCTTGGCGAGTTGCGGGTCGGTCTTCTTGAGGTTGTCGGCGTGCTCGTTGCGGGCGCCGACGAAGTCCTGCGGGGGGAGGGTGTAGAGCTCGTCGGCGATGGCGTCGAAGGGGGACGGCGTGCTGGCCATGTCTTCGGACTCTACGGCCGGGCCGGCGGCCGGGCTTGTCCAAAGTGCGGTCGGGTGGTCTCGGAGGGCGGCTGATCGGGTGATGCGTGCGCGGTCGGTGCGGGTGGCTCGTTGAAGGGGTGTGGCTGAGGAGCGGGACCGGGACCGGGGCCGGCGCCAGGCGCCGGTGGTGTGGGTGCTGGCGGTGCGCGAGGCGGTGGACGGTCCGCCGTTCGCGGAGTTGATCGTGGAGGTCGGCGCCGGGCTCCATGCCGACCTGGCGGAGGCCGCGGTGGACAGCGGGTTCGTCGTCGCCTCGGGTGAGCCGCCGGGCTCGAGTGGGGTCGTCGAGGTCGGTGGCGGGTTCATGAGGCGGCTGGTACTCGTCGGGGGCCTGCGGGTCTGGGAGCCGCAGGCGCCGCTTGTGCTCTCGCCGGGGTGGCTGGCGGCGGCCGAAGAGCGGGGAGGTGTGCTGGTGATGGTGGTGCCGCCCGGGACCTGGCCCGCCGACGTGCTGACCTGGCCCTACCTGGATCGGGAGGCGGTCTTCGCCCGGAGGCTGGAGGACGCGTGGTCCGCCGGGCTGGTGCTGTTCGGGATGACCGCCGTCGAAACCCGCTGAGACTCCCGGGCGGGCGGGGCCGTCACGGCGGCTGATCGGGCGTCATCGGCGGCGGTGGTCGTTGGGGGCGAGAGGTGGTCCGAAACGCGGGGCCCGTGCCCCGGCGGCCCGGAGCAGCCGTGTAGGGTCCACGCTTCGATGAGCGCTGGGTCCTGCGAAAACCCGCGAATCCGCTCCCAATGCGCACTACTCGTGTCGGTGTTCCGTGAGCAATCGGGGGCGCTGAACCCGGCGACATGGTCACCCTGCGTAGACGTTGGCAATCGGGTCTATGAGGCTGGAGTGCCCTCGATCGCCGGCGTACGAGTCAACGTGTACCACCTGGTACGGGTGACTGTGCGCCAAAGTTAATGCGGTGACTGACCGTTGTCCGTGAGCCTGCTGCTGTCGGTACGGGTGACAGAGGGGCGGTTGACGGTGGCGTCGGACCCGCATCGCTGGCTGGAGTTGAGGCGGTACCGCGCGCTTCACGACTCCGGGGCGATGAGCCTGCGGCAGATCGCGAAAGAGACCGTGCTGAACCGCCGCACGGTCACGAAGTACCTGTCGGGCCACCCCGGAAAGAAGCTCTCCCGGGGGCGCGGCCGGTGCCGGCCGAGGGGGCGACCGGCACCGGCCGGTCAGGGAACGGCCACCGGCACGCGGGCGGACCGGCCGGTCACCGGCTCCTTCCCGGGCCCCCGCCACGGCGCCACCCTCCGCGGACCCGTCTACACCTTGCCGCAGGGCACCGGCTTGTCGTACGGGCCCGTCGCCGTCGTACGGTTGCCGCACACGGTGACCGTTGACGAGTAGTTCTGCACGACGGCATCCGCGCCGATGAACGTGTTGTGGACGACCTCGCCGCTCGGCACGTCGACGAGTTCGACCCCGGCGGCGAAACCGCACCCGCCGGCTTGGATGGTGGTGGTGTTGCCGGAGACATCGGCCCGGGAGACGTTGCCGAGCGCGATCGTGGTGCCGAACGATCTCAGGGAGTTCCCGGTGACCCGCGCCGGACCGTATTCATTGGTCGGCGGAGCGATGTAGACCGGGGGGTAACAGGTGACGGGGTCACTGGTCTGGACGTTGTCCCGGAGGATGAACGGACCGGGCTTCACGCCGTAGTCGCTCGCCGCAGCCAGCAGCCCGAGGTAGACATCGCGGTAGGTGTTCCGGACGAGCGTCACGTCCCCGGTCCACACCGCGCCCTCGATCTCCACGTCGGTCATCCAGTACCCGACGTTGCTCACGTCGTTGTGCTCGATCACGTAGTTGTGGCAGTTGTCGCACGAGAACGCGTGCCGACCGGTCGTGTGCACGGTGGAGTCGCGCACGGTGACATCGCGCGGCGCCACGGCTCCGTTGCCCTGCCCGTCCCACGTTCCGCCGGAGAAGAGCTCCACGGCGTCGCCCCAGGTGTTCTCGATGTGCAGCCGTTCGAGCAGAACGCCGTCGGTACCCCCGATCTTGACCCCGGCGTCGTGCTCCCGGGCCGAGTCGTAACAGGAGGGTTGGGCGACCACCGCGCAGTGCTCGGAGAGGTTCGTGCCCTGAAGGGTCAGATCACGGACGACGAAGCCGCCCCCGCGGTCGAACCAGAGCCGCGCGCGGTTGGTACTCACGGGCGCGTCGACAGTGGCCTTGACGGTCGCGCCGTTGCCCTCGATGGTGATGTTCCTCCGCTGGGTGAAGGTGATCGAGCCGTTGGTCAGGTAACAGCCGTTGCGCGCCAGGCGGATGGTCGCCCCGTCGGGCACCGTAGCCAGCCAGGTGTTGAACGCGTCGGTGACGTCATGCGAGCAGTCGGAGGCCACGGGTGGCGTGACGGGGACTGCCCGGGCCGTGCCCGTCGCCGAGATGCTCGCCAGCAGGGCGAGCAGGAAGGCCGTAGCGGTGAAACGCCTCTTCACGTCCATCTCCCAGGAGAATCGACCATTCGTAAGCGGATCATCACACTGAGCAACGGGGTGTGCGCGTCGAGGACGGCCAATCGCACCACCCGAAAAGTGGGGGCCCTCCGGCGGGCCCGTGGCTACGCTCGCCCCATCAGCGAGAAGCCCGCCGACCACCGCTGCACCGGCCCGGACGACCCGCGGGTCGTCGCCCTGCCCCCGGCGGAGTTCGCGTTCCCCGGCCCGCTGCGCGACCGGGTGGTCGCGGCCGTCCTCAGCGGCGCCAAGACCAGCACCACCGGGCCGGTCGCCGACTACGAGCACGAGCGCGAACCCCTGCCGCAGCCCGGCGAGCGGGCCGCCGTCCTCGACTCGGACGGCCGCCGGGTCGCGGTGATCGAGACCACGGACATCCGTGTGGTCCCGCGCGCCGAGGTCGACCTGCAGCACGCCCTGGACGAGGGCGAGGGGGAGTGGCGTGCGACGCACGAGCGTTTCTGGTGCAGCCCGGAGATGCTCGCCGCCCTCGACGACTCGGGTTTCACCGTGGACGACGGCACCCCGGTGGTCCTGCAGCGCTTCCGCCTGGAGGCCGACCTCCGCTGAGCCGGGCGGGCGGACCCGGTGGAGGCCGGCCGACGGAGGCCTGCCTCCGGCCACTCCTCGGTCAGTGCTTCACCGGACCTCCCGCGGCCCGCATCGACTTGGTGATCGTCTTCCACTTCTGCAGCCGCGCCTTGGCCACCCGGGCGTCCGTGCGCGAGGCGATCCACTCGCTCTCGCGCTGGAGCTTGAGGTAGCTGTCTATCCGGCGCTGCGCCAGGGTGCCGTCGGCCAGCGCCGCCCGCACCGCGCAGCCGGGCTCGGTGTGGTGGCCCAGTAGCGGGCGTAGGCGTTGAGCTTGGCGGCCAGCCGGGGCCCGCCCATGGTGCCGGGGTCGACCTCGACGAACGCCAGCTTGGTGACCTGGGCGCCGTCCGCGGTCGTGCGGGTGTAGTAGAGCAGGCCTTCGGGGCGCACCGTGCCCTCGCGGCCCTCGGCGAAGCGGTGGGTGATCCCCGGGATGAAGTCGAACGGCCCGTAGGCATCGCCCCGGCGCCGGGCGTCGGCGAGGAAGGTGAGGCGGGTGCGCACGACGGCGAACGGGACTGCGGCGAGAAGGACTTGGCCTGTTGGTGCGTCAGATGCTCAGCGACGACGGCCTCATCCCCGGCTGAACCCCACGCCCCTGGGCTTGGCCGGACTTCGTCGATGGTGGCGTCGGGCGCGGGGAGGAGCCGGAGCCCGTCGTGCACGCCGAGGCATGGGGAGGCCGGCGCGACGCTGCACGCCGCCCTCGCCCAGCACCCCAGCCACCCCGGCCGCGCCGGAACACCGGCGGGCCCGGTAGGCGACCGGGGCCCGTCCCAAGGAGGCCGGGGACGGAGCCGACCGGACCTTACTGGATGACAGTCCGGAGTGCGAGGGTCACCCCTGGTACCGGTACCTCACGTCATAACGGGGTGTCGTTGCGGCAGGCGACGTCCAATAGCGCGGTGATCACCGTCCCGGCGAGTGCTGATACGAACGGTACGAACTGGCGGGGGTCGGCGTGTTCGGCGATGCGGAGGGTGAACTCCTTCGGATACCCGGGGCCGCGATGGGCCATCGTGTCATCCAGCAGGATGCGGGCGAACAACGCGGGTGCGACAGTACGCCACCGTTGCCGGGTGAAGCTTTGGTAGACGGTCTCGGTTCCGAGTTCGGCGAACCGCACCGAATCGGGCGGCCAACCGCCCACTGTGAGCGTCAGGGTACTGCGGTCGGATGGCCGGCCGCCGTACGACCGGAGCCGCCAACGATCCGCCGGGTCCGCCCACGGAAGCGGTGGAGGGGTGACGGCCAGTGGCGGGAGGCGCTCCGGCCAGTCGAGGACCACCGGCCACCCGGTCACGAACTCCGAGGAGCCCGCGCTGTAGGTCTCCATGCCGGGATTCCCGGCCGCGAGAAGGGCCCCTCCGACGCGCTCAGCCGTGGCGACGATCTCCTGCTCCGCAGCGTGCCGCGCCCGGGCGTTCACCGTTGCGCACAGCAGATCCCGCCACCAGCCCGGGAAGGTTCCGGCGCCCGCAGTCTCCTCCACGCGGCGGCGGGCCGCCGGCTCCCAGGCCACCCGGCTGCACCCGCGACCATGGAGGACGACCAGGATCTTCGCCAACTCCAGGGCATTTAACGGAGATTGTGTGTGGCTGGCGACGTCGTGCACCATCACGCGGAGGACGTCCGCATCGAACTCCCAGGCCAAGAGCCGCAGATCGGCGGCCTGCGCTGCGGCGGCCTGTCGCTTCTTCCACTCCTGGAACACGGCGTACCGGACGGCCCGGTCGGCCTTCTCGCGGGCCGCAGCCCGCTCGCGGGCCACGCGCTCCTCCTCCCGCACGATGGCTGTCCGCGCTTCGATCTGCTCCAGCACCGGCCGGTAGGCCGCGGCGGCAGCCGCCATCCGGGTCGCGTACGCCTCCTCGGCGCTGCGCCGACGGCGCGCCCTTCGCGCGCCGGCCCCGGGCAGGGTCCGTGCCAGCCGCCGCCGAGGTGCCCACCGTGCCATGGCCTGCCACAGCTCGTCGGCCGCAGCCTCCGTCTCTGCGATGTAGGCGACGGCGGCGTCACGCCAGGCGTCCACCTCCTCCGGTGTCGTCATCACCCGGACGCTGTCCGCCCTGCAGTCACGAATGGACCGCCAGGGCTCCTGGCTGCGGGCACCGTCGGGCATCGGCTCGCCCTCGACCCAGTACACAAGACACTTCGGCACCGCCGAGCTCGGGCCGCGCCAGGTGTATCTCGCCACCGCCCTGTGCTGTTCGGACACCACCGATTCCTCCCCGCTCCGGCACCCGTCCCCGCCCCCCTACCCGCCTCGCACGCGGAGATACCGCCTCACCACCGCTGTGCGCATTCCAGCTGTCCGCCGCCGGGGACGTGACAGGCAGTCACCGTAGCGGCCGCTCCTCCGGGACTGACCCGGCGGCGTTCGTGACTGCGCTGACGTACGGCATAGGCCATGGCCGTTCGTATTCGTTCGGTCTGCTTCTGCCACAGCTCTTCTGACCGTTCTCCGCACTGCTGTCTTCATCTCGCGGCTGCTTGCTGCGTAGTGCCCGGGCCCTGCGTCTCGAGGCTTGCCACAGGGACGTCCGCCGCCCCGGACGCTCTACGTTTTGCTCGGCTCCTCCTACTCGCCGACGACTCCGTCGATCGCTTCGCGCAGCAGGTCGGCATGGCCGTTGTGACGCGCGTACTCCTCGATCATGTGGGTGAAGACGTAACGCAGCGCTTGTCCGAACCCGGAATGAACCAGGAGCCAGAAAGCGTCGGTGACCACCTACGGTCACCATCCGGCTGGACAGCAGAGGAACTGGCGACAGTTGAATACGCGACCTCACCAGTAGATCTTTCAGGAGTGCTCCGGAGGCTGGCTACCGACGCCGGAGTTCGCCGGTGGCGGCCAGTCGGTCCAGGACCTCCCGGGCGGCGGGGCTGGCGCGCGGGTGGTCGCCGTGGGTGAGGTAGGCGATCTCGGCGATCTCGCTGCAGGGCGCGGGCTCACCCGCGCCGTCGGCGGCGTAGCAGAAGGTGCGCACCACCGTGCCCGCCGGTTTGCCGTCGGCGGGGGCTTCCACGAGCAGCAGGGGTGTGAGGGCGGCCGCGTCCAGGGTGACGCCGAGTTCCTCGGCGATCTCTCGGACGAGGGCCTGTTCATGGGTTTCGCCGGGTTCCGGCTTGCCGCCGGGCAGGTAGAAGACCTCGCGGCCGCGGGTGCGGGTGGCCAGCAGCCGGCCCTCGTCCAGCCGGATCCATGCCACCTTCTCGATCACGTCAGGCATCGTGGCTGCTTGCGGAGGAGGCGGTGGGGGCGCCGGCCACGTGCCGCTCGCCGCCGTTGCGTTCCTGCCACAACCTGTACACGTCCACCGCGGCGTCGCGCTCCTCGTAGCGCATGGGCAGGCGGCGCTCGGTGTAGTCCTTGGCGAACTCACCGTAGAAGGTGTCGAGTTCGAAGTACTTGCGGTCGTCGACGTAGTGCGGTTCGTAGGCATCGCGGGTGGTGAGGAAGACGACCTCGTCCGGTGAGCAGTAGTACAGCGAGCCCAGGCACATCGGGCAGGGGTGGGCCAGCACGTAGATGGTGGTGCCGGTGAGGTGTTCGGTGCCCAGCTTTGTGCAGGCGTCGCGGATGGCGAGGATCTCGGCGTGCGCGGTCGGGTCGCTGGTCTGCGCGACCAGGTTCGGGGACTCGGCGAGGATCTCGCCGTCCTTGACGATGACGGTCGCGAACGGGCGGCCGCCCTCTTCGACGTTCTTGCGGGCGATGTCGATGGTGCGCTGTTCGAAGTCCATGAGGATTCCTCCCGGGGAGGGCGGACGCGGCCGCCCGCTGGGGCGAGGCGGAGATGAAGGGGGCTGGGGCGGGCCGGCGGCGCCGTCGCCGTGGGCCCGCCCCCGGGGCTGGTTTCCGGAGCGGCCGGATCAGAAGGGCTTGGTCGGCAGGTACTTGCCGTCCAGGGTGATGACGGCGCGCTTGCCGCCCTCGGGGTCTTCGACCGTCTTGAAGTCGAGCTTGAAGTTGATCGCGGAGATGATGCCGTCCCCGAGCTGCTCGTGGACCAGGGCCTTGAGCGTGGTGCCGTAGACCTGGAGCATCTCGTAGAAGCGGTAGATCGTCGGGTCGGTGGGGATGCCGCCGGGGATGGAGCCGCGCATCGGGACGGTCTGAAGCACCATCGCGTCGTCGGCGTCCAGACCCAGCAGTTCGGTGACCGCCTTGGCGGACTGCTCCGGCAGCGGGTGCTGGCCGAGGACGGCGGCGGTGACGAAGGCGACCGACAGGCCCGCGGCGTCGGCGATCTGCTGCCAGGTGAGGTCCTTGCGCACCTTGGCGTCGACGGCCTTGACGGCCAGGGCCTGACGGGCGGTGTTGTCGAACTGGGCGTGCACCATGAGAAGGGTTTCCTTTCGAGAAGGGTGAAGCTGGGGGGAAATCGGTGGGAAAGGGGTCAGGCTGCGGTGGCGAAGGGGTTCACGACGTCGAGTTCCTCGACGGTGCCGCTGCCGATGTCGTAGCACCAGCCGTGCAGTGTGACCGTGCCCTGTGCCAGGGCGCGGGCCACCGACGGGTGGGTGACCAGGTTCGCCAGCTGGGCGCGGACGTTGCCGCGTACGAGTGCGTCGACCCCGGCCGTGGTGGTGCGGGCCCGTGCGGCATCCGCGTGGCGCAGCCAGTCGGCGGTCGTCGGCAGGGCGCCCATGTCGTGGCTGTCGGCCAGGGCGGTCATCGCGCCGCAGGCGGAGTGGCCGCAGATGACGATGTCGCTGACGCCCAGGGCGGCGACCGCGTACTCGATGCTGGCCGCGATGCCGTCGATGCCGGGCGAGTAGGCGGGCACCAGGTTTCCGGCGGTGCGGATGACGAACAGCTCGCCCGGCTCGGAGCCGGTGATCAGCTCGGGCACCACACGGGCGTCGGAACAGCTGATGAACAGCGTCGTCGGCCGGTGCGTGGTCGCCAGGCGCGCGAAGAGCTCCGCCTTGGCCGGGAAGACATCCCGCCTGAAACGCGCGACGCCCTCGGTGAGGTTGTGCATGGTCACTCCCTTCGGTGGCTGCCGGCCCCCGTGGGGCTGACGAGATCCACCATGCCCGTCCAGCACCTATAGCGTCCAAGACTCAATACCGATGCCAATAATCGATGCCATCTATAGTTGCGGGTATGGCTTTGGAACTCCGTCACCTGCGGTACCTGCTCGCGGTCGCCGAGCACGCGAACTTCACCCGCGCCGCCGAGGACCTGCGTATCTCCCAGCCCACCCTCTCCCAGCAGATCAAGCAGCTCGAGCGCACCGTCGGCGCCCAGCTACTGGACCGCACCGGCCGCACCGTACGCCTCACCGACGCCGGTGAGACCTACGTGCACTACGCCCGCCGGGCCCTGCGTGACCTGGCGGCGGCCGAACGCGCCGTCCTGGACGTCGCCGACCTCTCCCGCGGCCACCTCCGCCTCGCCCTCACCCCCACCTTCACCGCCTACCTCATCGGCCCCCTCGCCGCCGAACTCCACACCCGCCACCCCGGCATCACCCTGGACATCAGGGAAATGACCCAGGACCGCATCGAAGCCGGCCTGCTGGCCGACGACCTCGACCTCGGCATCGCCTTCCACGGTCCCCACCTGCCCGGCATCACCGCCACCGCCCTGTTCACCGAGACCCTCAGCCTCGTCACCGGCGCCGACCGGCCCGACGCGGGCGAACGGGAACCACTGCCCGTACGGACCCTCGCCGAACGCCAACTCGCCCTATTGAGCGGTGACTTCGCCACTAGAATCCACATCGACGCCTACTTCACCACCCACAAGGTGCAGCCGCGCATCGCGGTGGAAGCCAACTCCATCCAGGCCCTGACCGAAATCGTCCAGCGCACCACCCTGGCCACCGTCCTGCCTGACGCCATCACCCACGACCACCCCCACCTCACCCCCATCCCCCTCGAACCCGCCCTCCCCGCCCGCACCGTCGCCCTCCTCCAGCGCGAAAACGCCTACCAGAGCGCCGCCGCCCGCGCCTTCACCCACCTCACCCACGACCACATCCACAACCGCGGCTACACCCCCGCCTGATGGGCAGGCAGCAGCCCCCTCACCCCACCTTGCCGACCTCACCACCGCCGCGTAGCGGCAGCGCAATGTCAGCTCACCCAGCGGGCGACTCCGCCACACGCCGACGGCGGGGTTGTCCCGTCCACCGCCGGCCTCCGCCTTCCCTTGACCATGATCATCCCTCGCTCCGAGGCGCGATGGCCGGTGGCACGGTAGCCGCTCCTCCATCGTCTCACCGCCGGCCGCCCCGGCGGGGAACCGGCCGAGCCGGAACGGCGGCCTCGGCCCGGACCGGGCGGCTGCCGGTCCGGGCCGAGGAAGGGGCTGGTGGGTCAGCGGTGGGCCTGTGCCTCGGCCTCGTGCTTGAGGTTGGTGACCCAGTGGTGGAGGGAGTTGTCGAGGGCCGCCTGGAGCACGGCCTGGTTGGCCGTGACCGGCTCGCCGGTCCAGGACTCCTCGGTGTGGACGAGGACGCCGTCGCGGGTGGGGGTGAAGGTCCAGACGTGGACGGCGGTGATGCCCTGGGCGGGACCGCCCCAGACGAGGCGCTTGCCGGGGACGACCTGCTTGACGGTGGAGGTGATGTCGAGGCCTTCGGTGCTCCAGCGGAACACCGAGCCGGGGCGCAGACGGCCGGGGGTTTCCTTGGTCATGCTCTCGACGTTCGGCTGCCAGGCGGGCCAGTTCCCGACGTCGGTCTGGATGTTCCAGATGGTGCGCAGCGGGGCGTGGATGAGGATCTCGGTGCGGGTGATGACGGGGGCCTGCTGGTCTATCTGCACGTCGCCCGGGTGCTTCGCGCTCGTCTCGGCCGTCGCGGTGGGGCGGTCCGTGGTGAGGGCGGAGGCGGAGGCGGAGGTGGTCAGCAGGAGTGCCCCGGTGACGGCCGCGGTGACGGCCGCGGTTTGGGCTGTGGTGAGCGTGCGCAAGTCTGTGCTCTTTCGTGGGAGGTGTGGGTCTGCTGGGCGCGTCCCCGGGGCGGTGGCCGTCCCGGTGTTCGTCACAGGGTGCCGTCGGGGATCCAGGAGCCGTGGATGCCGGCGGTCACCCGTCGCGGGAGGTGGACGGTGGCGATCCGGTCGAGGCCGGCGGCGTCCAGGACGAGCAGGTGGGAGGCGTCCTGCTTGAGGTCGGAGACCACGGTCAGGAGGTAGCCGTCGTCCTCCCGGGTGCCGCCGGCCGCGGGCACGAACACCGCCTCGCTGGGCAGCCGGGCGTCGCCGGCCTGGTGGATGCGCCGCTCCCCGGTGCTGCGGTCGTACTTGACGATGCCGTAGCCGCCGAAGCCGTCCTGATCGGGGAAGGAGATCGCGTACTGGTAGCGGTTCTCCAGGCCGAGGTAGTCCTCGTTGAGCGTGGGGAACTCGATGGGCAGGTCGTCGATCACGAGCTCCTGCACCCGGCCGGCGGCCAGGTCGACGATCCACCGGCGGTTGTAGGAGCGGGTGTTGGGCTCGCTGCCGCGGCCGGGGGCGCCGACCCACCAGTTCCACGACAGCTGGAAGCCCTCGCGGTCGACGGTCGGGCCCTCCAGGACGATGCGGCCGTCGGCGTCCTCGTAGGCGTTGGCGACGTGCAGCATGTTTCCCGGCTCGATCGGGAACCAGCGGACGGCGGCGGCGCCCTGCGGCCCGCGCGGCATGACGCCGATCCGGGCGGGTTGTGCGTCCTGCCAGGAGTACGGGATGCCGGAGTGCTCGGCGGGGTCGAAGGTGACGGTGCCCTCGACGAAGACCACGTGGTTGCGGGTGACGGCGAAGTCGTGCTTCAGGGAGGCGGTGGCGCCGGGGATCTCGGCGCTGTGGGTGATGTGCCCGTCGGCGTGCGCGACGTGGTACACCAGGAACGGCGGGAAGGGCGAGGAGCCGAAGAAGTGCAGCTCGCCGGTGAGCGGGTCGCTCTTGGGGTGCGCGGTCATCGCGCTGCGCAGCTTGCCGTCGAAGTCGAACGGGCCGACCGTCTCCAGGTCCTTGGTGAGTTCGAAGGGGAAGTTGGCCTCGCACAGGGCCAGCAGTCGGCCGCCGTGCTCGATCACGTGGGTGCCGGCGGTGGAGGCGGTCAGGTCCGGGCCGTTCTCGGTCATGTACGGGGCGCCGTCCAGCGCGGGGGTGCGCACCCAGCGGTTGCGGTACCACTCGGCGCGGCCCTCGCGCAGCCGGACGCCGTGCACCATCCCGCTGCCCTTGAACCAGTGGGTGGGGGTGACGCCGGGCTTCGGGTTGTGGCTGTTGCGGACCAGACGACCGGTCAGTTCGGGCGGCAGGGTGCCCTCGACGGTCAGCTCGGTGGCGGTCAGCTCGTCGGCGACCGGGGTGTAGTGGCCGGTCAGGAAAGGCTTGTCGATCACGGTCGGTTCCTCGGGGTCTCGGCGCGGTGGCGTGGGGGAGCGGGCCGGGCGGCGCAGCGGCCGGCGCGTGGCGGAGCGTCAGGAGCGCTGTTCGGCACGGTTCTTCAGGCAGGCGAGCCAGTTCTCCAGGGAGGTGCGCAGGGCGGCGCCGAGCTGGTCGGCGTCCGCCTCCACGGGGGCGCCGCTCCAGGACTCCTCGGTGCTCACGAGCACCCGGTCGCCGGTGCGCTCGAAGGTCCACACGTGGACGCCGTCGATGCCGTGCGCGGGGCCGCCCCAGACGATCCGGGCGCCGGGCACCAGCTCGTGGATGGTGGAGGTGATGTCCAGCCCATGGGTGCGCCAGGTGAACGTGGTGCCCTCGGCGAGCGGGCCGTCCAGGCGGGCTTGGTCGATGTCGGTGTTCCACACGGGCCAGTCGCCGATGCCGGTGTGCAGGGCCCACACCCGGTCCAGCGGGGCGTCGATCTCGGTGGACAGGCGGACGATGACGGGCGCGGCCTCGTCGATGGTGGTCATGGCGGTGTTCCTTATCGGTCGGTGTGCCGGGGGATTGGTGGTGGATCGGGTGGTCAGTGCCGGCCGGGGACGACGCTCCGGGGAGCGGGGTCCGGGGTGGTGGCGGGGGCGGTGCGCCGGGTCAGGCGGGCCGCGAGCAGGGCGGTGGCGGCCAGGACGGCGGCGGAGGCGGCGAAGGCGGTGCGGTAGCCGGAGGTCAGTGCCTCCAGGTGGAGCTGGTGGTCGGTGGCGTGCGCGGTGACGGTTCCTGCGACGGTCGCGAGGACGGCGAGCCCGACGGCGCCGCCCACCTGGCGGGTGGTGTTGACCAGCCCGCCCGCCAGGCCCGCGTCCGCCCCGGCGACGCCCTCGACGGACAGGGCGGTCAGCTGCACGAACGCGATGCTCAGTCCGATTCCGACGAGGACACTGGGGCCGAGGACGTCGGTCAGGAAGCCGCCGTGGGCGCTGATGCGGGAGAGCCACAGCATCCCGGCCGCCTCGGTCAGCAGGGCCCCGACCACCACGGCCCGGTTGCCGACCCGCCGGGCGAGGGCGGGGGCGAGTGCGGCACCGACCATGTTGGCGCACGCGAGGGGGAGTTGGCCGAGCCCGGTGGTCAGCGAGTCTTCGCCGAGGACCTGCTGCTGGTAGAGCGGAAGGAAGTAGAAAAGGGCGATCCACGTCGAGCCGAACAGGGCCATCAGGAGGTTTCTGGCCGCCACGTTCCCGCCCGCGAACAGGCGCGGGGGAACCAGCGGGGCCGGGACGCCGCGCTCGATCCGGAGGAAGAGCAGCGCGAGTGCGGCGGCGGCGACGAATGCGGCGAGGACCCGGGTGTCGGTCCAGCCGGCCCGGCGGGCCGTGGTCAGGCCCCACACCAGGGCGGTCAGAGCCAGGGCGCTGGCAGCGGTTCCGGCGAGGTCGAAGCCGGCCCTGTCCGCGGGGGCGGCGGACGGGACGAGCAGGACCGTCGCCGCCAGGACCGCGACCGTACCGATTGCCACGGCGTGGAAGATCCAGGGCCAGCCCCACGCCTGGGTGAGGAGCCCCCCGAGGACCACTCCCGCCGCACCCCCCGCACCGGAGACCGCGCCCCAGACCGCGAGTGCCCTGTTCCGGCCGGGGCCCGGCGGACGGAGGCCCATGGCCAGGGCGAGGGCGGCGGGGGCGATCGCCGCCGCGCCGGCGCCCTGGGCGGCGCGGGCGGCGATGAGGACACCGGGCGAGGAGGCCAGCGCGGCGGTGGCGGAGGCGGCCCCGAACGTGCCCAGACCGACGAGCAGCACCCGGCGCCGGCCCAGCAGGTCGGCGGCGCGCCCGCCGGCCAGCAACAGCGCGCCGAAGGCCAGGCCGTAAGCGTTGACCACCCAGGTGGTGGCGGTGTCGGAAAGGCCGACGCCGTCACGGATCTGCGGCAGCGCGACGTTGACGATGGAGGTGGCGAGCATGACGGTGAACTGGCCGGCGGCCAGTACCGCGAGGACGGCGCCGGGAGGCGGTTTGCGCATGCGAAGTCCTTGACGAGCCGGTGTGGGACGGGGAAGGCGGCGGCGTTCCGCGCCGGGCGGGTGCGGCGCCCTTCAGCGCGGGGCGCGTTCGGCGGCGGACTTCAGGTGGAGGAGCCACTGGAACAGGGACTGGTCGAGCGCTTGCCCGATGCCTGCGGGGTCGGCTCGTACGGGCGCGCCGTCCCAGGACTCCTCCGTGGCGACGAGGGTCGCTCCCGCCCGAGGCGTGAGGGTCCACTGATGGATGGCGGTGACGCCCTGGGACGGGCCGCCCCACAGGATCAGGCGGGGTGCCTCGAGCGCGTACACCGTGGAGGTGATGTCCAGCCCGGCGGTCCGCCACTGGAACACCGCGCCCGGCGTCAACGGGGTCAGCGCCCGGGCCTCGGTGATGTCCGGCTGCCAGGACGGCCAGTCGGGAACGAAGGTCAGCAGGTCCCAGACAGCGGTGGCCGGGGCACTGATCGGCAGTTCACGACGGGCGACCACCGGAGCGGCCCGGTCGATCCCCGAGGGCGTGTTCTTCATGGGACCGAGTCTCGTCCGACCGGCCACGCCCCCTCATCGGCGAAAGTCACCTAGGCGACTGCCTAATCCCCGCGTGGACGGCTACCGAGACCGGCGGCGACACCGGGCCCCGCACGACCCGCCGGGCCGCACCGGCTCCGAAGGCCCTCGTTCCCTTCCCGCCGCCCGCCCGGGAAGCGGGTCGCCGAAGCCGGTGTTCGAGGCACCGCGGAACAGTCCGCGCCACGGGCGCCGGAGGGCGTCCCCCTGGGTGGGTACCGGGAAACCGGTCACCCTCCCGCCCCCACGCACATGGTCGGTCGGACGAGCGCGCTACGTCGCCTGGCCGAGGACGGCGGCGAGCTGGCGGCGGGAGGTGATGTCGAGCTTCTTGAAGACGCTCCGCAGGTGGGCGTCGATGGTCCGGGGGCTGAGGAAGAGGCGGTCGGCCACCTCGCGGGAGGTCGCACCGGTCGCCACCAGCCTGGCGATGTTCAACTCCTGACCGGTCAGCAGCTCCATCACCCCGAGCACGGCGGACCTGGCCTGTTCACCGGCGGCGACCAGCTCGGCCCTGGCCCGTTCGGCGAACCCCTCCGCCCCCATCGCGGTGAACAGCTCGTGGGCCGCGCGCAGAACGTCACGCGCCTCCCGTCGACGGCCGTCCCGGCGCAGCCACGCCCCTTGGTGGAGCAGGGCCCGGCCGTGCCACAGCCGCAGGTCGGCGGCGTCCAGCCGTGCCACTGCCTCGGCGTGGAGCGGCCCGGGGTCGTCAGACAGCAGAGCGGCGAGGTGGGCGCGCACGCCGAGCGCCCAGTCGGTGCCCGCCGCGCGGGCGTGGTCCGACAGCCGTGCGAACGCCTCGCGGGCCGCGTCGTCCTCGCCGCAGCGCAGTGCCGCTTCGACCAGTTCGGGCAGTGCGAGGCTGGAGACCCCGACGTCACCGTCTGTCAGGGCAAGCCGGGCCGATGCCAGCGCCGCGCGGTGGTCGGCGGTTCCGTTGGCGTGGAGGGCCGCCGCCGCGTGGGCGGTCGCGGTCAGCATGCCCTTGTGCCGCGCGTGGGACTCGGCCAGGACCCGGGCGATCAGCGGTTGCGCCTCGGCGGCTCCTCCGCGCAGCGCGGCGGCGAACAGGCGGCCGTACCAGTGACGCGGGACTCCCGTCACCTCGGCTATCGCGTCGGCCTCGCTGTTCAGGGCGGAGGCGGAGAGCAGGTCACCGCGTTGGACGGCTGCCATGGCCTGCATCCAGAGCCCGACCGGGAGCGTCATCAGCGTTCCGCCGGCACGTGCGGCGTCAACGGCGCGGGTGGCGATCCTGTCCTCCAGGGCGACGTCCCACAGTTCGATGGCCAGCAGTGCGGCGAGGGACAAGCGCCCGGTCCAGAACGGATCGGTGACGTTCGACAGCAGTTCCAGCAGCCTCGGGACCGCTGCCAGGTCGCCGTCGAGGTAGGCGACGAGCGCGTCCAGCAGCTCGTCGGCCGTGGTGCGGTCCCCCGCCGCGACAGGGGCCCGCCGGGCTGCCTCGAGCGCGTCGCGTGCGGCTGCGGAGGCGCGGCCGACGACGAGCCCCGCCTGCAGGGCGTCCAGCAGGTGGAGCCGGGCCCGGTCGGGATCGAGACCGGCGGCCTTGATGAGATGGCCGACCGCGTCGGCCGCGCCGTCCCGGAAGAATGCCGCCCGGCCGCGCAGGAGTTCGGCCTCCACCCGGCCGGCGCCGTCGATCGCGCCGTTCTCGGCCGCTTCGACCAGCGTGATCGCGGTCTCGAAGGAGCCGGCCTCCAGCGCGGCCCGGGCCGCGGCGAGGCTACGGCCGGCCCGCAGGCGCGGATCGTCCGTGAGGGCCGCCGCCTGTTCCAGGAAGGCGGCCTCGGCTGCGGCACCGCCCCTGCTCCGGGCACGCTGCGCGCAGCGCAGGAGGTCGGCCGCGACGTCCTCGTCGGGACGGGGGGCGGCCTGTGCCCGGTGCCACGAACGTCGGTCGGGCGCCGCCAGCGGATCGGTGACATCGGCGAGTGCCGCGTGGACGCGGCGGCGCTCGGCCGGAGACGCGGACGTGTACACCGCCGAGCGCACCAGGGGGTGCCGGAACCGGGACTGCCCGCCCAACGCGATCAGGTCCGTGGCCTCGGCCTCGGTTCCGGCCTCCGGCGGCACGTCCAGCACGTCGGCGGCCCGCCACAACAGGCCCGGATCCCCTGTCGGCTCCGCGGCCGCGACGAGGAGCAGCGTGCGTGCGCCTTCGGAGAGTCGGGAGACCCGCTCCTGGTAGCTACGCTCGATGCGGCTGGCCGGCGAGACCGGAGCGGGCAGGCCGAACCCTCCGGCCATACCGGCGGGGCCGAGCCGGCGCGGCAGTTCCAGCAGGGCGAGCGGATTTCCGCGTGCCTCCGCGAGGATCCGTTCGCGGACCCGCTCGTCCAACGGGCCCAGGAGGCGGATGGACAGCAGGGCCCGGGCCGCCTGGTCAGGCAACCTGGACAGCGTCAGCGACGTCAGCCCTTCGAGTTCCGCGACGGTGTGCGGCTCACGCACTCCGAACACGATCGCCACCGACTCGTCCGCGATCCGCCGGGCCACGAACGCCAATACCTGCGCCGACGCCCGGTCCAGCCACTGCGCGTCGTCCACGACGCACAGCACCGGCGCCTCGCCAGCGGCGTCGGCCAGCAGGCCCAGCAAGCCGAGGCCGACGGTGAAGCGGCTCGGTGTGCCACCGTCCCGCAGCCCCATGGCCACGGCCAGGTCCTCCCGGTGTGCGCAGGGCAGCCGCCCGATGCGGTCGTGCAACGAACGGGTGAGCTGGTGCACCGCCGCGTAGGCGAACTCCGCTTCGAACTCGGCCCCGTTCACCCACAACAACCGCACGCCCTCCAGCCCTTCGGTGGCATGGCGCAGCAAGGTGGTCTTCCCGATACCGGCCTCGCCGCGAACGACTGCCGCCCCACCCCGCCCCGCTCGCGCGGCGGCGAACAGCTCAGCGAGAGCGACGCGTTCGGTGGGCGGAAAGTACTGAGAGCCGGTCACGGGAGCCACCCCGGAATCATGACATGCGCTCCGAGCTGGACGGATACCGGGACCGGAAGCGGTCTCCGAGCCCTTCGTACCCGGGAAAGCGACCGGATGAGCGCTACGACCCCGACCGCGACACCCGCCCTGGACGAGCTTGCGCAGATCGACCAGAGGGGCTCGCGGGCGATCGACCCGGGCATGCCGAGTCGCGCCGCCGGCCCTGTCCACAGTGCCATGCCCGCTCAGAACCGCACAGGACCGGCGGGCCCTCCAGGAGGCGCACGACACTGACGCTTCGACGCGGTTCACGCCATGAGCAGGCGAAGGCCCGGATCTGCCGCGTCGAGGTCGGCGAGGGCGCTGTTGCGCTCGGCCCACCGGTCGGATTCGAGGTCGTCGCCAAGGCTTCGCACCGCCCGCTGCTCGATTTCGGGCCCGGCCCTGGTCCACACCGACATCGCACGGCGCACGCGGTCCTCCGGATACGCGACGTACCGTCAGGCAACCTCGCCCCAGCGGATCGCCGCCGCCGCCGCGTAGTCGCCGGCGTGGGCGAAGCCGCCCAGTACCACGAGGTCGCCCTCGTGCACCCGCCCCGACCGCAGCGCCCGGTCCAGCGTGATGGGGATGGCGGCGCCGAAGAGGTTGCCGCAGGTGTCGAAGGTGTCGGGGTGCCGCTCGGCGGGGAGGCCCATTGATCGGCGCCAGTTGTGCAGGAAGGTGCGGTTCGGCTGGTTGGTGACCAGCAGGTCGATCTCCTCCGTGGGCACGGCGATCCGGTCGCAGACCTCCCTGACCAGTTCGGGAACCAGCCGGTTGCCGCGTTCCAGGACCGTGCTGACTCCCTCCTCGCTGAAGCCGATCCGCAGCTGCGACCTTCCCGGCTCCCAGTAGCGGCGGCCGTCGTCCAGGACCGCGGTCATGTCGCCGCCGTAAGCGCCGATGTGACGGGACACCAGCTCCAGCACGGGCGAGCTCGCCGAGGTGGTGAGGTAGCCGACGCCGCAGCCGTCGCCGGGGATCGCCGCCTGGGCGAGGCGCCGCACCTCGGACTGGGTGAAGAGCTGGCCGGCCGCCGTCTGCGCGTTGCAGATCAGCGCCGTCCTGGCCTCGGTGCTGCGCAGGATCTGCCGGGCCAGTTCCAGCATGTGCACGAAGGAGGCGCACCCCGCGTTGGCGACGTCGATCAGCCAGCTCGGGTTGAGTCCGAGCCGGCGGGCGACCTCGGTGCCGGCGCCCACGAACGGGGTGTCGGGCAGCTGACTGTGCATCAGCAACACGTCCACGGAACGGATCTCGCTCCGGCCGTGCCGCTCGATGAGTGGCTGCACCGCCCGCTCCACCAGGTCCACGTTGCTCTCCCCGGTCACGTGGTGCCGCAGCGGCGGGACGCGGAACATCGGGTTGTCCCTGAGCCGGTCCTCCGCGCCCGGGCAGTCGGTGTAGTAGCTCGCGGGGACAGGCTCCCCGGGCAGGTAGCCGGAGACGTCGGTGAGGCTGACCGTCTTCACCGGGCGACCGCGGGGCCGGTGCTGCCGCCCGCCGCGCGAGGCGGGACGCTCACCGGCAGGCCGCCGCGGTGGCGGTGCTCCAGGATCGCCTTGAGGTTGGCCATCTCCACCGTGTGGCCGGCGTAGAACAGGTCCCAGAAGCCGCCCACCCAGGTCCGGTCCGGGCGCGGGGCGAGCTCGGGGCGGGGGTTGGCGTCGTAGAACGGGTGCCGGCAGTTGGTCCAGGTGATCACCGAGCCGGGTCGGTTCAGCACCAGCTCGGCGGGGACGACCCGCATCAGGTAGATCATCCAGAGCTGCTCGCCCTGGTCCCAGGAGCAGTGGAAGTCCACGGTCCTGGCCTCGGCGTTGGTCTCGACCCGGCAGTAGATCCGGGTGCCCGCCTCCAGCAGGTCGTCCCCGACCCACAGGCCGGGGGTGGCGGCGGGCTCGAAGTTGCGCAGGCTGAAGGTCCACTCCTCCAGGTGGTGACCCTGCTTCAGGTACCCGTACGCCTCGTCGGGCGGGCAGTCGACGTACTCGTGGATCGTGCAGTACTGCCCGTAGATCTCCTGGTGCGGGTAGGCCGGGCGGGTCAGCTCCGAGCAGTACGCGGCCACGTCGGCGGGGGAGGTGTTCTCCACGGTGGTCAGCCCGGGGACCCCGGTCGGGTGGGTGGCGTCAGCCGACGTGGACGGTGCGGCGATCATGGATGGTCTCCTCGTGCTCAGCAGTGGTCGGAACGGACAGGAAGGGCAGGAACGGGGGGATCTCGGCGGGGTCGAGGTCCAGCGCCACCAGGGCCGGGCCACTGGCCGCGTTGCTGCGCAGCAGCGCCCGGCGCAGCTGCTCGGCGGTCTCGGCCCGGGTCACCTCCAAGGTGGGGAACAGGCCCGCCGCGCCCGCGGCGATGTCGGAGGGGAGGAACAGGTTGCCGGGGTGCGGGGCACCCTGGAACAGTTGCTCGCGGATAGCGCACATGGCGTGCGCGTTGTTGTTGAGGATCACGAAGGTGACCGGCGCGGCGTACTCGAGGGCGGTGTGCACCTCCATGCCGTGCATGAAGAACGCACCGTCACCTGCAAGCACGTACGTGCGCCGTCCGGTGGCGAGCGCCGCTCCGATGCCGGCGCCGAAGGTGTAGCCCATGCCGCCCATCCCGACGGCGACCACGAACCGTCCCCGCCGCGGGGCCGGGAGGCGGTGGATCGCGCTGGCACCGGCGTTCCCGGCGTCCACGAAGACGTGGGCGTCCGGGGGCAGCGCGTGCGCCACCGCCGCCACCGCTTCGGCGTGACCGAGGCCGCCCCCGGTGGGCGGGGTGGCCAGCGGGACCGGTCCGGCGTGCGCGGGGGCCGGCCGGACCTCGGGGGCGAGCCGGGCGGCCAGTCCGCGCAGGGTGTCGCCCAGCTCGCCGGACAGGTGCAGCCCGGGGGCGCACGGAGCGAACGGAGGCTCGGGATCGACGCAGATCACGGGCGTGCCGGCCAGCTCCTGCTCCAGGCCGCCGCGGGCCAGCACCGGCAGCCGGGTGCCGACCAGCAGGCAGAGCCCGGCCCTGCGCAGGCAGTCCGGGACGTTCGGGTGTCCCATCACTCCGACGACACCGGCGAACCGCCGGTCGGCGTTGTCGAAGACGTCCTTGGCGTCCGGCACGACCGCGACCCAGGCTCCCAACCTCCGCGCCAAGTCGGCCAGTTCGGCCTTCGCACCGGCCGCGGCGACCCCCTCGCCGGCGATGATCAGCACCGGCCCGGCGCCCCGCAGGTGCTCAGCCGCGCGGTCCAGCTGCCGCGGTGGCGTTCGCGGTGCGGCCGGGAGCGCCGGTGGCGCGGGCCTAGGGGGCGTCAGGGCCGCCTGCTGGACGTCCTTGGGCAGCAGCAGGACGGCGGGCCCCCGGGGGTGCGTGCCGAACGCCGCCGCCATCGCCTGCGCCAGCAGCCGCGGCAGCTCCTCGGCCGCCTCGACCCGGGCGCAGTACCGGCTGACCGACCCGAACACGGCTCGGGCGTCGAGGGATCCGGCCCGTCCGCTGGAGTCCTGGAAGGCGCCGCGCCCGTCCAGCTCGGTGGGCGGCTGCCCGACAAGGGCGAGGATCGGCACCCGTGAGGCGTGCGCCTCCGCCAATCCGGGCAGCAGGTTCATCGCGCCGCCGCCGGAGGTGGCCGCGACCACCCCGAGCCGCCCGGTGGCCCGACTCTGACCGTCCGCCATGGTGACGGCGGAGAACTCGTGTTTGGCGATCACGGTGCGCACCGCGCCGCCGGTGGCGTTCAGCGCGTCGTACAGGTCCTCGATGTTCGCGCCGCCGATCCCGAACACCTGCCGGACGCCGGACTCGGCCAGTACGGCCGCCAGGTGGTCGACGGCGCGGACGGCGGTGGACGCGGAAGCGGGGGCGGGGGCTGGGGCGAGCGCCCGCGGGGTCGCCCGGGTGTCGGTGGTCACGAGGTGGCACTCCGCTCGCCCGGGACGGCGTCGAGGACCAGTCCGGCCGGTACCAGGGTCTGGAAGCGCCGGCGGTACTCGTTCGGTGTGAGTTCCAGCGTTCGGCCGAAGGACCGGAAGAAGGTCTCGGTCGAGGCGAAGCCGCATCGGCCGGCGATCTGTTTCACCGTCAACTCGGTGGACTCCAGCAGCTTGCGGGCCCGGGCGATGCGCATCTGCTCGATGTACTGGCCGGGTGGCGTGCCCACCTCGCGCCGGAACACCCGGGCGAAGTTGCGCACGCTCATGTTGGCTCGCTCGGCCATCTCGGGTACGGGCAGCGGTTGTTCGAGGTTCTCCAGGATCCATTCCTGCGCCGTCCGGATCGGCGGCCGGTCGGCGAGCTGGGCGTCCAGGATGATGCTGAACTGCGACTGGCCGCCGTTCCGCTTGAGGAAGAGCACCAGGAAGCGAGCCACCTCCAGGGCGTGGGACGCGCCGTGGTCGGCCTCCACCAGGGCGAGCGCCAGGTCGATCCCGGTGGACACCCCGGCCGAGGTGACGTAGCGGCCGTCCCAGACGAAGATCGGCTCCCGCTCCACCGTCACCCTCGGATAGCGGCGGGCCAGTTCCTCGCGGTAGGCCCAGTGGGTGGTGGCGCGCCGCCCGTCGAGCAGGCCGGCCTCGGCGAGCAGGAAAGCACCGCCGCAGACCGACACCACCCGGCGCGAGCGCTCGGCCGCCCGCCGGATCCAGGACACCAGCTCCCGGTCGGCCAGCGCCTCGCGCAGGCTCCAACCCCCCGGCACGAGGAGCGTGTCGATCGGTCCCTCGCCCGCCTCCAGCGGCTCCGCCTCGATCACCAACCCCGCGCTGGTCCGGACCCGTGGCGCGGCCGCCGAAACGAACTCGACCTGGTAGCCGCCCCGGTCGTCCCGCCGCTGTCGGCCGGCGGTGTCGAACACCTCAATGGGCCCGGCGATGTCCAAGGCCTGGACGCCGGGGTAGACCACCACAACAACTCGTCGCTGAGACACCGTCACAGCCTGTGTCCACACCGTGGGTGGCGGCAATGACAGATTCCTGACGAATTCGGCCAGCGCGGCCGGCCTCTACCGCACACACCAGCAGTGATGACACGGTGTCACGGTCTGGTGTGAGGCGAGTCATAGCGCTGCCCTGACGGTCCCTCCGGTCGGCTGCCAGGGCGGTGGCGGTGACCGTGAGAACGATCGGTCCCGCTGGGCCTCGCGGGAGGCCGGCTGTCCCGACCGCTTGGACCGCCGTTGGGTGATGCGCCTGGTCATCAAGACGGTCGCGGCCCAGGTGATCAGCGACTCGGAGTCCTGGACGAGGCGTTCGTAGTCCCGGGCGTGCCGACGCGCGTGCATCACCCGGGCGCGCGGCGATCGTGACCGATTGCCAAGAGATCTCGACCGTTCTGCTCCGGCTGGCCGCTGGCCGCGTCGGCCGGGTGGTGGATGATCGGGGTGTGCTGGTGCGTACCGAGTTGCTGCCGCTGGGTCCGTCGGGGTTGCCGATGGTCCGGGTCAACACGCCCGTCGGCAGCGCCGTGGCGGTCTGGCGCGGTGACCTGGACAACGCCGTTGGCCGGCACCACATCGAATGGACCGTCGATGCGGACGTCCTCTGGGGCCGCAACACGCGCTCGGCCGCGCTTGCCGAGCCAGGGGTGCGCGAGGAGGCCGGCTGGGTTTTCCTGCGAGGACGGCTCCAGCTGACCGAAGACGGCGCCGCGGTCCTTGAGATGGGTGACTCGCAGGTGCTGTTCGAGGTCGGCTCACCGCCACCGCCCGACAGCGCCTGGATCGAGATCAGCGTCGAAGCGGACAAGGTAGAGCTGCACCCCTACCTGCTCTGAGAGGTCAAAGTCACCTGGAAAACGGTCAAGATCGTCTGTCAGAGGTCACCGCCCCGCGGTTCTCGGTGGCGGCATCGAACAACGCACTGCTGCCGCGTCCACGAGGTCGAGCCCGGCGGCGGCCGGTCGGGGCGGCGTCGCTCGGCCCACCCGCTGCCGGCGATCGGCCGAAGGCCGAGCGGGCCGGTTCGCCCCATCAGGGCATGCGCGCGCTGACGGTGCGTACAACCTGGCGCAGCACCTTCTCGCTCCAGTTCCGGTCCGCCTTCGGGTACTCTCCCACGCCGCTGGCCGTCGAGGTGCCGCCCACCTCGAACTCGTACGGTCCCTGGTGACAGGTCAGGTTGCCCCTGGCAAGGTCGTCGGTGTAGCAGCCTTGCGGGCCCAGCGTGGCGCCGAGGTCCTCGAACTCCTTGTGGTACTTGGTGGCGTCCTCACGGGCGCGGGCCAGGTCCTTGGCATAGCTCTTCGCGACGAGCGCGGGATCGGCGGCGGCGGTGAAGGTCAGGGTGATGCTGCTGTTGCTGTCGCTCTCGTACTTGTCGGGCAGGCCGAAGCCGAACTTGCAACCGCCGTCGGGCACATCGCCCGTAGTGCCGGGGTCCGCCTGGGACAGCGGGTCGAAGTTGATGATGGTGACCTTGACCGGCTGTCGCTTGATGCTGCCGGCCTGGGGCAGGATCGCCTTGATCTCGGCGTCGCTCAGCACCTCGCAGCCGTGCGGCCATTGGGCCAGCGGCAGCGAGCGACCCGACGGCGGCTGGGCGGCGAGCCGGGTCCCCGACGGCTGCGCGGAGCCGAAGTTCAGGGCGGGCACATCCTTGCTGCATCCGGCGAGCAGGAGTACCGCTGCCCCGGCCAGGGCCGTGGCAGCGGACAGTACGTGGGCGCGCGTCGTCATCGTTCCCCCCGGAACTGTGCGTGTGCGTGACTGGCAGGTGCGCCAGCGATCAGGACGGAGGCGATCTTTCCATTGGTTCTTGCCCCACCGATCGGTGGGGTAGGCGTCCAGCAGCGGCCCCTGGCCGGCGAGGCGTTCGCCCGGCTCTCCGCGCCGCGGCGGCAACCGGTGACCGACCGTCAAGGCCCTGCGCGGCGAGTTCTGCCCGCAGCTCCTCCTCCCGACCGTCGCGACGGCTCGGCGCGACGTCGACCGCGGCATTGACCAGGCCCTCGGGCGTGTCGGCCTGCTCGCGGAGCCACGCCACCAGGCGGGTCCCGAGCTCCAGGTCGCCGTACCCGCCCCTCCGGGCAGCCACCGAGCTCGGCCCGGGCTGCGGCACCGCCACGTCACGTCGAACCGATGCGGCCGCCTGCCCACCTCGGGCCGGCAGACCTTCGTCGCCCGTAGCAGCGGCTGCATCCCGCCTGTGGCAGTACGGGCACCGCATCCGCCCATCGCCTCGACATCTGGGCAGGGCCTGGCCTGGTCGGTGACCGCGGCGACTATGCCCCGCCGGCTCCCCGCCGTTCCGGGGGCGATGGCGCGGGCGCAGAATGATCCGGTCGCTCACAGTCGTCGCGTCGGAGGACCGGTGTTTCGCCGTTGGTGGTTCGTCAGTCTGCTGGGTAGTCAGGGGGAGGAGCGGCCGCGCGGTCATCGGCGCCGTCGGGTCGGCCGGGAGCAGCGGGAGCTGGTGCTGCGGGAGTGGGAGGTGCTGCGCGAGCGGCTGTCGCGGATCGCCGCTGAGCGGGTGACCGCTGCCGGTGAGCTATTCCGTGCCGCCGAACTCACCCTCGCCGTCGAGGAGTCCGCGGCCCATCGTGCGTACCGCTGGGCGCTGGAGGCGTACGAGGCGGCCGGTCGGCTGCTCGACCAGTCCATGACCGACCCGCACACCGACCTGCCGGACCTCGCCGCCGCCGTGGTGCTCGCCGAGCAGGCGGTGGAGAGGCTCGCCGCGGCCCACGCCCTGCACACCGGAGCCCGCCCGGAACCGGCCGCGATCCGCTGCTTCTATAACCCGCTCCACGGTCCCGCTGCCACCACCCGACCCCTGCGCCAGGCCGGGAAGCGCCGCCAGCGTCCCACCCACACTGCCCGAGAGGCGGCCGCCGACCGCCGTCCCGCCTGCCTGACCTGCCGCCACGCGATACTCGCCGGCCAACTTCCGGACGTCCTTCCCGCGCTGCTGCCCGAAAAGGCGACCGAACGCGGTACCGGCCCGCTGCTGGTGCCCTACTACTCGGTGCCCCAGCAGTGGTCACCGTGGTCCGCCACCGCCTGCGGCGCGTACGACCCGGACACCCCGGCCCTGGTCCTCCGAGGCGCCCATTACCGCCACCCACCGCAGTGACGGGAACGGCCCACCCGGCGGACGCAGCAGCGGAGCCGTGCGGGCGGCAGGACCAGGCCCGCACGCCCCTCGGGCACTCGGTCTCCCAGCTGCGCTTGGTCCACGACGCGGACCGCTGGTGGATCAGGACCGACGCCCTCGCCCCGTACCGGCACCTCCAACTGTGCGCGGGCCGCGTCCTCGACGACTGCGCCTTCGTCGACGCCTCCCGTCCTGGACGGCCCGGTCAACGCCGTTCGCGGTGGCTACGCGGCGTCTTTGGTGGGACAGCGAAGGCTGGCACCGCTGCCGGGCGGCCCGGTTGATGATCACTGACCGGCACCGGGAGGATGTTGCACGAGTCGGCCGGTCGGGATGGCCAGCAACGGCTCGCCTGGGGTCTGACGCACCTGTTCGGCCGGGCGGAATGCCCAGGATGCGGGAGCGTCTTCGGCATCGCGGACGAGTACGAAGCCGCCAACGCACCCGCACCGTGGAACTTCGTCCGAAGCCACACCAAGGATGCTGCCTGACCACCGGCACGGTCTGTAAAAAGAACGTGCGGGGCCGGAGCGTGCATGGCGGGTCAGTCCTGGCAGGAATCCGCCGACCACCCGGTGTTCCGGGTGGTCGGCGCGGGTCGTGCGGGTGGGTTTTTGGGGGTCAGCCGAAGGTGGCGACCGCCTCGACGTATTTGTCGGCGATCCGGCGGCACGCGTCGCGCTCGGCGGTGGCGATGCACGGGGTGGTCAGCTGGCCGGTGAGGTCGTCCGGCGGTGCGTACGGCCCGTGGGGCTGCCTGGTCGATCTGTCGGTGCTGGTGCCCTGGGCCCCGGCCGGGCGGGGTTCGGAGGGTTACATCCAGCCGAGGGGGTTGTGCCAGGTGAAGGACGGTACGGGGGGAACGAAGCGCTGGATCTGGCTGGTGGAGCCGAAGTGTTCGACGGCGGTGTAGTAGACCCCGGCGTTGTCCCGGCAGGACAAGAGATCGATGCTCGTGGTGCACGAGTTGTCCATGTCGTCCCTGAAGATGACGTCGACGCGGTGCTTGGCTTCCTGGCCTTCGTGCTTGGTGGCGAGGTCGTCCAGGTTGAGCAGTTCCTTGTAGTTGTGGTAGCCGAAGTCGTGGCGGGCGCACGCCATGGTGAAGTCGAAGACGGGGGTCTTGTTGACGGCGGGGAAGTTGCAGTAGTTCGTGTCCCAGTTGAACTGGTAGCGGTCGGGCTTGCCCGCGAGGTGGGCTGCGCGTTCCTGGTTCCATGCGGCGGTTGCGGCCGGGCCGGGCTGGGTCAGCTCATTGAGGTGGGCTTTGCGTTCCTCCAGGCTGGCGGGCTGGGCCGGAGCTGCTCCGTGGTTGGTCCAGAGGGCGTCTTTGCCGGTGTATTCGTAGAGGGCGGAGCCGTCGGGGGTGAGGCCGTAGAGGTGGTCGCCGGAGGTGGCGAACGCGGCTCCGGGCTTGCCGATGGGGTTCCACTGGTTCGGGTGTCCGTTGTACTTGAGGATGTCGCCCGTGCTGTCGGTCGCGTACAGGGTGCTGGCGGCGTAGAGGTGCTCCGTGCGCTCGGTGCGGACGGGGGTCCACGTGTCGCCGGAGCCGGTGTACTCCGCGACGCCGGAGCGGTCGGGCGCGAGGCGGTAGAGGTTGTTCTCGGTGACCGCGAAGTCGGCGCCGGGGCCGCCCAGGCGGGTCCATGCGGTGGCGTGGCCGTCGTAGCGGTAGATGTCGCCGGTGCCGTGCTGGGTGAGGTACAGGGGGCCGTCGGAGGGGCGTCCCGGGATGACCTTCGGGTTCAGCTTCATGGCGGGCGTCACGCCGGTGTAGGTGTAGAGCCGGTCGGCCGGACCGCCGACCTTCGTCCACGTGTCGCCGCGGCCGGTGTACTCGTAGACGGCGCTGTGGTCGGGGCTGATGCCGTAGAGGTGCTTGCTGGTGGCGGCGAAGTCGGCGCCGGGCCCGCCGATGCGGGGCCACGACTCGGTTGCGGAGTCGTAGCGGTGGATGTCCCCGGTGCCCGGCTCGGTGGCGTAGACGGTGTCCTCGCTCGCGTAGATGTGGTCGGCCTTGCCGCCGATCTTGATCCAGCGATCCTGGTTGTCGGCCCACCGGTAGACGGCGGAGCCGTCCTTCGTCAGGGCGTAGGCGCTGTCCTTGGTCGCGACGAGCTCGCCGAACACGGCCGCCGGGTTCGGGGGAGTGCCGAAGGCGCGCTTGCCGGTGACGGCGTTGGCGGACACTCCGAGAGCGAGGACGCCGGCGATCACCAGGCACAGCAGCCGGACGATCCGGGCGGGCGTCCACGGTGCGGGCGACGGGTGCGGGGAGTGCTCGGCGGCCGGGCGGCCGCGGCGGGGACGGGCGGGGATGCGGAGCTTCACGTAGTTCCTCCTGGCGGTTGGGTGGTTGGGTCATGTGCGGCAGGTCAGGCGCAAGGGTCGGCAGCCGGCCGGCCGGGGGTGTTTTCGGCGTGGCCGGAGCGGGCCCGGGCTTTGCGCGGTCGCTCCCTGTCAGGTGGCGAGGGGGTCGCTGATCTTGGTCCAGGTGTCGCCGCGGCCGGTGTACTGGTAGATGCCGGTGTGGCCGGGGCTGACGCCGTACAGGTGTGTATCGGTGGCGACGAAGCTCGCGCCGGGCCCGCCGATGCGGGTCCAGGTGCGGCGTTCGCGGTCGTACTGGTGGATGTCGCCGCGGGTGCCGGCGGTGACCGGGTCGGTGGCGTAGAGGGCGCTGTGGCTGGTGTAGATCCGGTCAGTGGCGCCGCGGACCCGCTCCCATGCGCCCGGGTTGCCGGTGTACTCGTAGACGGCGCTGTGGTCGGGGCTGACGCCGAACAGGTGGTCGGCGGTGGCCGCGAACTGGGCGCCGGGGCCGCCGATGCGGGTCCAGCGGCCGCTGGCGGCGTCGTACTGGTGGATGTCGCCGCGGGTGCCGGCGGTGACCGGGTCGGTGGCGTAGAGGGTGCCGGCGCTGGTGATGATCCGGTCCGTGCCCGCGAGACGGACCCGGTTCCACACCCCGGGGGTGCCGGTGTACTCGTAGATGCCGGAGTGGTCGGGGCTGACGCCGTAGAGGCGGTCGGCGGTGGCGGCGAACTGGGCGCCGGGGCCGCCGATACGGATCCACGGCCAGTCGACGCCGGCCTGGTGGGGTTCGCCGCCGGTGTTCTTGTGGGCGGGGTCGTACTGCCAGATGTCGCCGGTCGTGCGGTCGGTGGCGTAGAGGGTGCTGCGGCTGGTGTAGATGCGGCTGGTGGCGCCGCGGACCTTCACCCAGATGTCGCCCTTTCCGGTGTACTCCTCGACGGCCGTGCGGTCCGGGGTGATCCGGTACAGGCGGCTGCCGGTGGCGGCGACGGTGTCGGAGTCCACGGGCGAGGGCGAGGCCGGGGTCTGACCGGTGGTCGGTGCCGGCGTGGGCGGCGGCGGTGCGGGGGCTGCGGCCGGTGGCGGGGCGGTCGGTACGGCGGCGGGTGCCGACGGGGCGGCAGGCTCCGGTGCCGGTGCCGGTGCCGGTGCCGGTGCGGGCGCGGGCGCGGGCGCGGGGGGCTGTGCAGCGTGTGCGGGCGGGGTTTCGGCGGTCTTGCGGTACCGCAGCCGGACGTACTCGGACGTTACGTGGTCGGCGATTTTCGCGGCGTACCGGTTGGCGGTTGAGGCGCTGGCGGCCGTATCGGGCCTGTGCTCGGCGATGTAACGGAACTCGCCCTTGGCCTGGTCGATCCAGCCGGCGAACAGGATGGCGTGCCCGTTCTCGTCGAAGGGCGTGTCCAGCGCGTCCCCGGGCTGCAGCTGCTCCCATGTGATCCGGTCGGCGACGTCCGGCAGGCCGCCGGTGGTCAGGCTTTCCGTGAGCTGCCAGGCCATCGAGACGAAGCCGGAGCAGTCCTGGCGGTAGTAGCCGCCCGTCTCGCCGTCGGCCCAGGCGTGCTTCTGGCTGTAGGGGACGCCCTGGCGCACCCAGGCCTCGGCGCGAGCGAGGATCTGCTCGCGGGTGATCGGGCCGCCCGGGGCCGCCCGGTGGCCGAGCGTCCCGGTGCTGGTGGGCGTTTCGCCGGACCGCTTGCTGTCGGCGTGGGCGGGCAGGACGGCGGCGCCGACGACGAGGGCGAGGCCGGCGAGCGCGGCCAGGCGTTTCGGGTGACGCGACAGGGCATGGTGCATGGCGGTCCCTTCGGGTGGTGGACGGGCCGCCGCCGGGTTTGGCGGAAGCGGTGGATCACCACACTGGGACCTGATGTGATTGACCGTCAGAGGCGAACGGGATGCGTTGGCTGTCGCCGCAGGTCAGCGGGGGCAAAGTCAATCGAACGTCGCGAACTTCGGCGAACTTCGGCGAACGTCCGCGAACACGACGGTCATCATCGAGGGGGAACCTATGGGCAGAGCAGGGCGGGCACAGGGGCCGTTGAAGGGGCGCACCGAGCAGGCCAACGCGCTCGCGCGGTTCGTGCGAGGGCTGACCGACGGCCGTACGGGTGGGGAGCTGCACGCGCAGTACGGGGGAGTGAGAAGCGTGTGGAGCGAGTACCGCTCCGGCATCAAGATCATTCCGTGGGAACGGCTCAAGAAGCTGACCGAGGACCGCTTCCCTCACGCCCCCACGCGGGTGGCCAAGCTCCAGGAGGCCCGCCGGCTCTACGTGGCCGCGCTGCAGGCCCAGACCGAGCTCTCGGCCGCGGCATCGCCCCCGGCGTCCCCGCGTCCGTCCCGTGGCGGCGAACGACTCGCGCCCGCAGGCGAACGACCCGCGAACAATTCCCTGACCAGCGAGGACGCATTCGCACCGCCCAGCGAACAACCCTTGGGCGCCGCGCCGGCCGCGGGAGGCAGCGAGGCCGGGGTTATCGCCGGCAGGGCCCCCGAGGCGGGCTCAGGGCGCGTTGAGCCCGACGCCGGGCCCGCTGCTGAGCCCACCTCTGATTCCACTGCCGGGCCCGCAACCAAGTCCCTTCCTTTCGCCCGGCCTGAGGCCGGATCCCGTCCTCACGCAGCCCCGGCCGCCCCCGCCCCTGTGGCGTCGGCTTCTCGGACGGCCCCCGCACCACCGGCTCCTCGGCCGGGCGGCGGAGCGGACGGCTCCCGGCCACGTACCGCCGGCGGTTGGAGGCGCTGGCGGACCCCGGTGCAGTGGGCCGCGCTGCTGGCACTGCTCGCAGCGGTGGTGGTCGCGAACCACTACCAGCAGCCGCGGCACGGCGAGGACACGGCCGTCCCCGTGGTGACCGCCCCGCCGGACGGTCTTTCGCTGCCGTCCGACCCCGACCTGCCGTCCCCGTCCGGGCTGCCCACCACTGCGGGAACGACGCTGCCCGGAGAGGACCCCGGCTTGCCGTCGTCCCCGGGCCTGCCGTCGTCCCCGGGTCTGCCGTTTACCAGTGCCGCAGCTCCCGCGCCGGTCCCCGGCCGCACCGCGTCCGCGAGCGCCGGCATGCCCGCGGCACCCGCCGTCGCGACGGCGGCCGCACCGGGCGGTCCCACCGTGGCCGCGACCGGCAGCCACCTGTACCGGATCACCCCCGACCGCACGGCTGTCGAGGAGTACACCGGCAAGAACAGCGCGTGGACGAAAGTCGGCGGCCCCGCCGGGCAGATCTACACCAGCGCGACGACGCTGTACGCGACGGACCCGGCCTCCGGTGACATCGAGCAGTACGACCGGGCGCGTGGGACGTGGATGCGGATCGGGTCTCCCGGGAGCGGTTTCGCCGCCACTGGCGACCACCTGTACGGAGTCAGCGTCGATCACCACGGGGTCTTCGAGTACACCGGTGCCG
>NZ_JAQYXB010000423.1:0-300 GCF_036322405.1 Streptomyces sp. SP17BM10 | reverse complement strand
CGACCTGTCGCAGAAGATCCAGGTGGACGCGCGCGGGGAGATCCTGGAGCTGAAGAACACCATCAACACGATGGTGGACCAGCTGTCGGCCTTCGCGGACGAGGTCACCCGCGTCGCCCGGGACGTCGGCACCGAGGGCAGCCTCGGCGGCCAGGCGAGCGTGCCCGGCGTGTCCGGCAGCTGGAAGGACCTGACCGACACCGTCAACTTCATGGCCTACAACCTCACCGGCCAGGTGCGCAACATCGCCCAGGTGACGACCGCGGTCGCCATGGGCGACCTCTCGCAGAAGAAGATCGG
>NZ_JAQYXB010000422.1:0-47594 GCF_036322405.1 Streptomyces sp. SP17BM10 | reverse complement strand
TCTGGAGCGACTCGCCGCGGTCGTCCGCAACCGCCTCAAACGGCTCCAGTACCGATCCGACGTCCTCGACGGCTTCCTCACCGGGACCGGACTCTCCCTCGACCTCCCACCGCCATCACCTTGAAGCGCCGAAGTCAGTAATCGCCAACCCCCGGCCCCGCGCGCCGGGCGGCCCGAACGGCTCACGCGCCCCCCGGCCCGCGGGCGTCACGCCGCCTGCCGCACCAGCCCCGCCCGCGCGCCCGGCCGCAGCCAGACGAGCCAGGTGAGCGCCGAGCACGCCAGGTAGGCCGCCAGGAAGCCGACGTACGCGGCGTCCCCGTTGTGGCTGGCCTGGAACGACTGCCGGAAGGCGAGGTTGACGAGCACCCCGCCGAACGCCCCGATCGCGCCCGCGAGCCCGATGAGCGCGGCGGAGCGCCGCCGTGCGGCGGCCTCCGCCACCGCCGGGTCGGCGCCCGCGGCGACGGCGGCGCGGGCCCGGCCCTGGTAGTGCGCGGGGATCATCTTGTACGTCGAGCCGTTGCCGATCCCGCTGAGCACGAACAGCGCGACGAACCCGGCCAGGAACAGCGGCAGCGAGCCCGCCCGGGAGGCGGCGAGCACGACGGCCGTCCCGGCGCCCATGGCGGCGAACGTCGCGAGCGTGACGCGCGCCCCGCCCCAGCGGTCGGCCAGCCGCCCGCCGACGGGCCGCAGCAACGAGCCGAGCAGCGGACCGAGGAAGGTGAGCGCGGCGGCCTTGACCGGGGTGTCGAAGCGGTCGTGGAACTGCACCTGGAGCACCTGCCCGAAGGCGAAGCCGAACCCGATGAACGAGCCGAACGTGCCGATGTACAGCACGGACACGGCCCAGCCGTACGGGTCCCGCGCCACCTCGCGCAGCGACCGGCCCTCCTTCCCGCCGGAAGACGGCACCGCCAGGTTGTCCATCTTCCACCACGCCCCCGCCGCCGCGAGCACGATCAGCGGCAGGTAGATCAGCGGCAGCAGCCGCGGGTGGGCCGCCCCCGCCGTGGCGAGGACGAGCAACCCGAGCAGTTGCACGGCCGGCACGCCGAGGTTGCCGCCGCCCGCGTTGATGCCGAGCGCCCAGCCCTTGAGCCGGTGCGGGTAGAAGGCGTTGATGTTGGCCATGGACGAGGCGAAGTTGCCGCCGCCGACGCCGGCCACGCAGGCCACCGCGAGCAGCGTCCCGTACGGGACGCCGGGCCGCAGGACGAGGGCCGCGAGCGCCGTCGGCACGAGCAGCAGCAGGGCGCTGATCACCGTCCAGTTCCGCCCGCCGAACCGCGCGACGGCGAAGGTGTACGGCAGGCGCAGCAGCGCGCCGAGCGCCGTGGGGAGCGCGGTGAGCGTGAACTTGCCCGCCGTGTCGATGTGGTACTCGGGCCCGAGGAAGAGCACGAGGACCGACCACAGGCTCCACACCGAGAAGCCGATGTGCTCGGAGAGGACGGAGAAGACGAGGTTGCGCCGGGCGATGCGGGCGCCGGAGCGCTGCCAGAACTCCTCGTCCTCCGGGTCCCAGGCGTGCGGTCCGGTCGCTCTGGTGTCCACCGCAGTCGTCACCGCGCACCTCCCGCGACCCGGACCGGCCACAGCTTCAGGACGGCCGGGCTGCCGTCGGGGGCGGTCTCCTCGTCGAGGCAGCGGCCGTCGGTGAGGTCGAAGACGTGCTTGTACATGGGCGAGGCGAGGGTCGGGCGGTCGCCGCGGCTGCCGAGCAGGCCGCGGGAGAGCACCTGGGCGCCGCTGAACGGGTCGAGGTTGTCGACGGCGTACAGCGTCCCGGCGCGGTCGACGAACACCGCCACCTGCTGGGCCTCGCCGATCAGCGCGGCGACGCCGCGTCCGGGCTGCAGGTCGTCGAGGGTGCAGACGGCGTGCCAATGGGTGCCGTCGTGGATCTGAACGGTCACGGGGTGAGCACCTCCAGTCGGGCTCCGGCGACGAGCACCGGGGCGTTGGGGCCGGTGAGGGCGGCGAGGGGGTGTCCGTCCTCACCCGGGCGGGCGGGGCGGATCTGGCCGCGTTCGGGGACGAAGGTCACGGTCGGGTCGGGGGTCCCGGGGGCGTTGACGAACGAGGAGAAGCGCCGCAGCCGGTCGGGGTCGGCCAGGGTCTCGGCCCATTCGTCGCGGTAGCCGCCGATGTGACGGGCCATCAGGTCGTCGAGCTCGGCGGCGATGCCGAGCGAGTCGTCGAGGACGACGGCCCGCAGGTGGTCGAGGCCGCCCTCCAGGCGCTCCAGCCAGACCGAGGTGCGTTCGAGGCGGTCGGCGGTGCGGATGTAGAACATCAGGAAGCGGTCGATGGTGCGGATGAGCGTCTCACGGTCGAGGTCGGCGGCGAGCAGGTCGGCATGGCGTGGCGTCATGCCGCCGTTGCCGCCGACGTAGAGGTTCCAGCCGGCCGAGGTGGCGATGATGCCGAAGTCCTTGCTCTGCGCCTCCGCGCACTCGCGGGCGCAGCCGGAGACGGCGGACTTGAGCTTGTGCGGGGAGCGCAACCCCCGGTAGCGGAGCTCCAGTTCGATGGCGAGCGTGGTGGAGTCCTGGACGCCGTAGCGGCACCAGGTCTCGCCGACGCAGGACTTCACGGTGCGCAGTGACTTGCCGTAGGCGTGGCCGGACTCGAAGCCGGCGTCGACCAGCTTGCGCCAGATCACCGGGAGCTCGTCGACGGTGGCGCCGAACATGTCGATCCGCTGGCCGCCGGTGAGCTTGGTGTAGAGGCCGTGGTCGCGGGCGATCTCGCCGATCGCGATGAGGCCCTCGGGGGTGATCTCGCCGCCGGGCACCCGCGGGACGACGGAGTAGGAGCCGTTGCGCTGGAGGTTGGCGAGGAAGTGGTCGTTGGAGTCCTGGAGGGCGGCCTGCTCGCCGTCGAGGATGTGGCCGTTGCCGAGGCTGGCCAGGATGGAGGCGACGGTGGGCTTGCAGACCTCGCAGCCCTCGCCGCTGCCGTGCCGGTCGAGCAGGTCGGAGAAGGCGGTGATGCCGGTGACGCGGACGATCTCGTACAGCTCGGCGCGGGTGTGGGCGAAGTGCTCGCACAGGCCCTTGGCGGTGCTGACCCCGGCCGCCTCCAGCTCCTCGGTGACGACGGCGGCGAGCATCGTGACGCAGCTGCCGCAGCCGGTGCCGGCCCGGGTGCACTTCTTGACGGCGGCGACGCTGTCGCAGCCCTGGTCGCGGACGGCGGTGCGGACGGCGCCCTGCGTCACGTTGTGGCAGGAGCAGAGCACCGCGTCGTCGGGCAGCGCGACCGGCCCCGCGTTCGCGAACCCGGCGGGCAGCACGAGCTGTTCGGGCGGGACGGTGAGCGGCTTGCCGGCCACCGCGAGCGGACGCAGCGTGCCGTAGGCGTCGGTGTCGCCGACCAGGACGCCGCCGAGCAGGGCGCCGTCCGGGCCGATGACGAGCTTGCGGTAGACGCCGCCGCGGCTGTCGCTGTAGAGCACGTCGAGCGCGCCCTCGGCGGTGCCGTGCGGGTCGCCGAAGCTGGCCACGTCGACGCCGAGGAGCTTGAGCTTGGTGGAGGTGTCGGCGCCGGTGAAGCCCTCTCCCGGCAGCTGCGCCAGGGTGCGGGCGGCGGTCTCGGCCATCTGGTAGCCGGGGGCGACGAGGCCGTAGACGCGGCCGTCGGCGGCCTGGGCGCACTCGCCGATGGCGAGGATCGCCGGGTCGGCGGTGCGGCAGTGCTCGTCGACGACGACGCCGCCGCGGGCGCCGACCGGCAGGTCGCAGTCGCGGGCGAGCTGGTCGCGGGCGCGCACGCCGGCCGAGAACACCACGAGGTCGGCGGCGAGTTCGCGGCCGTCGGAGAGCGCGAGCCCGGTGACCCGGCCGTCCTCGCCGGTGACGACACCGCTCGCGCCGGCGCTGGTGTGCACCGTCACGCCGAGATCCTCGATCTTGCGGCGGAGCACGGCGCCGCCGCCGTCGTCGACCTGGACGGCCATCAGGCGGGGCGCGAACTCGACGACGTGGGTGGCCAGTCCGCCGGCCCGCAGCGCGCCGGCGGCCTCCAGGCCGAGCAGTCCGCCGCCGACGACGACGCCGGTGCGGGCCTTCGCCGCGTCCGCGCGGATCGCCTCGACGTCCTCGATGGTGCGGTAGACGTGGCAGCCGGGCGCGTCCTTGCCGGGCACCGGCGGGACGAACGGGACGGAGCCGGTGGCCAGCACGAGGGCGTCGTAGCGGACGTCGGCACCGGACCGGGTGGTGACGGTCCGCCCGGCCCGGTCGATCGCGGTGACCGGGTCGCCGAGGCGCAGGTCGATGCCGTGCTCGGCGGGGAAGCCGGGCGGGCACAGCGAGAGGTCCTCGGCGGTGCGGCCGTCGAACAGCGCGCTCAGGTGGACCCGGTCGTACGCGGGCCGGGGCTCCTCGGCGAGCACGGTGACCCGCCAGCCGGCCGCGGCGGGGTGCGCGGTGAACGCCTCCAGGAAGCGCTGGCCGACCATGCCGTGGCCGACCACGACCAGGTCCCGGATGCTGCGGGGGTCAGGGGTCATCGCGGTACTCCTCGGGTGAGCAGGTGCAGGGGGTGGCCGCCGAGCGGTCCTTCGCTCTCGAAGGCGCCGGCCAGCGCGTCCACGGTGGCCAGGTCGCCGAGCAGGATCGCGCCGACCAGGCGGTCGCCGCGCAGGACGAGCTTCTTGTAGCTGCCGCGGGTCGCGTCGGCGATCCGCAGCACGTCGAGGCCGGGGTCGAGGGTCTCGTCCACGGCTCCGAAGGCCGCGTACTCCAGGTCGCCGGTGCTGAGCCGGGCGCGCTGGAGGCTGCCGGTGTAGCGGGCGTCCGGGTCGGCGCCGGACAGTCGCCGGGCGAGCGCGTCGGCCTGTTCCCAGGCGGGGCCGGCGAGGCCGTGGACGGTGCCGCGGTGCTCGGCGCAGTCGCCGATCGCGGACACGTGCGGGGCGGCGGTGGCGAGCCGGTCGTCCACCAGGATCCCGGTGCCGACCGGCAGCCCGGCGCCGTACGCGAGGGCGGTGCGGGGGCGGGTGCCGCAGGCGAGCACGACCAGCTCGCAGTCGAGCCGGTAGCCGTTGGCCAGCTCCACCGCGCCGACGTTCTCGCCGCCGTGGACGGCGCGGGCGCGGTTGCGGGCGTAGGTCTCGACGCCGAGCGCGAGCAGCCGCTCCCGCAGCACCTCGGCCGCCTCCTGATCGAGCTGGCGCTCGATCAGGTGCGGTCCCTGGTGGACGATTTCGGTACGGACGCCGAGGGTGGCGAGCGCCCGGGCGGCGCTCACGCCGAGCACCCCGCCGCCGATCACCACCGCGCGCTTCGCGGTGACGGCCTCCTCGGCGAGGCGCCCGCAGTCCTCCAGCGTGCGCAGGGTGTGCACGCCCTCGGTCAGGCCCAGCCCGTCGGGCCGGCGCAGCCCGCGCACGGGCGGCAGCACCGGGTTGGAGCCGGTCGCCAGGACGAGCTCGTCCCACGGCTCGACGGTGCCGTCGGCCAGGGCCAGCGTGCGGGCGGCCGGGTCGAGGGCCACCACCTCACAGCCGGGCCGGGCCTCGGCGCCGCCGAGCGGCAGCGCGATCGACTCGGCGTCGTAGCGCCCGGCCAGGACGTCCGCGAGCAGCACCCGGTTGTAGGGCGCGCGCGGCTCGGCGCCGTAGACGGTGACGGTGCCGGGCCCGCCGAGCGCGCCGTAGCGCTCGGCGAAGCGGGCGCCGGCCATGCCGCCGCCGACGACGGCGATCCTCGGGTTCATCGGGCGGCCTCCTCTTGGGCCCGTTCCACCCGGACGGCGCACAGCTTGAACTCCGGCATCCGGGAGACGGGGTCGAGCGCCGGGTTGGTCAGGCTGTTCGCCCGGCCCGCGCCCGGCCAGTGGAAGGGCATGAACACGGTGTCCGCCCGGATCGCGTCGGTGATCCGCGCCGGGGCCACCGCCCGTCCGCGCCGGCTGGTCACCGCCACCGGCTCGCCCTCGGCCACCCCGAGCCGCTCGGCGAGCCGGGGGTTCAGCTCGACGAACGGGCCGGGCGCGGCCTTGGTGAGCTCGGCCACCCGGCGGGTCTGCGCACCGCTCTGGTACTGGGCGAGCACCCGGCCGGTGGTCAGGTACAGCGGGTACTCCTCGTCCGGCTCCTCGCCGGCCGGGCGGTGGGTGACGGCCGCGAAGCGGGCCCGTCCGTCCGGCGTCGCGTACCGGTCGAGGAAGAGGCGCCTGGTGCCCGGGTGGTCCTCGGCCGGGCACGGCCAGAACACGCCGTCCTCCGCCACGATCCGCCGGTAGCTGATGCCCGCGTAGTCGGCGTCGCCGCCGGCCGAGGCGCGGCGCAGCTCGTCGAAGGCCTCCTCGGCGTCCGTCGGGAAGCCGGTCGCGACGCCCAGGCGGGCCGCGAGTTCGCGCAGCACCCACAGCTCGCTGCGGACGCCCTCCGGCGGCTCGAAGGCGCGGCGGCGCAGGATGACCCGGCCCTCCAGGTTCGTGGTGGTGCCGTCCTCCTCCGCCCACTGCGTCACGGGCAGGACGACGTCGGCGAGGCGGGCCGTCTCGGAGAGCACCAGGTCGGCGACGACCAGCAGGTCCAGCGCGCGCAGCCGTTCGGTGACGTGCCGGGCGTTCGGCGCGGACACCGCCGGGTTGGAGCCGGCCAGCAGCAGCGCCCGGACGCCGTCCGGCCGGCCGAGGCCGTCCAGCAGCTCGTACGCCGACTTGCCGGGGCCCGGGAGGCTCTCGGCCGGCACGCCCCACACCCGGGCGACGTGCGCCCGGGCGGCCGGGTCCTCGATCGAGCGGTAGCCGGGCAACTGGTCGGCCTTCTGGCCGTGTTCGCGCCCGCCCTGCCCGTTGCCCTGGCCGGTCAGGCAGCCGTAGCCGCTGAACGGGCGGCCGGAGTGGCCGGTCGCCAGGCACAGGTTGATCCACGCGCCGACGGTGTCGGTGCCCTTGCTCTGCTGCTCGGGGCCGCGCGCGGTGAGCACCATGCCGGTCGTGGCGGTGCCGAACAGCCTTGCTGCCTCGCGCAGTCGGTTGGCGGGGACGCCGGTGATCCGCTCGACGCGGTCCGGCCAGTGCGCCATCGCGGCCTCCCGGGCCGCATCGAAGCCGGTCGTCCGCTCGGCGACGAATTCCTTGTCCACCAGGCCGTCGGCGATCACCAGGTGCAGCAGGCCGAGCGCGAGCGCGAGGTCGCCGCCGGGGCGGGGCTGGAGGTGCAGGTCGGCGAGCTCGGCGGTGCGGGTGCGGCGCGGGTCGACGACGATCAACGTGCCGCCGTTCTCGCGCAGTTCGCGGAAGTAGCGGACGGCCGGCGGCATCGTTTCGGCCGGGTTGGCGCCGACCAGGATCAGGCAGCCGGTGTGCGGGACGTCCTCCAGCGGGAACGGCAGGCCGCGGTCCAGGCCGAAGGCCCTGCGGTGCGCGGCCGCCGCCGAGGACATGCAGAAGCGGCCGTTATAGTCGATGTTCGCGGTGCGCAGCACCACTCGGGCGAACTTGCCCAGCAGGTACGCCTTCTCGTTCGTCAGCCCGCCGCCGCCGAACACCCCCACCGCGTCCGGACCGTACTCCTCCCTCGTACGGGTGAGCCCGTCCGCCACGCGGTCCAGCGCCTCCGGCCAGCCCGCCGCGCGCAGCGGGCCGCCGGGCCGGTCGCGCAGCAGCGGGCCGGTGAGCCGGACGTCCCGGGCGAGCACGGCCGCCGCCGAGCGGCCCTTGCCGCACAGCGCGCCGCGGTTCACCGGGAACTCCGGCCGGTCCAGCACCTCGGGCGCGCCGTCGACACCGCTCAGCCGCATGCCGCACTGCAGCGAGCAGTACGGGCAGTGGGTGTCGGTGGTCGGCGGCGGGGCCGGCGGGCCGGTGAGGTTCATGCCGAGGAATGTCCGCCTCCGCCGTTTCGCCACTGCGTCACCCGTGTTGCGGGCGCGGTACGCCTCCCTCACGGCCTCGGGGCCCCAGAGTGCGTGGGAGGGGACACCGGCCGTAACCGGAGCAGCCGTTTCGCTTACCTGGGGGTGACGGGCGGGCAACGCCCCCGTAACGTGCGCGCCGCACGCTGACCCGCATGGCAAGCATGGCAGCTCCCACCACCCGGCCCGGGCCCCTCACCGGCTTCACCGTCGGGGTCACCGCGGCGCGCCGCCGCGAGGAACTCGTCGCCCTCCTCACCCGGCGCGGCGCGCAGGTGGTCGAGGCGCCCGTGCTGCGCATCCTGCCGCTCGCCGACGACCTCGCCCTGCGCGAGGCCACCGAGCGCTGCCTGGCCGCCCCGCTCGACTACGTCGTCGCCACCACCGGCGTCGGCTGGCGCGGCTGGATGAGCGCCGCCGAGGGATGGGGCCGCGGGGCCGCCCTCGCGGAGGCCTGCCGGGGCGCGGTCGTGCTCAGCCGGGGCCCCAAGGCCACCGGCGCGGTCCGGGCCAGCGGCCTCGGCGAGGGGTTCTCCCCCAGCACCGAAGCCACCGACGAACTCCTCACGTGGCTGCTCGCCCGCCCGCTCGACGGTTGCCGGATCGCCGTCCAGGAGCACGGCGTACGGCTCGACGCCTTCGCGGCGGCCCTGCGCGAGCGCGGCGCCGAGGTCATCTCCGTCCCCGTCTACCGCTGGGCACCGCCGGACGACATGGCCCCGGTGCGGCGGCTGGTCGATCAGACCGCCCGGCGCCAGGTGCACGCGCTGACCTTCACCAGCGCGCCCGCCGTCGCCGCCTTCCTCGCCACGGCGGAGGCCGAGGGCCTGCGCTCACAGGTGCTCGACGCCCTGCGCGGGGACGTCCTGCCGGTGTGCGTGGGCGCGTTGTGCGCCCGCCCGTTCGCGGACCTCGGCCTGCCGACGGTCCATCCGGAACGCGGTCGCCTCGGCTCGCTCGTCCGGCTGCTGGCGGAGACCCTTCCCACCCTCGGCCGCCGCGAAATCCCTCTGGCTGACGCGGTGTTGACCCTCCAGGGCAACGCGGCCCTGGTCGACGGCGAGAGCCACCTCCTCAGCCCCCGCGGCGCCGCCGTCCTCCGCGCCCTCGCCGAACGCCCCGGCCGGGTACTGAGCCGCGCCGAACTCCTGCGCGCGGCCTGGCCGGACGCGAGCGCGGACGAACACGCGGTGGAGGCGGCCGTCGGGCGGCTGCGGGCGGCGCTCGGGCCGCACGCGGGGCTCATCCGGACGGTACCCAAGCGGGGCTACCGATTGGCGGCGGGCTGATGCTGCTGGCCGTGGCCCACGGGAGCCGGGACGTCTCCTCCTCCGCCACAATTCACGCCCTGCTACGCCGTGTTCGTCTCCTGCGTCCCGAACTTCCCATCCGCTGTTGCTTCCTGGACCTGAACAGCCCGTCCCTCGCGGACGCCCTGGTCCGACTGCGCCGCGAGAGGCCCGTCCTGGTCCCCCTGCTCCTGAGCACCGGCTACCACGTGCGCGTCGACATCCCGGCCGCGGTGGCCGCGGCCGGCCTCCCCACCTCCCGGATCGCCCGCGCACTCGGCCCGCACCCCCTGCTCGCCGAAGCCCTGGCAGCGAGGCTGGCGGAAACCGGCGCCGCCCCCGAAGCCCCGGTGGTCCTGGCCGGCGCGGGATCCTGCGACCCGACAGCCATCGCCGAGACGACCCGGATGGCACACCTCCTGGCCACCCGCCTGGGCCGCCCGGTCACCCCGGCCCACCTGTCCGCCGCGGCCCCCACCCCGCACGAGGCCGTGTCCGCCCTCCGCAAGGCCGGCCACCCCGACGTCGCCGTGGCCACCTACCTCCTGGCCCCCGGCTTCTTCGCCCGCCGAGCCGCCACGACGGAGGCGCGGTGGACGAGCCCCCCACTGGCAGCCCACGACGCCCTGGCCCGCCTGATCCTCCACCGCCACGACGAGGCACGCGCGGCGACGGCACTCCCCCTGGCCGCCTGAACCAGAGAGCGTCCGTGTTGTACCCGAACACCCTCAGGGATCTCCTCATGCGCGTCTCACTAGGGGGACTTGCGCGCGCGGTGGCCGCCTCGCGCCTCGGACGGGTCACCGAAGAGACCTGGAGCGGGGTTCTTCACCCCAGAGGGCGACGAGCCCGCCGCGCGGCACGGGCGGCGGGCCCTCGCCAGTGCGTTACCGCCTCCCGGCGGCCGCTCGGCGGGCGGCGTGGTCGTCCTCGTCCTGGGAGTCGTCGTCGCCCCAGCCGTCGCTGCGGTCGCGGTACAGCGTGAACCGGTCGTACAGCGCCGGGGTCGGGAGCGGGTCGGCCGCGGTGGCCGGGGCGGAGTGGTAGTAGCTCACGGTGATGCTGGTGCGGCCGCCCGGCAGCAGGCCCGGGTCGACGTCGAAGACCGCCACGCCGTAGGGGTACTTGGTGTCGGGGTCGGTCACCGCCGACCAGCGGGCCTTCTCCTTGGCGTCCGGGTCGGCCTTGAAGGTGAGGCGCTGGGCGCGGACGAAGGCCTCCCGGACGCCGTCGCCGCCGGCCGGGAGGTAGACGTCGTCGTGGCCCGCGGTGCCGCCGCCACCCAGGATGAGGTGGACGGTGCCCTGGGAGGTGTCGATCTGCCGCAGGTCGTCGTCGGCGACGGCCGGGGTGAGGAGGCCGCCCGGTTCGGTGCCGCGGACGGGGTGGGTGCGCTCGTAGTCGTGGTCGTGGCCGGCCAGGACGAGGTCGACGGAGTACCGGTCGAACAGCGGCAGCAGCTTCTCGCGGATGCCCATGTCGCCGCCATGGCTGGCCGAGGACGTGGACATCGCGAACTGGTGCATGCTGACGACGATCCAGTCGACCGCGCTGCCGCTCCGGGCACGGGACAACGTGCGCTCGATCCACCGCAGTTGGGCGCCGTCGCTGTAGTCGCTGATGTAGAGGGAATGCCCGGTGGCGGGGTCGATGCTGGCATCGTCCTCGACCGCGATCTCGTTGCCGTCGAGGCTCAGGAAGAGCACCGAACCGACCTGGAACGCGTACCAGTTGCCGCAGTGGTCACGGGTGCCGTTGTCGGGCAGCTCGAAGCGCGTCAGGTAGGAGGCGTAGCCGAGGTCGCCGCCGCCCGCCTCGACCTCGTGGTTGCCGGGCGCGGGCATCCACGGGCGGCCGGCGGCCGACGTGGACATGTTGTTCATGAAGGCGTTCCAGCACTGCGGCTGGAGCTGGTCGTTGTTGTTCGCGTAGGCGAGGTCGCCGTTGAGCAGGTGGAAGAGCGGGGCGAACTGCTCGACCTGGTGGACGGCGGCGGCGCCGTGGATCGAGGACTTCTTGAAGACGTTGTCGCCGGTGCCGAGGTCGCCGAAGCTGGTGAAGCGGAACGCGGCCCGGCCGCGCCCGGGGGCCGTGCGGAAGGTGCCGCGCACGGGCTGGGCGCCGTCGTGCAGGACGTCGTAGACGTACGTGGTGTCGGGCTTCAGGCCGCGCAGGCGGACGTGGTGGGTGAAGGTCTCGACCTTGTTCAGCCCGTCGACGTACGTCCGCGTCTCGGCGTCGACGCTGTGCCCGGCCCCGCCGCGCGGCATCCCGAGCCGTACGCGTGGGCGGCTCACGCTCGCGGCCGTCGCCCAGGAGACGGTCATCTCGGTGGACGGCTCGTGGCCCCACTGGAGGTGGACCTGCTCGGGGCCGGGCGTGCCGGCGACGGCGGGCTGCGTCCAGAGCAGCGTGGACGCCGGGATCGCCGCGAGGGCGCCGACGGCCGTACCCGTCCGAAGGACCGTTCTGCGCGAGGGATGTGACACTGCCGCCTCCATGGGCTCCGAGAAACGCCCAGGAGACTCCCACGGCGGGCGGTACCGGCGAACCACTTCGGACAGTGCGTCCGGCGAACGCCAGGTGAACGAACCGGTTACCGTGGCCCTCGTCCGACGGCGGCAACGCGATCGAGAGGTCCCGCACGTGTCCACAGCACCGGATTCCCCCGCAGCACCGGCCTGGTACGCCGTCCGGTGCTTCTTCCGCTGGACCAACTGGAGCGACGCGCCCTACGAGGAACGGATCACCCTCTGGCGCGCCGGCTCCTTCGACGAGGCGACGGCCCTCGGCGAGCGCGAGGCGGCGGCGTACGCGGAGGACGGCGGCTTCGAACTGCTGCCGCTCACCCAGGTGTTCGTCCTCGACGCGGACGGCGGCCCGGCGCACGGCAGCGAGGTGTTCTCCCTGCTGCACCGTACGGACATGGCACCGGAGACGTACCTGGACCAGTTCGACCGCGACGGCGGCACCGACCAGCCGTGAGCCGGCGGGCTCCTACACGCCGTAACGGTGGGCGAACGGACGCCCGGGGCAGCTGCGGCACTCGAACAGGCGTATGCCGTCCAGGTCGCCGAGGCTCAGGCCGGCGCCCTCCCCCGTGACGTCGCGGTCCTCGACCGGGGTCCACGCCTGCCGGTCGTCGTGCTCCTCGGTGCTGTCCACCGTCAGCAGGTGGTCCATCGGCGTCGAGCAGCGTGGGCAGACCGGCCACCTCGGCTCCTGCGACCAGCCGGGGTAGCCGCCCAGCTTGGTGCCCGGCGCGGTGGACAGGTGGTACTGGTAGTCCCAGCCCGTCTCCTCCGCCACCTGGTCGAAGCGGGCGTCCAGGGCGTCCCAGAGCTCGTCCGGCAGATCCCAGCTCGGGTACTCCGTCACCGTCTCCGGATGCACGACACAAGGACGCGGCACCCGTCCGTACGGGACGTCCGCAGGCGCCGGCGGGGCCTCCCGCACCTCCCCCACCTCCTCCGCGGACCGCCAGCGGACCAGCGGGACGACCCACTGGCGCGCGTGGCGGCGCGGACACCACAGCACCTGGAGCAGGTCCCGCCCCGCGGGGAAGCCGACGGTGTCCGGCACGTCGGCGTGGTGGATCTGGACGACCGCGACCATCGGCGACCCCGGGTGCTCGGGGCACTGCGGCCACGGCTCCCGCGCCGGCCAGAGCAGCGGCCCGCCGACCGAGCTGTCACGGCACGTCGGCCGGCCCGAGCGCGGGTGCAGCCGCACGGTCTCCCTGCGGAAGGGGGCGAGCTCGGGAAACAGCTCTTCGACGTCCAAGGGGCGCGGTGGAGTTCGACGGGTCACCCGCGGAATGTACCGGCGGCCGAGGCCCGGGCGCACCAGGGATTCGGCCGGAGCCGCACAGGAAGTCGGACCCGCCGAGTTCCTGCACACGGAGGCCTCACCCGAACGGATTACCGAATCCTGACGTCCCCTCC
This sequence comes from Streptomyces sp. SP17BM10, assembly GCF_036322405.1. Classification (NCBI taxonomy): domain Bacteria; kingdom Bacillati; phylum Actinomycetota; class Actinomycetes; order Kitasatosporales; family Streptomycetaceae; genus Streptomyces; species Streptomyces sp. SP17BM10. The sequence continues at coordinate 34,481 of NZ_JAQYXB010000422.1, read as the reverse complement.
CTGTCCGCCCACCTCGCCGGGCTGCCCGGTTAGCGTCGGCGGCATGGAGATTCTCGTCACCGGCGGTGCCGGGTTCATCGGCTCCGCCGTCGTGCACGCCCTCGTCGCGGCGGGCCACGGCGTGCGGGTGCTGGACGCGCTGCTGCCCGCCGTCCACCCGTCCGGTCTGGCGCCCCGGCTGCCGCCCGGCGTGCCCTTCCTGCACGGGGACGTCCGCGATGCCGTCGTCGTGGAGCAGGCGCTCGACGGAGTGGACGCCGTCTGTCACCAGGCCGCGATGGTCGGTCTCGGCCTGGACCTCGACGACGCGCCCGCCTACGCCGGTTGCAACGACCTCGGCACCGCCGTCCTGCTCGCCGCGATGGCCCGCACCGGCGTCCACCGCCTCGTGCTGGCCGGTTCGATGGTCGTCTACGGCGAGGGCCGCTACCGCTGCCCGGTCCACGGCGACGTCGCACCGGGCCCGCGCCGGCCGGCCGACCTGGACGCGGGCCGGTTCGAGCCGCCGTGCCCGGCCTGCGGCACCTCCCTCGTGCCGGGCCTGGTCGGCGAGGACGCCCCCGCCGACCCGCGCAACGTCTACGCCGCCACCAAGCTCGCCCAGGAGCACCTCGCCTCGGCATGGGCCCGCGCCTGCGGGGGCCGCGTCCTGACGCTCCGCTACCACAACGTGTACGGCCCCGGGATGCCGCGCGACACCCCGTACGCGGGGGTCGCGTCGCTGTTCCGGTCGGCCCTCGCGCGGGGCGAGGCGCCGCGCGTGTTCGAGGACGGCGGCCAGCGACGGGACTTCGTCCACGTCGAGGACGTGGCGGCGGCCAACCTGGCGGCCCTGACCGCGCTCGACGGACGCCCGCCGGGCAGCGCCCGCGCGTACAACGTGGGCAGCGGCGACGTGCGGACGGTCGGCGAGATGGCCCACGCACTGGCGCAGGCCCACGGCGGCCCGGCCCCGGTGGTGACGGGCGACTACCGTCTGGGCGACGTCCGCCACATCACCGCCGACTCCACCCGTCTGCGCGGCGAACTCGGCTGGCGCCCACGGGTGCCGTTCGCCGACGGGATGGCCGAGTTCGCCGCGGCACCGCTGCGGGTCTAGAGCCCCCGCGCGGCCGGGGCCGGGAGGGCGATCTCGAAGCAGCAGCCCCCGTCGACGTTGCGCACGCCCGCCCTCCCGGCGTGGGCCTCGACGATGCCGCGCACGATGGCGAGCCCCAGGCCGCCGCCGCTGTCGCCGCCCTCGCCGGGGTCGCGGCGCGGGGTGCGGGCGGCGCCGCCGCGCCAGCCGGTCTCGAAGACGCGCGACAGGTCCTGCTCCGGGATGCCGCCGCAGCCGTCGGTGACGGAGAGCACGACCTCGTCCGCCTCGCGCCGAGCGGCGACCGCGACGAGGCCGTCCTCGGGGGTGGCCCGGATCGCGTTGACCAGCAGGTTGCCGAGGACGCGGGTGATCTCCCGGCTGTCCACCTCGACGGGCTCGGCGAGCACCTCCCGGCCCTCCAGGCGCACGCCGCGGCGGCGGGCCAGCGGGTAGGCGCCCGCGAGCGCGTCGTCGACCAGGTCGTAGACGCAGACGCGGTCGATGGAGAGCGAGAGGGCGCCGGCCTGGATCCGCGACAGCTCGAACAGGTCGTCGACCATGCCGGTGAGCCGCTCGACCTCGGTGCGGATCCGGACGAGGTAACGCTCCGGCTCGTCGGCGACGCCGTCCTCCAGCGCCTCGGCCATGGCCCGCAGGCCGGCCAGCGGGGTGCGCAGGTCGTGCGAGATCCAGGCGATGAGCTCCCGGCGGGAGCGTTCCAAGGCCTGCTCGCGCGTCCTGGACTCGGCGAGCCGGGCACTGGTAGCGGCCAACTCCTCGCTCAGTGCGGCCAGTTCGGCGCCGAGCGGACGGTCCGGCGCGGCGAACCCGGCGTCGCTGCCGACCGTCCGGGCCGCGGCGGCCAGCGCCCGGCTTCCGGCCACCACCTGGCGCCCGAGCAGGGCGGCGGTGAGGAGCGAGACGACGGCGGCCATGCCGAGCACGGTGATGACGACGCCGAAGTCGTGACGGGAGAGGAACATCTTCCATGCCACCGCGAAGGTGCCCGAGGTCACGGCGACGACGGTCACCACGGCGACCGCGAACAGCGACAGGGCGACGGAGCGCCGGCGCAGCAGCCGGATCGCGGCCCAGCCGAGCAGTCCGGCGCCGCCCGCGCCGAGGGCGGCGTACAGGGCGATCAGCAGGAGGTCCTTCACGCCGCCGCACCCCCGGCCGGGTCGTAGCGGTAGCCGACGCCCCACACGGTGGTGATGAGTGCGGGCGCGGCGGGGTCGTCCTCGATCTTCTCGCGCAGGCGCCGGACGTGAACGGTGACGGTGGAGAGGTCGCCGAAGTCCCAGCCCCAGACGCGCCGCATGAGGTCCTGCCGGGAGAAGACCGTGCCGGGGTGCCGGAGCAGGAACGCGAGCAGGTCGAACTCCCGCAGGGTCAAGGAGAGTTCGCACTCACCGCGCTGCGCCCTCCGGGCCTTGGGGTCGAGGGCGATGTCCCCCGACCGGAGCAGGCCACCGCCCGAGGACGTGGAGCCCGCCCGGGCGCGGCGCAGCACCGACTGCACCCGCAGCACCAGTTCGCGCGGACTGAACGGCTTGGTGACGTAGTCGTCCGCGCCGAGCTCCAGGCCGAGGATCCGGTCGGCCTCGTCCCCCTTGGCGGTGAGCAGCACGACCGGCAGCCCGGCGCCCTCGGCGCAGGCGCGCAGGCGGCGCAGCACCTCCAGGCCGTCGAGGCCGGGGAGCATGAGGTCCAGCACCAGGAGGTCCGGCGGCGCGCTGCGGGCGAGGGCGAGCCCCTCGGCGCCGTCGGCGGCGCGGTCCACACGGTGGCCGGCGCGGGTGAGGTAGCCGGCGACGACCTCGGCCACGGTCGGGTCGTCGTCGATCACCAGGATGCGGGAGGCACCGTTCGCCCCGCCGAGGATGTCGTTCACCCCGCCGAGGATAGGAGGTGGCGGCGCCGGGCGCGGACCGCACGGCCAGACGTTCACCTTCCGTAAGATCCCCCGTCCGGCTCACCCGTAGGGAGCACGTCCGCCACGACGTCCGCGTTCCGTAAGGCGCCGGTGCCCCCGCACGCGGCCCGTCCGCGCCTAGCGTGGCCCGCGTGACCTCACCCACCCCCCATTCCCTTCCCGCCGTCGTCGACGTCGTCCTGCCCTGCCTGGACGAGGCCGCCGCGCTGCCCTGGGTGCTCGGGCGGATCCCGTCCGGCTGGCGCGCGATCGTCGTCGACAACGGCTCCACGGACGGCTCGGCCGAGCTGGCCCGCTCGCTCGGCGCGACGGTGGTGGCCGAGCCGCGGCGCGGCTTCGGCGCCGCCTGCCACGCCGGGCTGCTCGCGGCCACCGCCGAGCTGGTGTGCTTCCTGGACTGCGACGGCTCGCTGGATCCGGCCCAGTTGCCGCGCGTCACCGGCCCGGTGCTGGCGGGCGCGGCGGACCTCGTCCTCGGGCGGCGTCGCCCGTCGACGGCCGGGGCCTGGCCGGTGCACGCCCGGCTCGCCAACGCCGTCCTCGCCCGCCGCCTGCGCGCCCGCACGGGGGCGGCGCTGCACGACCTCGGCCCGATGCGGGCCGCCCGCCGGGAGCGGCTGCTCGCGCTCGGGCTGGGCGACCGGCGCTCCGGCTACCCGCTGGAGATGGTGCTCACGGCCGCCGCGGCCGGGATGCGGATCGCCGAGACGCCCGTCGACTACCTGCCGCGCGCGGGCCGCTCCAAGGTGACGGGCACCTTGCGCGGGACCCGCCAAGCCGTCCTCGACATGCGGGCGGTGCTGGCCGCGCCGCCGCCCACGCTGCTGGTGATCGCCAAGGCGCCGGTTCCGGGCCGGGTGAAGACGCGGCTCACGCCGCCGTTCACGCCCCAGCAGGCCGCCGGCCTGGCCGAGGCGGCGCTCGGCGACACCCTGCACACCCTGTCCACCGTCCCGGCCGGGCTGCGCCTGCTGGTGCTGGACGGCGAGCCGGGCGACTGGCTGCCGCCGGGCTGGCAGGTCGTGCCGCAGTCCGGCGTCGGGCTGGACGAGCGGCTGGCGGCGGCCTTCGCCCACGCCGCCCGCCTCGCCCCGGGCGCGCCCGCGCTGCTCGTCGGCATGGACACCCCGCAGCTGAGCGCGGCCGCGCTGGCCGAGCCGCTGTCCGCCGCCCGGCGCGCGGGCGTCGACGCGTGGTACGGCCCGGCGGCGGACGGCGGCTTCTGGGCCCTCGGCCTGGCCCGGCCGACGCCCGAACTCGCCGCCCGACTCCTGCACGGCGTACCGATGTCCACGCCGCACACCGGCCGGAGCCTCCTCGAACGCATCACCGAAGCGGGTCTGACGATTCATCAGCTCGACGAACTCGCGGACGTGGACACCGCCGAGGACGCCCGCCGCGTCGCCGCCGAAGCCCCGCACAGCCGCTTCGCGGCCCGCCTCCACGGCGCCGAACTCGCCCCGGGGGTGACGGGTTGACGATCACCGCCACCACCCCCTGGGTCGACGACCCCTTCGCCGAGGCCGTCCGCACCGGCCGCGGCCCGCTCTGGCTCCGCCGCGCCGACGGCCACCGCCAACGGCTCGACGTCGAACGCTGGTGCGCGCCGGCCGCCGGGGCCGACCACAGCCTGCTGCTGCGCTGCACCCCGCTCTCCGCCCCCGTGCTCGACCTCGGCTGCGGGCCCGGCCGCCTGGTCGCCGCGCTGCTCGAACTCGGCGTCCCGGCACTCGGGGTGGACGTGACCGGCGCGGCCGTCGCCCGCACGCTCGGCCTCGGCGGCCCGGCGCTGTGCCGCTCGGTCTTCGACCGGCTGCCCGCCGAGGGCCGCTGGGGCGCCGCGCTGCTGGCCGACGGCAACCTCGGGATCGGCGGCGACCCGGTCGCCCTGCTCCGCCGGGGTGCCGAACTCATCGCGCCGGACGGCCTGTTGCTCGTCGAAGTGGAGGCGGCGGAGACGGACGAGCGCACCGTCGTCCGGGTCGAGGGGCCGGACGGCCGGCTCGGCCCGCCGTTCCCGTGGGCCCGACTCGGCACCCGGGCCGCCCTGCACCGCGCCCGCGCGGCCGGCCTCGCCGAGGCCGAGCGCTGGACCTCGCACGGCCGGCGCTTCCTCGCCCTGCGCAAGGCCTGACCGCGCAGGGGCGTACGTTTGGGCCGGGGTCCAGGGAGCCTTGCAGGACGCCGTTCGTGCGTCACGCGTGCGGCTGTCGCCCAACCGCCTCTCGGCCCCTCGGTCAGGGGTGCCCCGGCGGCACCCTTCGCGGCGTCGCGGCCGAGCCTGCCAGATGCCCAGGGCGGGGACAAGACCCTCGGAGCGACGCCTACCCGGCGTCCCCCGCCCGCCACGGCGGGTGCCCGGACCTGCACGTCAAGGGCACCCGCCCCCTGCCGTCCGCGCACCGGATCCACCGGACGGACACCCTCTTCACACCGCCCGCGCGACCGCCCACCGAACACCCCACCGCCGTACGGCAGCACCCGCCACGACGCACACCAGTGCGGCCCCGTACGCGGTCTGCTGCGCCTCGATCCCGCCCGTCAGGTAGAGCACCTGCCCGGCCGCCGGGACGGCCAGCCACTCCCACCGCCCGTCCAGCGCCACGAGCGCCACCACCAGCAGCCCGTACCACGGGTAGGACGGCGCCACGACGAGCAGCGCCGTCCCGGTGACCAGCAGCGCGCCCGACCACGGCCGCGCCGGGTCCCCGCGCCGCAGCACCCACAGCGCCACCCCGGCCAGCACGGCCCCCGCCGCCCACGGCAGCAGCGCCTCCGGCAGAACCAGCGCCAGCAGGCCGAACCGGTCGATGTGCCCCTGCTCGTAGCCCTCCTCCCGCAGGTATCCCGGCAGGTAGCCGAGCACCCCGGCCCCGGAGGCCGCGACGTACGGGAGGTACGAGAGCGCGAACGAGCCGACCGTCCACGCCACCAGCACCGCGCTCTCCCGGACGGACCGGCGGGCGAGCGCCCCGGGCAGCGCCAGACCCGGCAGCAGCTTCACCGCGATGGCCGCGCCCAGCAACGCGCCGCCTCCCGCCGTCCGCCGCCGCGCCACACACCCCAGTCCGGCCACGAGGAGCAGCGCACCCAGCGTGTCCACGTGTGCGTCGTTGACGGCCCACAGGGAGACACCCGGACACCACCCCCACAGCGCCGCACGCCGCCTCCCCCGCCCGACCACGAGCAGCGCCCCCGTCGTCGCGACCGCGAGGAGCGCTCCGGCCGCCTGCGCCCCGCGCACGCCGCCGCCGAACGGGTGCACGGCGAGGAACCAGGCCTCCGCGACGGGCGGGTAAATCGTGTGCACGGCAGGCCGGTTGATGTGGGTGCAGTCCCCGGCCGCCGACCGCCGCTCGTCCCAGCCGGCGCACTCCCCGCCCGTCGGCCAGAGCCCCGGATCACGCAGCCGCGCGAGCGCCGGGTCGTCCGGGGTGTGCGCGTACGGGGAGATTCCGGCGGCCTGCACCCGGCCGTCCCACACGTACCGGTAGGCGTCGTCGCTGGTGCGCGGCGGCGCGAGGAGGCCGACGGCGGCGACGGCGATGCTGCCCGCGAGCACCAGCGGAACCACCTGGCGATCAGTCACCTTGCGCAGCAGCACGAGCGCCAGTGCGAACACCCCGACGTCGACGGCGTACCAGACGAACAGGGGCGCGCGGTGGCCGAGCGTCCCGCCGCCCGTGACGGTCACGGCGAGGGCTCCGACCAGGGAGGCGAGGGCGAGGAGGGCACGAGTGAGCACGGCGCCCACCCTCCCACCGCCCGGCCGCGCCGGGCCCCCGCGACGTGGCGCCGTTCGGATTCCGTAAGCACGTCGGAGCGCCTCACCGGCCCCTCGAAACGGTTCCATGGGCACGTGACCCCGAACTCCGCCGACACACCCGACGCCCCGAACTCCCCCGGCGCACCTCGCAGCTACGACCTCCCGCTCCCACCACCCCCCGACGCCCTGCGCCGCGGCCCCTTCCGCGAGGGGACGTTCCGCTCACGGCTGCACGAACCGCGCACCGCCGTCGTGCTCGGCCGGTGGCTCGGCGCCGCGCTGCTGGTCTGCTTCCTCACCGGCCTGGTCAGCCACGCCCTCCAGAACCCGCCCGGCTGGCTCGTCCCGTACCTCCAGAGCCGGCCGGTGAACGGCTACCGGTTCACCCAGGGGCTGCACGTCATCAGCGGCCTGGCCGCGATCCCGCTGCTCGGGGCGAAGCTGTGGACGGTCTACCCGAGGCTCTTCGAGTGGCCGCCGGCGCGCAGCGTGCTGCACGCGCTGGAGCGGCTCGGCATCCTCGTCCTCGTGGCGGCGATGCTGCTGGAGGTGTTCACCGGCCTGTTCAACACCCTCCAGTGGTACCCGTGGCCGTTCCCCTTCCGTCAAACCCACTTCTGGCTGGCCTGGTTGGCCACCGGCGGCCTCCTCGTCCACATCGCCGCCAAGGGCACGCTCATCGCCCGGCACTGGCGTCGCCCGACCGTCGGGCTCCCGCAGCGCCGCGCCTTCCTGACCGCGGTGACGGCCGCCGCCGGCGTCGTCACGCTGACCACCGCCGGCCAGAGCGTGCCGTTCCTCGGCCGCCTGGACCTGCTCGCCCCGCGCCGCCCGGACCTCGGCTCGCAGGGCCTGCCGGTCAACCGGACCGCCGCCCAGGCCGGCGCCGTCACCGCCCCCGCCGGCTGGCGACTGCGCGTGGACGGCCCCCGCCCGTACACCCTCACCCTCGCCGAACTCGAGCAACTCCCGCAACAGGAGGTCGAGTTGCCGATCGCCTGCGTCGAGGGCTGGAGCGCGTCGGCCCGCTGGGGCGGGGTCCGGATCGCCGACCTGATGGAGCGCGCCGGGGCACCGGCCGGGTCCGCGCTGCGCTTCACGTCCTTCGAGGCCGACGGGCCCTACCGGGTCATGGAGATGCCCGCCGAGTACGCCGTAGACCCGCTCTCGCTGCTCGCCCTGCGCGTCAACGGCCACATCCTGGACGCCGATCACGGGTACCCGGCGAGGGTCATCGCGCCCAACCGGCCCGGCGTCCTGCAAACCAAGTGGGTCCAGCGGATCGAGGTCGTCTGATGCCCCGTTGGCTACGCGCCGTCCTCCTGCTCGGCGGCCTCGCCCTGCTCGGCTTCGGCCTCAGCGGCCTGCTCGCCGACTCCTACATCACCGACCCGCTCGACGTCCTGGTCTGGGCGGTCGGAGCGGTCGTCCTGCACGACGGCCTGTGGCTGCCGCTGCTCTGCCTGGTCGGCGCCCGCTACGCCCGCGGCCCGGTGCTGCGCGCGTGGCTGGTCGTCGCGGCGGCGGTGACGGCCGTCGGGCTCCCGGCCGTCTTGCGGGACGGCACGAACCACGGCAACCCCTCGGTGCTGCCGCTGCCTTACGGCCGCAACCTGCTGCTCGTCCTGACCGCCACCGCCGCCGTGGCGCTGCTGGTCGCGCTCGTCAGGCGGTGGCGCACCCAGGGACTCAGCCTGCGGAGGAGACGCCCGGCAGACCCGTCGTGAGCCCGTCCAGCGCGTGCGAGCAGCAGCAGTCGCGATCGGCCGGCAGGCTCTCCAGCGCCTTGAACAACACCGTGCGCAGCCGGTCGACGTTCCCCGCGAAGGCCTTCAGCACGTCGGCGTGGGTGACGCCCTCACCCGCCTCCACCCCGGCGTCGAGGTCGGTCACCAGGGCCAACGACGTGTAGCAGAGGCCGAGTTCGCGCGCCAGCACGGCCTCGGGGTGGCCGGTCATGCCGACCACCGACCAGCCGTTCGCGGAGAACCAGCGCGACTCGGCGCGGGTGGAGAATCGCGGGCCCTCGATCACCACGAGCGTCCCGCCGTCCACCGGCTCCCAGGCCGCATCGCGCGCCGCCTCCACCGCGGCCCGGCGCCCAGCGGGGCAGTACGGGTCGGCCATCGAGACGTGCACGACCTCGGGGAGCGAACCGTCCGGCAGCGCCAGCCCGTCGTAGTAGGTCTGCACCCGGCCGGAGGTGCGGTCGACGAACTGGTCCGGCACCAGCAGCGTGCCCGGCCCGTACTCCGCCCGCAGCCCGCCCACCGCGCACGGCCCGAGCACCTGGCGCACGCCGAGCGCGTGCAGCGCCCACAGGTTGGCCCGGTAGTTGATCCGGTGAGGTGGCAGCCCGTGGCCGCGCCCGTGCCGGGGCACGAACGCCACCCGGCGGCCGGCCACCTCACCGAGGAACAGCGCGTCGCTCGGCGGTCCGTAGGGCGTGTCGACGCGCACCTCGGTCACGTCGTCCAGCAGCGCGTACAGCCCCGATCCGCCGATCACGCCCAGTTCGGCGCGCGGGAGTTCCTGATCGATCGTCATCGTTCGTGCCCTTCCTCGGAGACGTCCCGGCCACTGTAGGAGGCGGCACACGGGGTCGAGAGGGGAACCCGGCTTACGTCGGTCTTACGGACGGCGAGGGCCGGAAGGCCGCTGCGGCCGAATGGCCGCGGGCCGCCGGGGTGGCACCGGGCGGCCAGGCGGGTGACTTCCCGGACGCGTCGGCAACCGTCCGCCCCACCCGGCTTGCGTGGGTGGAAGGGCGCCGTCCGCGGACGGCGCACGCCTTGTCCCCGAACCTGAGAGCCGCCCATGCCTCCCACCGCGCATCTCCGACGTCTCGTCCCCACCGCCCTCTGCGCCCTGGCCGTCGCCCTCGCGGCCCCCGCGGCGCAGGCCGCGCCCCCGGGCGGCGGCCACGGCGCCGACCCCGGCGGGAGGTACGACTGGGAGAACGTGGCGGCCTGCGAGAGCGGCGGCGACTGGCACGTCAACACCGGCAACGGCTACTTCGGCGGCCTCCAGTTCGACAACCCCACCTGGCGTGAGAACGGCGGCCTGCGCTACGCCCCGCGCGCCGACCTCGCCACCCGCGACCAGCAGATCGCCGTCGCCACCGTGCTCGCCGAACACCGGGGCCTCAGCCCCTGGCCGGTCTGCGGCGCCCGCGCGACCCGCGGCCGCGAGCGGGGGCACGAGCACGGCACCGCCCTCCCGCCGCCGGCCGCCCCGGCTCCCCCGGCCGCCCCGGCTACCCCGCTCTCGGCGGGCGAGCGGCGGGTCAGCAGGGGCGACACCCTGGCCGACCTCGCCGACACCCTCCGCATCCCCGGCGGCTGGCCCGCTCTCTACGAGGCCAACCGCGACGTCGTGGGCGACGACCCCGACCTCATCCAGCCCGGCATGGTCCTGCGCCTGCCGTCCTGAGTGCCCACGCACCGCCGCCCACACGCACCGCCGCCCACGCCCCCGCCGAGGGGGACGTGGGCGGCGGTGTTCTCGGGCGGTGTTCTCATGCCCGCTCGACGGGCCGACGGACGGCGCGTTACCCGACGTGGACGCGCGGGCGGCGGGTCCGGTCCGGCTCCGCCTCGCGCAGCACCTCGCGGGTGACCGGGGCCACCTCGCCCTGGCCGAACAGGAAGAACCGCAGGAACTGGGCGAACGGATTGCCCTCGGTCCACTCGAAGTACAGGTGCGGCCGCTGGCCCGTGCGGTCCCGGACGGTGAGCGCCAGGGCGGCGATCGCGTTCGGGACGCTGGAGCTCTCCAGCGTCAGCACCCGGTAGCGCCCGTGCAGGACCTCGCCGCGGACGGTCAGCTCGGACTCGAAGTCCGAGGCGTCGCGGACCGTCACCTCGACGAAGACCAGGTCGTCCTCGCCCGGGATGTCGTTGTCGGCGCGGATCTGGCGGATCTTGTCGCGGTACTCGGCGACGTCCCGGCGGGTCGGCTCGTTGGCGATCAGGCGCAGCGGGCGGTGCGCGTAGTCGCGGATGAAGCGCTCGGCGACGTCGTCCAGGGCGACGTTGGTGACGCGCAGCTCGAAGGCGCGCTTGAGCCGGGAGAGCAGCGACACCAGGATGATGCCGGCGATGAAGCAGGCACCGATCTTGACGCCGTCCGGACGCTCCATCGTGTTGATCACGGTGGTGTACAGGAAGACGGCCGAGATGATCCCGAAGGCCGTCGTCCAGCCGCGCTGGCGCTTCTTGTACGCGGCGATGGTCACCGCGATGGCCGCCGAGCTGATCAGCACGAGCACGCCGGTCGCGTAGGCGCCGCCCTGGGCGTCGACGTTGGCGTCGAAGAGCCAGGTGATCAGGAAGCCGACGAGGGTCAGGACGATCACCATCGGGCGGACGGCGCGCGCCCAGTGCGGGGCCATGCCGTAGCGCGGCAGGTAGCGGGGCAGCAGGTTGAGCATGCCCGCCATGGCCGAGGCGCCGGCGAACCACAGGATCGCGATCGTGGACAGGTCGTAGACGCTGCCGAAGGCGCCGCCAAGGTACTGGTGCGCGAGGAAGGCCAGGGCGCGGCCGTTGGCCTCGCCGCCGGCCTCGAACTCCTTGGCCGGGATGAGCAGCGTGCAGATGAAGCTGGTGGCGATCAGGAAGCTGCTCATGATCACGGCGGCGGTGGTCAGCAGCTTGCGGGTGCCGCGGATCCGGCCGGTCGGCTTCTCCTCGGTGTCGTCCGGGTCGCCCTCGATGTGGGGCATGACGGCGACGCCCGTCTCGAAGCCGGACATGCCGAGCGCGAGCTTGGGGAACACGACCAGCGCGACGCCGATCATGACGAACACGTTGCCGTGCTGGACGGTCAGCGCGTTCGACCAGTCGGTGACGACGTGCGGGGCCTGGATGATCTTCCAGACGCCGACCGCGACGACCACCACGTTGAGCGCCAGGTAGACCACGACCAGGCCGACGGCCAGGCCGATCGCCTCGCTGAAGCCCTTCAGGAACACCGCGCCGAGCAGCGCCACCAGGATCAGCGTGATCAGCATCTGCTTGCCGCCGAGGACGCTGCTCAGGTGCGGGTTCTCGACCAGGTGCGCGCTGGCGTCGGCGGCCGAGAGCGTGATGGTGATGATGAAGTCCGTGGCCGCGAAGCCGAGCAGGGCGAGCACGAAGAGCTTGCCCTTCCAGAACGACAGCAGCCGCTCCAGCATCGCGATCGAGCCCTCGCCGCGCGGGCTCTCCTGGGCCACCCGCCGGTAGACCGGCAGCGCGCCCAGCAGGGTCACGATCACCAGCACGATCGTCGCGATCGGCGACAGCAGGCCGGCCGCGAGGGCGGCGATGCCCGGCTGGTAGCCGAGCGTCGAGAAGTAGTCCAGGCCGGTCAGGCACATCACCCGCCACCAGCGCTGGCCCTGGTGACCGCCGTGCGCGTCCCCGCCGCCGTGCCCGCTCTCGTCACCCTGCGTGTCCTTGGCCACCGACGCGTCGGCCAGCAGCCAGTTGCGGAGGCGTATTCGCGCCGACGGCGCGGCCACCGCCGGGGGCGCCGCCACCTCCGCCGTCCCCGTCTCCGTCGAACCCGACGAAACCACCTTGCACCTCTTGTTTAAAGACCCCGTAAAAGCGCCGTCGGGCGACGGCAGTGCGCCAGGCTATTCGACCGTCGTTAAGGAGTCGTCATCGGCCCGCGTTAAGAAAACGTCATGGTGGTGGACGTCTCGGCACCGTCGGGGGCGCGCCGGACCGGGGAGCGCGCCCCGGCCCGGCGCCCCGCAGGCGTTACGCCTGGTAACCGAGGACCGTCATCATGCCCGTCTCGGCGTGGTAGACGTTGTGGCAGTGGACCATCCACAGACCCGGGTTGTCGGCGTCGAAGTCCACGGCGAGCGTCGTGCCGGGCAGCACGATCGCGGTGTCCTTGCGCGCGCCGCCGCTCGCGCCGACTCCGCTCGCCAGGGCGAAGCTGTGCCCGTGCAGGTGGACCGGGTGCCACATGCCCGTCGAGTTCCGCAACTCCAGCCGCACCCGCTCCCCCGCCGTCACCGGGTAGCGCTGCGAGGAGTCGTACCGGCGGCCGTTGAAGGCCCAGTCGGCCTTCGCCATGCCGCCGGTCAGCTCCAGCCGCACCGTCCGGTCCGGCACCTTCGCCGGCAGCCGGACGCCCGCGGCGGCCGTGAGCTGCGCGGCGGTCACCAGCCGGCCGTCCAGCTCGGCCGGGCGCACCGAGGCGTCGGGCGCGGCGCCGCCGCCGGTGCGCAGCAGCGCGAGCGCGGAGGCGCCCTTGCCCTCGGCGAGGGCGGTGAGCGGGAAGACGCCGTCCTTGACGGTCACCAGGACGTCATAGCGCTCGCCCATGCCGAGCAGCAGGGCCTGGGTGGCGGCCGGCTCGACCGGGAAGCCGTCGGTGTGGGTGACGGTCAGCTCGTGACCGCCGAGGGCGACCCGGTAGGCGGTGTCGCCGCCCGCGTTGATCAGCCGGATCCGGACCCGGTCGCCGGGCTTGGCGCTGAACGTCTCGGGCGCGGTCGCGAGCCGGCCGTTGACCAGGTGGAACGGGTACGCGACGTCGCCCGCGTCGCCGCCGAGCAGGTCGCTGCGGGCGCCCATGAGCATGCGCGAGGGGCCGGTGGAGCCGGCGGTCATCCCGGACATGTCGTGGCCGCCCGTGCCGCCCGTGCCCCCCATGCCGCCCATGCCCTTGGACAGTTCGGCCAGGACGGCATCGGGGGTGCTCCCGTCCACCCCGTCCACCCAGTCGTCCAGGACGACGACCCACTCCTTGTCGTAGGCCAGCGGCTCCTTCGGGTCATCGACGATCAGCGGCGCGTACAGCCCGCGGTCCTGCTGGACACCCGAGTGCGGGTGGAGCCAGTACGTGCCCGGCCGGGTGAGCGCGAACCGGTAGTCGAACGCGGCCCCGGGCCGGACCGGTTCCTGCGTCACCCCCGGGACACCGTCCATGTCGTTGCGCAGCGCGAGGCCGTGCCAGTGCAACGACGTCGGCTGCGGGAGGTGGTTGGCGAAGGTGAGCGCGAGCGTCTCGCCCGCGGTGGCGCGGACCTCGCGGCCGGGCAGCGCGTCGCCGTACGCCCAGCTGCGGACGGTGCGCCCGCCGAGGTCGAGGGTGGTCTCGGTGGCGGTGAGCGCGACCTCGCGCTCCGCCCCCGGGCTGCGCCGCGCCTCGGCGGCGGCGACCTCGGGGCCGTCGGGACGGACGAAGCCGGCCGGCGCCGGGGCCTGCTTGCCGTGGTCCATGCCGTTCATGGAGTCCGAACAGGCGGCCAGGAGCCCGGTCCCGGCAGCGGCGAGCGCCGCGCCGAGCACGGCGCGTCGAGAGGGTGTGCGCATGACGAAGTGCACCTCGTGTGTGGGTGGGGGTCGGTGGACGTGCGAGGCAACCGCCGCACGTCTACTGACGCAGCACCGACACTTCGGCGAGGACGGACCGCCCGCCCCTGGGCGGCGGAAGCCCTCGGGCTGCGGCCGGCAACAACGCCCGTGCGGCAGCGGCCGCATCCCCGGCCCGCCGCAGCAGGTACCCGCCGACGGCGAGCAGCACGAGCCCCCAACTCGCGGGCACGGCAAGGCAGACCGCCATGGGGTCCATCCCGCCCGGCATGGCGGGGTCGGCCGTCACGTCGTGCACGTCATGCACGTCATGCACGCCGTGCACCCGGGCGGCGACGTGCTCAGCCGCCGGATGGCCGCCCGAAGGATGCCCGAGCGTGTGCATGGTCAGCACACCGAGCAGCAGACCGGCGAGCACGACCCCGCGCAGGATCCGCACCACGCCGTCCCGCACCGCCCACCTCCACTCCCGCCTTTTACCCCCACAGGGTATACCGCCTCACAGCCCCCGGCCCCGGACCGGCCCCTGAGGTCCACCCCTTAGGGGCGTAGACACGCGGGCGCCCGGGCATGGCAGGTCGTAGAACCGACCGGTACGCCATGAGAAGGTGCCCCCCATGAAGGTGATCGATCTCGTCCTGAACGTCCTATGGCTGATCTTCTGCGGCATCTGGATGGCGATCGGCTATGTCATCGCCGGAATCATCTGCTGCGTACTGATCATCACGATCCCATTCGGCATCGCCTCGTTCCGCATCGCCGGGTACGTGCTGTGGCCCTTCGGGCGGACGACGGTCGAGCGGCGGGACGCCGGGGCGGGATCGTGCGTGGGGAACGTGATCTGGCTGGTGTTCGCGGGGTGGTGGCTGGCCGTCGCGCACTTCCTCACCAGCATCCCGCTGTTCCTGTCGATCATCGGAATCCCCTTCGGGTGGGCCAACCTGAAGATGATCCCGATCTCCCTCACCCCGCTCGGGCGCGAGATCGTGTCGACGGACCAGCGCTTCGCCGGCTGGTGAAGCCGCCGGAGACGGACGTGCGACGGCCGACGAGGAGAGATCCCCGTCGGCCGTCGCGTGTTTCTAGAGGTCCAGGATGCCGATGGCCATCTCGCGCATCTCGACCTTACGGATCTTGCCGGTGACGGTCATCGGGAACTCGTCGACGACGTGGACGTAGCGCGGGATCTTGAAGTGGGCCAGGCGGCCGGTGCAGTAGGCGCGGACGGCATCGGGGGTGAGGGGTGCGGCGCCCTCGCGCATGCGGATCCAGGCCATCAACTCCTCGCCGTACTTGGGATCGGGGACGCCGATCACCTGGACGTCGAGGATGTCGGGGTGGGTGTAGAGGAACTCCTCGATCTCGCGCGGGTAGAGGTTCTCGCCGCCGCGGATGACCATGTCCTTGATGCGGCCGGTGATGGCGAGGTAGCCGTCCTCGTCCATGACGGCGAGGTCGCCGGTGTGCATCCAGCGGGCGGCGTCGACGGCCTCGGCGGTGCGCTCGGGCTCGCCCCAGTAGCCGAGCATGACGGAGTAGCCGCGGGTGCAGAGCTCGCCGGGTTCGCCGCGCGGGACGGTGCGGCCGGTGACGGGGTCGATGACCTTGACCTCCAGGTGCGGGCCGACCCGGCCGACGGTGGAGACGCGGCGCTCGACGGAGTCGTCGGCGCGGGTCTGGGTGGAGACGGGCGAGGTCTCGGTCATGCCGTAGCAGATGGAGACCTCCGCCATGCCCATCCGGTCGATGACGTCCTTCATGACCTCGGTCGGGCAGGGGGCCCCGGCCATGATGCCGGTGCGCAGGCTGGAGAGGTCGTGGCGCTCGAAGTCGGGGTCGGCGAGCTCGGCGATGAACATCGTGGGCACCCCGTAGAGGGAGGTGCAGCGTTCGGCGGCGACGGCGGCGAGGGTCGCGCCGGGCTCGAAGGAGGGGGCCGGGATGACCATGCAGGCGCCGTGGGAGGTGGCGGCGAGGTTGCCCATGACCATGCCGAAGCAGTGGTAGAAGGGCACCGGGATGCAGATCCGGTCCTGCTCGGTGTAGTCGAGCAACTCGCCGACGAAGTACCCGTTGTTGAGGATGTTGTGGTGCGACAGGGTCGCGCCCTTGGGGAAGCCGGTCGTGCCGGAGGTGTACTGGATGTTGATCGGGTCGTCCGGCGCCAGTTCGGCCTGGCGGGCGGCGAGCGGCGCGGGGTCGGCCTCGCGGCCGACGGCCAGCAGGTCGTCCCAGGCGGCGCTGCCGGTGAGCACGACGCGCTCCAACTCCGGGCAGCGCGGCCGGACTTCGTCGATCATCGCCGCGTAGTCCGAGGTCTTGAAGGACGGCGCCGCCACCAGGAGCCGGATGCCGGCCTGGTTGAGCACGTACTCCAACTCGTGCGAGCGGTACGCCGGGTTGACGGTCACCAGGATCGCGCCGAGCCTGGCGGTGGCGTACTGGGTGAGCGTCCACTCCGCGCAGTTGGGGGCCCAGATGCCGACGCGGTCACCCTTGGCGATGCCGAGGGCGAGCAGGCCGAGGGCCAGCGCGTCGACGTCGGCGGCGAGTTCGGCGTAGGTCCAGCGGCGGGCGGTGGCGCGGTCCACCAGGGCGTCGCGGCCGGGGAAGGCGCGGACGGCGCGGTCGAGGTTCTCGCCGATCGTGTCGCCGAGCAGCGGCACCTCCGCGGTGCCGGACGAGTAGCTGCGACTGGTCGACGTGGTCCGCACGTGCTGCCTCCTGGCTGGGGATCGCGAGGGTCGGGGACCATGGTCCCGATCCGGTGCGCCCGCATCAAGGGCCGGACACGGCGAAGGGCCGCCCGCCGGAGTCGACGGACGGCCCGGGGCCGCTATCAGGCGTTGATGCAGGTGTTGCCGAACGCCGGGTTGAGGATCGAGATCACGCCGATCGAGTTGCCACAGACGTTGGCCTCGATGTTCACCGGGATCTGGATCTGGTTGCCGGACAGCACACCCGGCGAGCCGAAGGCGACACCGTTGGCGGTGGCGTCGCCGGCCGCAGCGGTGCCGGCCCCGGCGACGACGCACATCGCGGCGAGGCCGGTGGCGGCGAGGGCGGTGCGAATACGCATTGCGTCACTCCTTGTGAGGGTGGCGAAAAACCGTGTGACGATCACACTCGCACCCGATCTCACTCGATCCCATGCCCGGAATGCCGGTATTGCTCGCTACGACGGCGTGTCGCCCGACCACACCGCGTCACCGCTGCCCAGAGCCACGCGGACGCGCGGGAGCATCGGCCCGTCCCCGCGCCGGGAGAGCAGCGTCAGCTCTCCGACCTGCGCGGACAGGCTGCCGAGCCGGGCCGCGCACTCGGCGGCGAGCTCCTTCGGATGCCGCGTGCGGCCGAGCGACAGGTGCGGCGTGAAGCCGCCGGCGCGGCCCCGGCAGCGCGGGAAGCGCTCCAGGAGGTCCGCGTACAACCGGGCCCAGGGGGCGGGCCCGGCGGCCGCCGGATCCAGCCAGACGGTCGCGTACGCGCGGTGCCGGAAGCTGCGCACCCCGCTCAGGCGGGCCGGGAACGGCGGGGTACGGGCCGCGGCGGCCGAGAGCAGCGGGAGGGCGCGGGCGAATTCACTCTCCGGGACGAATCCGAAGAGCACATTGACATGTGGCGGCCAACGTCGGACCTGCGGGTCGTGCACCAGCCGGATCGCCTGGACCGCCGGCCACAGCTCCGGAGGCAGCAGCCAGGCGACGGCCGTGCGCGGCGTCGGCGGGACGTCGAGCAGGGCCGCCGCGGCGGCGGGCCCCGGCTCCCCCGGGCCCGCCGCCGTACCGTCCGTCCTGCCGTCCACGGGACCAGGCTACGGACCCAGCCGCGCCTCCACCGCGTCCAGCAGCTCCCTGGCCGGGTGCAGGCCCGGCTCGGCCCGCAGGGCCCGGCGCAGCAGCACACGCGCCGTCGGGTCGTCGCCCTCGCGGACGGCGTCGAGCGCCTCGTTGTAGTCGATCCGGCCCGCGTAGCGCAGCCGGACCAGGGCGACCAGGTCCTCCCGGCAGGACGGGCAGCGCAGGCTCTGCGGGTCCGCCGGGACGGCGCACTGCGGGCAGGGCACCTCGATCGGCGGAACGGCGTCGTCGGGGGTCATCGGGGACCGGCCTCCTCGGGGCGCACCGGGCCGAGCGCCTCCGGCGTCGGGTCGTTGCCCAGCTCCCGCTGCGCCTGGGCGTAGAGCACCAGGAGCGCCGAGTTGTGCCGGTTGGCGGCCTCCATGTTGGCGGACTCGACGGCCGCGTCCAGGCCGCGCAGCTCGGCGATGATCTGCTGGGCGAGGCCGGGCGAGACCAGGTTCTGGCTGACGTAGACGTTGCACATGGTGAGCATGCGGAAGGTGTGCCCGAGCGAGTCGCACAGCTCGTCGGCGCGCTGGGCGGCGCGCATCGCGCCCTCCCAGTCGGCCGCCTCGCGGCGCAGCCTCAGGTCGGCGGCGACCGCGCGCAGGCGGTCGAGGTCGCTCGGGTCGAGGTGCTTCTCGCAGTAGTGGATGAACAGGCTCAGGTACGCCTCCGAACCGCGCACCCAGCGCTGGGCCTTGAGCTGGCGCTGGGCCCGCTCCAGGGCCTCGTCGACCGAGCGGCCCTTGGTCTGGCCGGCCGCGAGGTCGTCGAGGGTGTCCATGAGGCGCTGGGCCTCGCGGAGTTCGGCTTCGGTGAGCTCGCCGCCCCAGCGGTCGGTGAAGGTCTCGATCTGCCGCTGCTGCTCCTCCACCTGGACCTTCAACTCGGGGTCGAGGGTGACCCGTTCGAGCTTGACGGTCTTCTCCCCGCCGCCCTGGACGCGCACCGACAGGGTGATGGTGCGGTCCCGGTCGAGGCCGAAGGAGACCTCCACGGGGATGCGGCCGCCGAGGCCGGCGGGCAGGCGCAGGGTGAGGTGGCCGATCAGCTCGTTCTGCTGGGCGATCTCGTGTTCGCCCTCGTAGACGGCGACCTCGAGGCGCTGGCGGCCGCTGCCGGAGACGACGAACTCCCGGCTGACCGGCGAACTCGTCGGGTAACTGGTGTTCTTGGGGATGATGACGGCGAGCCGGCCGTCGTTGAGCTCGATACCGAGGTTCTTCGGGGTGATGTCGAACGGGTTGGTGACCTGCATCAACTCGCCGCAGCCGGGGCAGACTTCGCTGCCCGGCGGATTGACCACCCCGCAGGAGGCGCAGCGCAGGCCGACGTCCTCGGCGGCGTTGGAGGCGACCCTGGTCTGCCCGGGGGCGGCCGAGTTGAGCCGTTCGCCGCACAGTTCGCAGGCGGTGACGCCGGGGGCGGCCGGGGTGCCGCAGCGCGGGCAGTTGTCGGCGTGGGCGACGGTGGGCGCCTGGGACGGGGGCGTCACGGCGCCCGACCCGTCCAGCGCCTGGCTGCACTTGGGGCACGCGGAGGCCTCGGCTTCGACCGGGACGTGGCACGTGGGGCAGGAGACCCGGGGGCCGCCGAGCAGCGAGGTGGCGCAGTTGGCGCAGGCCGAGGCGGAGAGGTCGCCGGGCGCCCGGCACTCGGGGCACTCCACCTCGCCGACCAGGGCGGACTGCACGGCCGCGCCGAGCGCGACACACTGCATCGGGTTGACGCCGCGGCGGATCCGGCGCGGCCCGAAGACCTCACCCAGGCGCCGC
The DNA here is from genome assembly GCF_036322405.1 of Streptomyces sp. SP17BM10. Classification (NCBI taxonomy): domain Bacteria; kingdom Bacillati; phylum Actinomycetota; class Actinomycetes; order Kitasatosporales; family Streptomycetaceae; genus Streptomyces; species Streptomyces sp. SP17BM10. Next base: position 14,759 of record NZ_JAQYXB010000422.1, on the reverse strand, counting down.
GCCACCAGCGGGATCGCGGTGGATCCGCCGACCAGCACGACCTCGTCGATGTCCCCGACGGTGAGGTTGGCCTGCATGATGGCCTTGTGCGTCAGCTCGATGGTGCGCTCGATGTGGCCCTCGATGAGCTCCTCGAAGCGGGTGCGCTCGAACTCCGTCTCCAGCACCAGCTGGCCGGCGCCGAGGCCGGGGAGGATGACCTCGGAGGACTCCTGGTGGGAGAGCTCGATCTTGACGGTCTCGGCGGTGGAGGCGATCTTCGGGCGGTCGCGCAGGTCGGGCTGGTAGTCCGAGCCGTACTCCTCGCGGATGTCGTCGAGCAGCGCGGTGGTGATCGCCCGGTCGAAGTCGTCGCCGCCGAGCAGGTTGTCGCCCTCGATGCCCAGCACCGAGACCGAGCCGGGCACCAGCAGCAGGATCGAGATGTCGAAGGTGCCGCCGCCGAGGTCGTAGACCAGGACGGTGCGGCCCTCCTCGCCCGCCTCCGAGGTGATGCCGTAGGCGAGGGCGGCGGCGGTCGGCTCGTTGATGATCCGCAGCACGTGCAGGCCGGCCATCCGGCCCGCCTCCTGGGTGGCCGCGACCTGCCGCTCGCCGAAGTACGCCGGGACGGTGATGACGGCCCGGTGGAACGGCTCGCCGAAGCGCTGCTCGGCGTCCTCCTTGAGGCGGTGCAGAATGATCGCGGAGATCTCGATCGGGGTGTAGGAACGGCCGTTGAACCAGACGTTGACGTCGCCGTCGGTGCCGGCGGTGACCTTGTAGTCGACCTCCTTGAGGGCCGCCTGGACCTGCGGGTCCTTGAACTTGCGGCCCATGAAGCGCTTGACGGAGCGGATCACGTTCGCGCCGTCGATCGCGGTGCGGCTGCGCGCGGTGGAGCCGACCAGCAGCTCGCCCTTGCGGCCGGTGCCGACGACGGAGGGCGTGGCCTCCTGGTTCTGCCGGTTGAAGACGATCTCCGGCTCGCCCCGGCGCAGGTGGGCCACCACCGAGTTGGTGGTGCCCAGGTCGATGCCGAGTGTGCGGTACATGGCGTTCCCCTCTAGTTCTTTTTCCGCTTGCGGCGCGTACCGGAGCCCGTGCGGGCCCGCCGGGGCCTGGTGGGCGGCGTCTTCGGGCGGCCCGCGGCCGGGCCGGGGGCGGGTTCGACGGGCTCCGCGGCGTCCACGGGCTCGACTGCGGCGTCCCCGGTGCCCTCGGCCTCGACGCCCCCCTCGGGCTTCGCTTCCGGGGCGAGCACCGCCTCCACGTACCCCGCGCCGAGCTCGTACACGGACTCCTCCTCCGGCTCCGGCGCCGACTCCTGGACGGGCACGGGCACCGGCTCGGGCTCCGGTGCCGCGACCACGACCTGGGCCCGGCGCAGCACCTCGTCCCCCCAGAAGAACCCGGTGACGACCGTCTGCACGACCGTCTCCGGCGCCACCCCCCGCCTCGGCTCGGTGCCGACGATCTCGGCCAGCACCGGGTCCGCCGTCAGCCCTTCGAGCCGCATCGGCCGCACCCCGGCCTTGGCCAGCCGCCCGAGCAGGCGCCGCCGGGTGGCTTCGATGCCGGCGCCGCGGCCGAGGTGGACGAGCTCCGGGTCGAGGCCGAGCGAGGCGAGCGCGTCGTCCACCTCGACGAGCGCGCCGAGCAGTTCCTGCTGCGCGGCCCGGGCGGCCTGCGCCTCCTCCTCGCGCTTGCGCGTCAGCATCGAGGCGCGGAAGAGCAGTTGGGTGAAGCTCTGCCCGAGGTCGAGCGCCCGGGCGCGCTCCGGCACCGGCAGCGGCGCCGGCAGGGACGCGGACGGTTCGGGGCTCGGGGCGTGGTGGGTGGTCATTCGGGGACCTCGATCTGCGGCAGCACGGACAGGTCGGCGGCGAAGCGGGCCGGGACGGGCGGTTCGGGGGCGGTGCCGGACGGGGCCGGCTCGGCGAAGTCGGCGGCCAGCTCGGCCCGATGGAGCGCGAGGAAGGAGGCGGCGGGCGGCGGCTGGGGCCGCTCGACGACGAGCAGCGGGTCGGCGAGGGCCGGCGCCAGCAGCCCGGCGGCGCGGTCGACCGGCTCCGGCGGGAGGGGCTGCTGGAGGTCCAGTTCCAGCCGCTTGTCCGGGTTGCGCAGCAGGGCCGCGGCCTCCTGGACCTCCACCCGGGTGTACCGGCCGGCCCGCATCGCCGGGCCGACGGCGAGGAGGATCTCGCGCGCGCTCGCGGTCGGCGGGACGCCCAGGATCTCGTACGGCGACGGTTCTTCCAGTGGCATGGCGCGGGCTGTTCTCCTTCGACTGCGGGGTCCGGCCGTCGCCGGAACGGCGGCCCGGGGCGACGGCCGGGTCAGTACAGCGAGTTGATCTTGCGCTGGAGAGCGCGCAGCTCGGCATCCTGCGGGCTGTGCTCGACGGCCTGTTTGATCAGTTGCCGGGCCTCCCGGTAGGCGCGGGCGTTGGCCCTGGCCACCGCGTGGGCGCTGAGGACGATCCCGAGCTCGGTGTGCAGCTTCGCCGTGTCCTGCGCCGAGGCGGACAGCCGCAGCGCCTCCTCCAGCAGCCGGACGGCCTCGGGGTAGCGCCGCGCCTCGTACTGCTCGACGGCCTCGCTGCGCCACACGCTGACGGCCAGCTTGCGGACGTCGGCGCCCTCGCCGTCGTACTCCATCGCCTTGCGCAGCATCGCGGCGCGCTCGGCGAAGGGGGCGTCCTGGAGGGTGTCCAGCATGTGGTTGGCCAGCATGACGGCGACCCTGCGCGAGGCCTCGGTCTCGGGCCGGCCGGTGAACTCCGGGTCGGCACGCAGGGCTTCGGCCATCCGGGACACCGCCACCGCGCTGCGGCCGGCCAGCGCGGCGAGGAGCGCGAGGCGGCGCAGCGCGAAGGCGAGGCCGAGCCGGTGGTCCGGGTCGGGGCTGAGGTCGATCAGCTCGCGCCACTGCTCCACGGCCTCTTCCAGGTCGCGGGCCGGGGCGTCGGGCTGGGTGAGCTGGCTGGCCCGGTTGCCGAGCGCGGCGGAGAGGAACTGCTTGGCGGTCTGGTCACCGGGGTTGAGGGCGAGGCTCTTGCGCAGCAGGGTGAGGGCGCGGGGGTAGTCCTTGGTCTCGTTGTTGATCTTCCGGGCCCACTGGGCGTAGGTCGCGCCGAGGTCACTGCGCACGTCGGCGTGGTCGGGGGCCAGCACCAGGGCGCGTTCGAGGAGTTCGGCCGCGCCCTGCTGGTCGTCGTCGCTGCTCTTGAGCAGGGCGCGGGCCGCGCGCAGACCGGACTCGGCAGCGATGCCGGACGCGTCGGCGGGCAGCGCGGCCCCGGGGACGGCGTGGGCCCGGGTGAGGCAGTCGAGGGCCTCGCGCCAGTTCTGGTTGCGCCGGTGCCCGCGGGCCTCGTCGACCAGGGTCGTCACGAGCAGGCCGCGCCAGGCGTCATCGCGCTGCGCCTCGGGGACGGCGTCCAGCGCCTCGACGGCGGCGGACTGGCGGCCCTGGATGAGGAGGAAGTGCTGCGGCCCGAGGGGTCCGAACAGGTCGAGGGCCCGGTCGAGCGGGTGCGGCTCGGGGCGCGACGCCCGCTGCCAGCCCTGCACCGCCCGGTCGAACTGGTCGCCCCACCAGGGGAGTTCCGGTGCGGAGCGGAGGAGCCCGGCCAGCGTCGGACCGTGCACGAGGCGGCCGGCGGTGGCCCGTCCGGGCTGCCGGAGCGTCAGGTCGGCCCGGACGAAAGCGTCGGCGCAGTACGACTCCATGGCGAGGCGGAGCGTCCAGCTCGCCACGTCCTCGCCGGTGCGGCCCTCGGCCTCGTCGAGCGCGCGCAGGTCGACGCGCAGCCGGTCGACGAGCGCGGCGCGGGCGGCGGCGACGCGCGCCGGCTCGGCCGGGCGGCCGGTGATCCGGGCGGACTCGGCCCACAGCGCGGGCAGGTGCAGGGCTGCGGCCAGGCAGCCGATCGTCCAGCGCCAGACCTGCGGGTCGGCCGTCCCGCCCTCCGCCCCGCCCTCCGCACCGGGCGCGGTCGCCAGCCGGTAGCCGGCGAGGCCGGCGGCGTGCAGGAGGCGGGCGTCGGTCGGGTCGGCGAGCAGCAGCGCGTGGTAGGCCTGCCACGCCTCCCGGCGCCGGCCCTCCAGGGCGTGCCGGTGGGCCTCGTGCTCGGCCAGCATGCCGAGGGTGGCGGCGGCCTGCGAGTGGCCCGGCGACAGCCGCAGGACCTCGCGGAGGTCACCGGCGGCCGCACCGGGCTCGCCCGCATCCAGGCGGCCCGCGGCCCGGCGGACCAGGACGGCGGCGCGCTCCCGGGCGGCCGTCTCCGGCAGCTCGGCCAACGCCTCGTCCAGGCGGCCCAGTTCGGCGCGGAGCAGGGCGAGGTCGAGCCGCACGGGCGCGGCGGGGGCGCCGTCGCCGAACGCGTCGGCCCAGGCGGCGAGCACCGGCTCGGCCTGCTCGGGCACACCGGCGCGGCGCGCGCAGTCCAGGACGGCCCGCAGGGCGGGTCCGGCGCAGCGGACGCAGCGCGGCGAGGCGGCGTCGGCGGGCCGGTGGAGGTGTGCGCCGCACGCCTCGCGACCGCAGCCGCCGCACGAGCCGGTGGCGGGGGCGGTGGTGCAGAAGGCGCACACGGTGTCGGCGGGCGGGGCGGCGACGGGCGCCGGCCCGGAGGCGGGCATGGGTGCGGGTGCGGAGGCGGAGGCGGAAGCGGGTGCCGGCACCGGGCCGGTGGTGTACGGGTTCGGCGACGCATCCTGCGCCGGGCCACCGGCACCGACCGGCCCGGTGACGTAGGGGTGCGGAGGGGCGCCAGGCACCGGGCCCGGAACGACGGGCCCCGTGACCGCGCCGCGTGCGGCACCCGCCGCCGGGACCGCGCCCCGTGCGGCTCCCGACGCCGGTGGCGCGTCCGGGCCCGCACAGCCCGTGCACCGGGGCGCCTCGGCCGCGCCCGCGCGCTCGGAGTGGACGCCGCACGTCTCCCGCCCGCAGCCGCCGCACACCCCGGACGCCGGACGCCCGCAGACCGCGCACCCGACGGACGGCACCACCGGGACGGCTCCCGAAGCGGCGCGCGGCACCGGGACGGCTCCCGCACCGGCGGCGGGCGCGGCAACACGCGGCGCCGGCGCCGCCAGGAAGTGCCGGTGCCACTCCAGCGCCGTCGCCCAGTTCCCGGCGCGCTCGGCGAGGGCGGCCCGCAGACGGGCGACGGCCGGGTCTCCCGCCGGGTCCGGCTCCAGCGGCGCGAGCAGGGCGACGGTCTGCACCGGGCGGCCGGCCAGGAGCGCCGCGGCGGCCAGGTGGTAGCGGTCGCGCGGGCCCGCGTGGGCGTCGAGCAGGCCGGGCAGGCCCTCCGTCGAGCCCCCGGCCAGGGCGAGCGCGGCCCGCAGCCGCCCCTGCCGGGCGCCGACCGTGCCCGGCAGGCCGTCCGCGAGGGCGAGCGCCTCGGCCGCGCGCGTCCGCGCCTCGGGGCGGTCGCGGCCGGTGACGAGCAGGTGGGCCGCCTCGCGCAGCGCGGCCTCCCGCAGGGCGGGCCGGTAGCCGGGCGCGTGCGGGTCGTCGGCGGCGGCCCGCTGCCACAGCTCGCGCGCCTCAGCGGGGTCGGTGGCCAGGCTCTTCCGGGCCAGCCGGTCGCGGACGACGGCGAGCCACGTGCGCAGGTCGTCGTCACGCAACCGCTCGAAGGCGGTCAGCGCACCCGTCGGGTCGCCCGACCGGAAGCAGGCCAGCCCGTGGTGGAAGCCGGCGATCCGTCCCCACCGGGAGTCGTCGCCCGTCTCGGCGCGCAGCAACGGCTCGGCCTCGGCCGTCCGCCCGGCGGCGAGCAGAGCGGCGCCGAGCCGGACCCGGGCCGGGCGCCAGTCGGGGGCGAGGTCGAGGCCGGCGCGGTAGTCGGCGGCGGCCTCGGCGGCGCGGGCGGCCCGCTCGTGAACCAGGGCCAGGCCGAACCGGGCCGGGGCGAAGGCGGGTTGGGCGGCGAGCGCGGCGCCGAACTGCTCCTGGGCCTGGTCGTCGGCGCCGAGCAGCAGCGCGAGGCGGCCGAGCGCGTAGCGGGGGCGCGGGTCCCAGGAGGCCTCGCCCGCGGCGGCCTGGAAGTCGGCCCACGCGGCGTCGGTCTCGCCGAGCCGCTGGCGGGCCAGGCCGCGGAACAGCAGGCTCTCGGCCCGCAGGGCGGGCCCGCGCGACCACCGGTACGCCTCGCCCGGCGCGCGCCGCAGCGCCTCGTCGAAGGCGGCCACGGCCGGGGCGTCCCGGCGCAGGGCGAAGAGCTGCGCGCCCCAGCGGAACCACAGTTCACCGCCGCCGCCCGGCGCAGCCGCCGCGAGCAGGGACTCGGCCTCCTCGGCGCGCTCGGTGCCGCGCAGGACGGCCGCCCGGGCCAGCACCGGCCAGTCCCGGCCCGGCAGGGCGGCGAGGGCCTCCGTGGTCGCGGTGTCGCGCTGCTCGGGCGGGCCGTCGTGGCACAGGCGCTGGAGCCAGTCCAGGGCGCGGGCCGCCGCCTGGGCCTCGGTGCCCGCCTCGGCGCCGCCGGCCGTCGCCCGCAGGAAGGCGAGCAGCGGCGCGAGGGGCCCGGCCGGTGCCGCCATCCGCTCCTCGGCGAGGCGTTGCAGGCTCCACCGGGGCAACTGCCGGGCCGGGTCGGCGAGCAGCGGGAAGGCCTCGTGGTGCAGGGCGAGGGCGGCCTGCGGGTCACCGGCGGCGACCGTGGCCTCCGCCTGGCCGAGCAGGGCGAGGCCGCGCTGCTCGGCGAGCGCCCCGGTCGCCCCGGCGAGCCGGCCGGCCAGCTTCGCGTAGCGGCGCCGGGCCTGCTGGGCCTTGCCCGCCGCGAGCCGCTCGGCCGCCCCGGCCAGGGCCTTCGCCACCGCCTGCGGGTCGAGCGCCCGCCTGTGGCGGACCACCAGGGCGCCCGCCACAGCGGCCAGTGCCACCACGATCAGCACCACCGCGAGCTGCGCCATGCACCGTCCCCCTGTGCTTCCGAACCGCCCCCATCATGATCAAATACGCATGGTCGATCATGAGTTGACGCTATTTCATGATGTTGCTCGGCGAGCATCAGGATAGGCCCTCCGCGGGGCCGCCGAACAGGAACGAGCACTATCCTGGGCACCGCGAACAGCCGGGCCGTCGTCGACGGCCCGGCGTCAGGCAGCAGACGGGGGTGGCGTGTCCGAGTCGCGTTGGGTACCCGGGCTGCGGTTCGGGCCGGAGTTCGACCCCGAGCAGTACGAACTCCTCGCCTTCCACCACCGGGGCGGGGAGGCCGAGGTGTGGCGGGCCGTTCGTACCGGCCACAACGGGCGCAAGGAGCTCGTCGCCGCCAAGATCATGCTCGAACGGGACCCGTCCGAGGTCCGCCGCTGGCTCGGCCGCTGGGACGACGTCTCGCACAACGCCCACCGGCTCGGCATCACCGACCTCGTCGTGCCGAGCTTCCTCCTCGGCCCCTCCCCGCACCGGCCCGGCGCCGCGCCCACCGGCGGGCTGCTCGGCTACCAGATCTCCCCCTGGGTCGACGGCGTCCCGCTGCACACCTGGGCCCGCGCCAACCGGTCCGGGCCCGCGGCGGCGGCCGAGGTGCTGCTGCGGCTGTGCCGCATCGTCGACGAACTGCACCGCAAGCGCTGGGTGCACCGCGACATCTCCCCCGCCAACGTCCTCGTCGACGCGGGTGGCCAGGTCAAGCTCATCGACCTCACCTTCCTCGCCCCGCTCGACCACACCCTCACCGTCGCCGTGTTCACCCCCGGGCACGTGCCGCCCGAGGCCGAGCAGGTCGGCGGCTTCCCGACCACCGCCAAGGACCTGTTCGCCGTCGGCACCCTGGCCCGCGCCCTCCTGCTGCCCGAACACGGCCGCCTCGACCACCGGCTGGCCGTCGAGCAGGCCCGCGCCGAACTCCTCGCCGCCGGCTACGGCGAGGAACTCGCCGACTGGGCCTGCGAACCGCTCGCCCGCGACCCCGACCGCCGGCCCGCCCCGCTCGGCCCCTGGGCCGCCCGCGGCCGCGAACTCCTGCGCGCGCACCGCCCCTTGCCCCGCACGACCGGCCTCGCCGTCCTCCCGGACGCGGGCGGCACACCGCTGGTCGCCGCGGCCGCGCCGGACGGCGGCGTCGTCCTGGCCGGCACCGCGGGGCGCCGGCCGCCCGGACAGGGGCCCGGCGCGGTAAGGGAGTTGGTGTGCGGACGGGCCGGGCGGCACGGCGAGATCGTGCTCTGCGCCGAGGACGGCACCGGCACCCTGTGGGTCGGCACCACGACCGGCTGGTGGGAGGCCGCGCGCGGCGTCACCGGCCTCGCGGGCGGCGTCGACGCCACCGGCGAACTGACCGTCTGGACGGCCGCCGGCGGCACGCTGCACTCCTTCCGCTGGGCCCCCGGGCGCACCCTCACCGGCCGCGAACTGCCCGACTGCCCCGCCGACCGCGTCCTCGCCGCCGTCGAGGAGCGGCCCGGCGCGTGGCTCGTCCTCGTCCAGCACCGGGACCGCGTCCTGTGGTGGCGGACCGGCAGCACCCCCACCCCGCTCGGCCCGCCCGGACCGCTCCGCGCCGCCGCCCTCGCCCGCACCTCGGCGGGACCGCAGGCCGCCACGCTGCGCACCGACGGCTCCGTCCAGTTGCACACCCTCGGCGCGGCCGGCCCCGCCCCCGAGGTCGGCGACGGCGAACCCGCCCACGCGCTCGCCCTGGCCGGCCACCGCGGCGGCCCGACCCTCGCCCTGGCCGGCGAGGGCGGCGTCCGGCTGCGCACGGCCACCCCGGCCCGCCACCCGCGCTGGTGGCGCCCCACCCTGCGCCCGGCCACCCGCGTCGCGCTGGCCGTCGGGGACGACTGGCGGCTGTGCCTGGCGGCCGTCGTCGAGGGCGAGTTGCAGTGCTGGCAGGAGGACACGGCCTACCGCTGGCAGGCGGTGGCGCTGCCGCCTCAGTGACTCCCGCGGGCCACGGCGGGGGGTGGAATCCCGGCCGTCGAGACGCCGTGCGCCCGCAGTTCCTCGACCACGACCCGGAGCACGGCGGCCCCCGGGCGCGAACGCCGACTCGGCACCGTTGGTCTCCATGCCGGACGTTCTGTCACGCCCCGCCGACACCAACGGCAGACGTCGAACAGACCGTGGCCCCGGAGTCACGCCGCGAAAGCCGTGGGAGGCAGATCCCGGCCAGGACCGTCCTCACTCTTCCACCACGCACGTTGCTTCTCCGGGGAGAGGGTGAGTCCGAACTCGTCGCGGGCCGGAGCGGCACGGAACCGGCAGTCGGAGCACAAGCTCACGGGTGCGCAGGAGGCTCGGGGTGGAGTGGCAGACCTATGGCCGGCGCCAAATCTACGCCTACTGCCTCGGCCCGTACCGGCTCTCCAGGAGTCAGCCGTCGGCCGGGAGCACGTGGACCGGGCCCGATGTGGTCACGTAGGCCTCGCCCTGGCGCCAGGGGCGGGTGGTGTAGGCGATCAGGGTGGGCGGGAGAGTGTCGGACTCGGGACGGAGTTCCACGCGGTGATCGTGGCCGCGGAAGTCCGAGCCGAGCACGTGGGCGCGCACCGCGCCGGGAGCGGGCTCGGCGGTGAGGTGGAGTTGGTGGGGGCGCACGAGGGCCAGACCGCGGGAGGCCGTAGGGGCGGACTCGGCCAGCGGGAGCGCGCCGAAGGGCGTGTCGGCGCGGCCGTCGACGAGAGTGGCGGGCACGAGGTTGGCCTCGCCGAGGACGCGGGCCACGGCGGCGTCGGCCGGGCGGTGGTAGAGGGTGTCGGGCGGGCCGGCCTGGGCGATGCGGCCGTCGCGCAGCACGGCGACGGTGTCGGCGAAGGCCAGGGCCTCGTCCTGGTCGTGGGTGACCAGGATCGCCGTGGTCCCGGCCTTCCGCAGGGTCGCGGCGACCTCCCGGCGAAGTTCGGCCCGCAGAGCCGCGTCGAGCGCCGCGAACGGCTCGTCCAGCAGGAGCAGCCCCGGCCGGGGCGCCAGGGCGCGCGCGAGCGCGACGCGCTGCTGCTGGCCGCCCGAGAGCTGGTGCGGGCGGCGGTCGCCGAACCCGGCCAGGCCGACCAGCTCCAGCAGTTCGGCGACCCGCGCCCGCCGCTCCGCGCGCGGCAGCCCGAAGCCGATGTTGCCGGCCACCGTGAGGTGCGGGAACAGCGCGCCGTCCTGCGGGACGAGGCCGATGTTGCGGCGCTCGGCGGCGACCCGGGCCCGCCCGTCGTCCAGCGTCCGCCCGTGCAGCACGACGCTGCCGGAGGCGGCCGGGTGGAAGCCTGCGACGACCCGCAGCAACGTCGACTTGCCGCAGCCCGAGGGCCCGAGGATGCAGGCGAGCGCACCCTCCTCGACGGTCAGGTCGATACCGGAGAGGACGGGGCTGCGCCCGTGGGTGGCGTGCAGATCGACAACAGAGAGACCGGTCATGAGTTCTTCCCTGGGCGGCCGAGGGTGCGGTGGGTCAGCAGGAGCACGGACGGGACGGACAGCACCACCATGAGGGCCGCGTACGGCGCGGCGGCCCCGTACGCGAGTCCGCTGGTGTACACCCAGAACTGGGTGGCCAGGGTCTGGGTACCGGTGGGGCGCAGCAGCAGGGTCGCGGTCAGCTCGGTGGAGGCGGTGAGGCCGACCATCGCGACGGCCGCGCCGAGTCCGGGCAGGACGAGCGGCAGGGTGACGCGCCCGAGCACGGCGAGCGGCCGGGTGCCGAGCGAACGGGCGGCCTCCTCCACTCCGGGCGGCACCTGGGCGAGGGCCGCGCGGACGGCGGTGAGGGCGAGCGGGAAGAACAGCACGACGTACCCGGCCACGAGCATCGGCGGCCGCTGGTACAGGGGTTGGGCGTAGCGGACGGCGAAGTACACCACCGACAGGGCCACCGCGATGCCGGGCAGCGCCCGGGTCAGGTAGGCGACCCGCTCGACGGCCCTGGCCGGGCGGCTGCCGCGCCGCCACGCGTACAGGGCGACCGGCACGGCCGCCGCGGTGGCGACGAGGGCGGCGCCGAGCGCGTACCCGAGGGTGGCGAGGGTCGCGCCGAGGACGGAGGCCGAGGGCAGCGTCGTCGAACTGCCCTTGACCAGCCAGTACCCGAGCGCGTACACCGGCACGCCGAGCGCGACCCCGACCAGCGCCGCGAGGCCGGCCAGCGCGGGCGCCGTCCAGTGGCCGAGGCGCACCGGGCGCGCGGCGCGGGCGAGGGCGCCGTGGCGGGTGACGCGGGCGTTGCGTCCGGCCCAGGCCTCCAGGCCGACGAGCAGCAGCGCGAGCGCCACCAGCACGAGGGTGAGCAGGGAGGCGGAGGCGGCGTCGAAGCCGAGCTTGTACTGGGTGAACACGGCGGTGGCGAAGGTGGTGTAGCGCAGCATCGCGAACGCGCCGTACTCGCCGAGCAGGTAGAGCGAGACGAGCAGGACGCCGCCGGCCAGCGCGGGCCGGGTGAGCGGCAGGGTGACGCGCCACAGGGTGGCGAGGCGGCCGCGGCCGAGCGAGCGGGAGACCTCCTCGGCGGCGGCGTCGCCGTGCCGCAGGGCCGCCGCGACGGGCAGGAACACGAGCGGGTAGAGCGAGCAGGTCATCACGAGCACCGCGCCCCAGTAGCCGTGCACGGAGCGGAACAGCGAGACCCACGAGTAGCCGCGGACGAACTCCGGTACGGCGAGCGGCAGGGCGAGCGCGACGGTCCAGGCGCGGCGCCCCGGCAGGGTGGTGCGTTCGACCAGGTAGGCGGCGGCGAAGCCGAGCACGGCGGTGAGCAGGGTGACGGCGGCGGCCAGGGTGACGGTGTGCCACAGCAGCGTCGCGATCAGCGGGCGGCCGAGGAGGCGCCGGGCCTGGTCCCACCCGCCCTGCGCGGCCTGGGCGATGACGAAGCCGAGCGGCGAGGCGACGACGGCGACGACCGCCACCGCGACGGGTGCGAGCAGGCCGGTGGCCCGCCACCGCCGGAGCGGGGACGGGCCTCGGACGAGGTCCGGACTGCTCACTGGAGCAGTCCGGCGTCCTGGAGCAGCCCCAGTGCCTGCTTGCCGTCGCCGAGCCGGGCCGGGTCGGCGACGGTGCCGATGCCGTCCAGGGCGGGCAGTTCGGGCTTGCCCTGGACGCCGGTGACCAGCGGGTACTCGTAGCTCGCGGAGTTCGCGATGACGGTCTGCGCCGGGGCGCTCGCGAGGTAGGCGAGGAGGGCCTGCGCGGCGGCCTGGTGCTTGCCGCTCTTCAGCACGGCGGCGCCGGAGACGTCGACGAGGGAGCCCGGGTCGCCCTTGGGGAAGTAGTGCAGGGTGCTGTGGGTGGCGCCCGCGCCCTTCTCGTCGCGCATCCGGTAGAAGTAGTAGTGGTCGATGACGCCGCCCTCGACCTCGCCGCTGTTGATCGCGGCGGCGAGCGTCTCGTTGCTGTCGTAGACCTTGGCGTTGTCCTTGAGGCCCTTGAGCCACTGCTTGGCGGCGTCCTCGCCCCCGGCCTTGAGGACCTGGGTGACGACCGGCGCGAAGTCGGTCTCGCTGGGGGCGATGCCGAGCCGGCCCTTCCACTCGGGCTTGGCGAGGTCCAGGACGGAGGCGGGCGGCGCGGTGTCGGCGCCCTTGCCGGTGGCGGCCAGGAAGGCGGAGGTGCGGGCCGAGACGCCGACCCAGTCGCCCTTCGGCGAACTGTCCGCGGCCGGGACCGACGTGAGGGTGTCGGCGGCGACCGGGGCGAGCAGGCCCTTGTCGTCGAGGACGGTCAGGGCGGGCGGGTTCTCGGCGTAGAAGACGTCCGCCGGGGAGGCAGCGCCCTCCTGGAGGATCTGGTTGGCGAGCTCGGCCTCGTCGCCGGAGCGCAGCTCGACCTTGATCCCGGTGCGCTTGGTGAAGTCGTCGGTCAGCGCCTTGACGGTCTGCTCGTGCTGACCGCTGTAGAGGGTGACGGTCTGGCCCGCGAGGGCGGCGCCGGAGGGGGCGGGAGAGCCGTCGGTGCCACCGGAGCCGGAGCCGGCGCACGCCGCGAGGGCGAGGGCGCAGGCGGCGACGAGGGACATGGCCGCGAGGGGCCGGACGGTTCCGGGCATGGTGAGGCTCCTCCGAGGTGGCGGGGGTTCGGCCGGCCGAGCGCTCCCGCGACCGCCGTTCGGGCCGTGCGGGCGCGTTTCGGCGGCCTGACGGCACGAGAACTTAGGCCAGGGAAGGCTTGCCTAACAAGTTTCGGAGCGTCACATCTCGACCCGGTCTCGCCCGGGTCGCGCTTCGGTGGACAAACCGCCAAGGCCGGGCAAACCGGCCTTCAAGCGCAGGTCAGAGCGAGGGTGTACGACGGATCGCCGGCCGGGGCTTTCGGAGAGTGACTACTTTGCGTAACCGATGGCGGGTCGTACCAGGACGGCCCGGCACCACCAAGGGCCCCGGAACCGCGTGGCGGTTCCGGGGCCTCTCCTGCGGGCGGGCCGGGTCGGTGCGCGGGTCAGCGGAAGCGGCGGAGCCGGAGGCTGTTGCCGACCACGAAGACCGAGGAGAAGGCCATCGCGGCGCCCGCGATCATCGGGTTGAGCATCCCGGCCGCCGCGAGCGGCAGGGCGGCGACGTTGTAGCCGAAGGCCCAGAACAGGTTGCTCTTGATGGTCGCCAGGGTCCGGCGGGAGAGCCGGATCGCGTCGGCGGCGGCCATCAGGTCCCCGCGGACCAGGGTCAGGTCGCCGGCCTCGATGGCGGCGTCGGTGCCGGTGCCCATCGCGAGGCCGAGGTCGGCCTGGGCCAGCGCGGCCGCGTCGTTGACACCGTCGCCGACCATCGCGACGACCTTGCCCTCGGCCTGGAGCCGCTTGACGGTGTCCACCTTGTCCTGCGGCATGACCTCGGCGATCACGTGCTCCGGCGCTATCCCCACCTCGGCCGCGACGGCCTCGGCCACCGCCCGGTTGTCACCGGTGAGCAGCACCGGGGTCAGCCCCAGGCGGCGCAGCTCCGCGATGGCGGCCGCACTGGTCGGCTTGACCGCGTCGGCGACCTCCAGGACGGCCCGCGCCTCGCCGTCCCAGCCGACCGCGATCGCGGTGCGGCCGGCCGCCTCGGCGCTCCGCTTGGCCTCGGCGAGGCGCTCGGGCAGGTACTGCGCCCACTCGTTGAGCAGCGCCTCCCGCCCGGCGACCACGGCGTGGCCGTCGACGACGCCCTGGACGCCGAGGCCGGGGACGTTCTCGAAGTCCTCGACCGGCGGCAGTCCGCCCGCCTTCGCGGCGGCTGCGGCGATGGCGGCGGCGATCGGGTGCTCGGAGGCGTGCTCCACCGCGCCGGCGAGGCGCAGCGCTTCCGCCTCGGTGACGCCGTCGGCGGTGTGGACGGCGAGCAGGGTCATCCGGCCGGTGGTGACGGTGCCGGTCTTGTCCAGGACGATGGTGTCGACCTTGCGGGTGGACTCCAGCACCTCCGGCCCCTTGATCAGCACGCCGAGCTGGGCGCCGCGGCCGGTGCCGACCAGCAGCGCGGTCGGGGTGGCGAGGCCCAGGGCGCACGGGCAGGCGATGATCAGCACGGCGACGGCGGCGGTGAAGGCGGCGGTCCAGCCCTCGCCGGTGCCCAGCCAGTAGCCGAGCGTGGCGATCGCGAGGGTGATCACGACCGGCACGAAGACCGCCGAGATCCGGTCGGCGAGGCGCTGCGCTGCGGCCTTGCCGTTCTGGGCGTCCTCGACGAGCGCGGCCATGCGGGAGAGCTGGGTGTCGGCGCCGACCCTGGTGGCCTCGACGACGAGCCGGCCGCCCGCGTTGACGGTGGCCCCGGTGACGGCGTCGCCGACGCCGACCTCGACCGGGACGGACTCGCCGGTGAGCATCGAGGCGTCGACGGCGGAGGTGC
>NZ_JAQYXB010000421.1:0-383 GCF_036322405.1 Streptomyces sp. SP17BM10 | reverse complement strand
GGGGGGGGGGGGGGGGGGCCGGTCGCCCTTAAAAAAAATCAGACACACCCACCAAACCCGCGGGCAGGGGGCCCCAAAAACCCCACACACCCACACCTAGAAGAAACACCCAAACACCCCACAACAAACAACACCACCACCACAAACCCCCGGTTAACACCGTCCCAACCAACCACCCCGCCAAGGCCCCCCCAAACACCCCCGCCCCGGGGAAAATAACCGCCGCCGGGCTTAAAAAACCCCACCCCCCCAACAACCCCAAGAAAAACAAGCCCACCCCCTAAAACCCCACCAACACCGGGTTTCGCACGTGCCCACCCAACGTACGGGCGAGGGCGCGCCCATCCACCCCGGCCCGCGTGAACATCCCGGCGCCGGGGAAT
>NZ_JAQYXB010000420.1:0-322 GCF_036322405.1 Streptomyces sp. SP17BM10 | reverse complement strand
GGTTTGTTGGTGTACTTCTGGGGGGTGGGGGGTGGGTTGTTGTTTGTTTGGGGGGGGGGTGGGTTTGTGTTTTTTTGTTGTGTGTTTGTTTTGTTGGGGGGGGCGGGGGGGGGGGGGTGGGGGGGGGGGGGGGTGGGGGGGGCGGGCATCACCCCGCCCCCCCCAAAAAAAATAGCGGGGAAAAACCGCGGCGGGGGGGGCGGCGCGGGGGGGGCGGGGGGGGGGGGGGTGGGTGGCGGCCCCCCCCCCCGGGGGCCGCGCGCCCCCGGCGCCGCGCGGGCGGGCGGGGGGGGGCCGGGGGGCCCCCCCCCCCCCCCCCCCC
>NZ_JAQYXB010000419.1:0-5301 GCF_036322405.1 Streptomyces sp. SP17BM10 | reverse complement strand
GGAACACCGGTGAGGTGGTGAGGAGTTCGCGTCCCATGCCGGCCCACTGCGTGCCCTGGCCGGGGAAGACGAACACCACGTCGGCGTCGTCGCTCTCGGCGGAGCCCGTCACGACGGAGTTCGCGGGCTCCCCCGCCGCCAACGCCCGCAGACCGGACAGCAGTTCCTCCCGCCCCGAGCCGACCACGACCGCTCGGTGCTCGAAGACCGTCCGCGTGGTGGCGAGCGCGCGGCTCACCTCGGACGTTCGCAGCCCGGGGTGCAGATCCAGGTGCCGGAGCAGTTGCTCGCCCTGGCGCCGCAGGGCGGCGGGCGTCCGGGCCGACAGGGCGAGGACGGCGGGGCCCTCGGCGTCGGCGGCTTCGGTGGCCTCGAGGGGCGGGGCCTGCTCCAGCACCACGTGCGCGTTGGTGCCGCCCATGCCGAAGGACGAGACGCCGGCCAGCAGCGGAGCGCCGTCCGGGGACGTCCACTCCCGCAGGTCCGTCTGCACGCGCAGCCGCAGCTCGTCGAGCGGGATCGCCGGGTTCGGCGTGTCGTGGTCGAGCGTCGCCGGGAGCTGCCCGTGCGTGAGGCACAGGGCGGTCTTGACCAGGCCGACGATGCCCGAAGCACCCTCCAGGTGGCCGACGTTGGTCTTCGCCGAACCGACCGGAAGTGCACGCTCCGCCGCCCGGCCCGCCCCGACGACCGCGCCCAGCGCCGCCGCCTCGACCGGGTCGCCCACCGGGGTGCCGGTGCCGTGCAGCTCGACGTAGCCGAGCTCGTGCGGGGCGACGCCCGCGTTGCGCAGCGCGGCGCGCAGCAGCTCCTCCTGCGCGGCGGCGCTCGGCGAGGTGAGGCTCGCGCCGCCGCCGTCGTTGTTGACGGCGCCGCCGCGGATCACGGCGTGGATCCGGTCGCCGTCGGCCAGGGCGGCACTCAACGGCTTGAGCACGACCGTGGCGCCGCCCTCGCCCCGGACGTACCCGTTCGCTCGGGCGTCCAGGACGAAGCAGCGGCCGTCCGGGGAGATCGCGCCCATCTGCTCCATGCCGCGGCTGCTCTCGTCCGCGAGGATCAGGCTCACGCCGAACGCCAGCGCGAGCGAGCTCTCGCCGCGGCGCAGGCTCTCGCAGGCGAGCTGGACGGCGACGAGGGACGACGACTGGGCGGAGTCGACGGTGAGGCTCGGACCGCGCAGGCCCAGCAGGTACGAGACGCGGTTCGCGATGATGCCGCGGTTGAGGCCGGTGACGGTGAAACCGGAGGCGGCGGCCGGACCGGCCTTGCGGACGAGGGTCGCGTAGTCGTCGGCGATCACACCGGCGAAGACGCCCACACTGCTCCCGCGAAGCCGCGCGGGCACGACCCCGGCGTCCTCCAGGGCGGACCACGCCAGCTCCAGGGCCAGCCGCTGCTGCGGGTCCATCGCGGCGGCCTCGCGCGCGGGGATGCCGAAGAACGCGGCGTCGAACGCGTCCGTGCCCTCGACGGCACCCCGCCAGCGGCCCGTCCGGGCGTCCTGGGTGATCGCGGAACGGCCGTCGGCGAGCAGCCGCCAGAAGGCGTCGGGGGAGTCCGCACCGGGCAGTCGGCAGGACATGCCGATGATGGCCACGGGTTCGTCGGCCGCCAGTCGGTCCCGGGTCGTCCCCTCGTCCGTACGCATATGAACTCGATTCCCCTCGTGGCAGGTCAGGCAGGTCAGGCAGGTCAGGCGGGTGTGGCAGGTCAGGCGGGGCGGGCGGGCGTGGCGCTGCGGGGTGGACGTGGAGTGGCAGGCCAGGCGAGTGTTGCCGGTCAAACGGGTGGGGCAAGCAGGGTGGGTGGTGACGGGGCCGCGCCGGCGGGCCGGGTGACGGCCCGCGAGCCCCAAACCGACGTGCGCAGCCGAATCGGGGCGGCCGTGTCTCAACGTCACGCATCACCAAGGACGTTGTGCGCAACGCCCCCGCCGCGCCGCGCCGGTGGGGCGGAGCGGGGGGCGGGGTCGTCGCGCGGGAGAGGGTGTGCGGGAGAGGTGAGCGCCGCAGGCCGGGAGGCGGGTCAGGCGGTCAGGACGGCCTTGAGCGTGCTGCCGTCGGCGACCGAGGCCAGCGCCGGCCCGTGGTCGGCCAGCGGGTAGGGCGTGACCAGGGAGGCGAGGTCGAACCGGGCGGCCAGGGCCGGCAGCAGGTTGACGTACTCGACGAGGTGGGCGCCGGTGAACGCCCACGAGCCGACGACGTCCAGCTGCCGGTGGACGATCTGGTGCGGGTTGAGCAGCGTGTCGCCGGCGTCCGTGTACTGGCCGATGACGAGGTAGGAGCCGCCCCGCCGGGCCAGGGTGAGGCCCTGGGCGACGGCGGCCGGCACACCGGCGCACTCGATGACGAGGTCGGCGCCGCCGCCGACCGCCGCCCGCGCCTGCTCGAGGGCGGCCTCGACTCCGCCGGGCCCGGTGACGTCGATGTGGACGTCGCCGATGCCGGCCTTGGCCGCCGCTTCCAGCCGGGCCGCCGGTCCGCCGAGGACGACGACCCGGGCGGCCCCGGCGAGCTGGGCGAGGGCCGCGGCGGCGAGGCCGACCGGTCCGCTGCCCTGGACGATGACGGTCTCCCCGACGCGCACCGGGCGGCGCTCGTACAGGGCGTGGACGACGGTGGGGCCCGCGCAGGCGAGGGACATCGCGGCGAGCGGGTCGGTGCCGTCGGCGAGCTTGACGACGGTGGTGCCGCGCTCCAGGACGATGTGGTCGGCCCAGGAGCCGGAGAGCGGTTCGCCGCCGTCGAGCGGGCGGTTGACGCCGTAGGTGCGGCGGTTCTCGCAGAGGGTGGGCTCGCGGTGGAGCCGGCAGGGCACGCAGGTGCCGCAGGCGATGGACGAGGCCCACATGACGGTGTCGCCGACGGCGAGCGGGCGCCCGGCGGCGTCGCGGGCGTCCTCGGTGCCGGCGCCGAGCGAGTGGACGGTGCCGAGGCCCTCGTGGCCGAGGACGATCGGGGTGGGGATGGCCAGGTGGCCCTGCTGGAGGTGGAGGTCGGTGCCGCAGACGCCGCCGTGGCTGCACGCGACGATCAGGCCGCCCTCCGGCGCGGCGGGCAGGTCGAACTCCCGCAACCGCAGCGGCCGGCCGAACTCTTCGAGGACTACGGCGCGGGCGATCATGCCGCCGCCCCCTGGAGGGCGTCGAGGAAGGTGGTGTCGAGGACGCGCAGCGGCTCGGTGTCGCGGCAGACCAGGTGGTCGGGGCGCGGCTCGCCGCTCCAGCTGGGCAGGTTGGCGCAGTCGTTGTAGGTCATGATGAGCAGCCGGCGGGCGAACGGCGACATGTTGGGGCCGGAGCCGTGGACGATCTCGGGGGAGAAGAAGACCACCGAGCCGGCCGGGCCCTTGGGGCTGACCATGCCGCGCCGGGTGACGAGCTCGGTGAGCTGGTCGTTGGTGAGCGCGATGTCCTCGGGGTCGAGGTGCTGCTCGGACTTGGCGACGGCCTTGCGGCCCTGCTGGACGAGGCCGGAGCGGTGCGAGCCGGGCAGGAAGATGACGGGGCCGTTGAACTCGTCGACGTCGTCGAGGAAGACGGCGACGTTGACCTGGAGCGGGGCGGGCAGGTTGTCGGCGATCCGCCAGGCCGCGAAGTCCTGGTGCCAGGACCACTTCTCGCCGCCGAGCGGGGGCTTGGCGTTGATCTTGAACTGGTAGATGTAGAGGTCGTCGGAGAGCAGTCGGCGGGCCGTGCCGAGGACGCGGGGGTCGCGGATCAGGCCGGCGTACTCGGCCTGGCGGTGGTGGGAGGCGTAGACGGCGCGGACGCGGTCGCTGCCCTCCTCGGGGACGAGCTGCGGGCCGGGGACCTCGCAGTCGCGCTCGAAGGCCTCGCGCAGGCTCGCGACCTCCGCGGCGTCGAGGGCGGCGTCGAGTACGAGGAAGCCGTCCTCGTGGTAGCGGGCGATCTGCTCCTGGCTCACTGGCATGGTGTGGGTGTCCTTCCTGGATAAGCGAGTTGGGGCCCGGTCAGGACCAGTAGACGAGCGATCCGCCGGCCGTCACGCCCATGAAGAACGAGATCGCGACCCGGCGTCCCGGGCCCTCGTTGCCGCGCACCGCGTGGAAGTTGCGGGGGTCGAAGAGCACGGCGTCGCCGGCCTCGGGGCGCACCAGGACGCTGGGCTCGTGCCGGGCGATCTCCTCGGCGTAGCCGTAGCCGTCGCGCCACTGCTCGTCCCCGGGCAGCCAGCGGCGGCGGAAGATCTTCGTGGCGCCGCCGCCCTCGGGCATGGACAGGTACCAGTTGAAGCCGAGCTGGGCGATCACCGGCTCGTCCAGCGCGCCGGGCAGCTCGCGGGCGATCTCGTCCCAGTGCATCTTCATGCCGCCGGTGGTCTCGCGGATCATGCCCGCGAACATCCGCCGGCCGCCGGAGCGCGCCGGGGCCATCGGGCCGCTCCAGGCCCGCCGGATCCGCTCCACCGCGAGGTCGAGCGGGTCGGCGCCGTCGAGCAGGGTGGAGCGGTGGTGCTCGGACTGCTCGGCGTCGCGCCAGTAGGCCTCGCCGAGGCCGTGAGCGTCGTAGTGGTCGTAGGCGGCGGGGCCGAGCTTGGGGATCCGGGGGACGACGATCTCCTCGTCGTACGAGCCCATCGGGCAGGTGTCGAGGCCGTGCAGGACGCTCGCGCACTCCTGCGGGCTGCCGAAGCCCTTGATGCGGACGGCGCCGACCGTGCCGGCGGCGAGGCGGACGAGGTGGTCGCGGGTGAGCGCGGCGGCGCCGTCGACGGTCTCGGCGTCGAAGAGCACGTAGATCGGGGTCTGGTTGCTGCTGACGTTGCCCGGCTGGGCCGGTGCGATGGTTGCCACGGGTACTCCAGGTTGTCTGTGTGAGGAGGAAGGTTCCCGCCTCGGGTGGCCCCTCGGGCTTGACCGTACGAGTGGCGGGGCCGCCGGCTGCACCCCTAACCGCCCCTAATCCCGGGGGAGTTGACCTTCAGGGGTGTTCGCATTCAGGACGCCGCGACCAGGTCGCCGCGCAGGAGGCCGCTGTCGGCCGGGACGTCGGCCGGGTCGCTGCCCTGGTGGACGATCCGGTTGCCGGCGTCCACGAACAGGACGCGCGGACGCAGCGCCTTGGCCTCGGCGTCGGTGACGGAGGCGTAGGCGATGATGATGACGAGGTCGCCGGGGCTGATGAGGCGGGCTGCGGCGCCGTTGATGCCGATGACGCCGGTGCCGCGGGGGCCTTCGATGACGTAGGTGGACAGGCGGTTGCCGTTGTCGATGTCGACGATGTCGACCTTCTCGCCGGGCAGGAGGTCGGCGGCGTCCAGGAGGTCGGCGTCG
>NZ_JAQYXB010000418.1:0-1606 GCF_036322405.1 Streptomyces sp. SP17BM10 | reverse complement strand
TGTTGGGGGTGTCCGAGGGTGTGTGACTGGTCGTTGTTTGAGAACTGCACAGTGGACGCGAGCATCTGTGGCCAAGTTTTTAAGGGCGCACGGTGGATGCCTTGGCACTAGGAACCGATGAAGGACGTGGGAGGCCGCGATAGGCCCCGGGGAGCTGTCAACCGAGCTTTGATCCGGGGGTGTCCGAATGGGGAAACCCGGCAGTCGTCATGGGCTGTCACCCGCTGCTGAACACATAGGCAGTGTGGAGGGAACGCGGGGAAGTGAAACATCTCAGTACCCGCAGGAAGAGAAAACAACCGTGATTCCGGGAGTAGTGGCGAGCGAAACTGGATGAGGCTAAACCGTTTTGGTGTGAGACCCGGCAGGGGTTGCCATTGCGGGGTTGTGGGAGTGAGCTTCAGTCGTCTGCCGGCGGCTGGGCGAGTCAGAAACCGTATGGGTAGTCGAAGGACATGCGAAAGGTCCGGCGTAGAGGGTAAGACCCCCGTAGACGAAATCTGTGCGGCTTGCTTGCTCATTTCCCAAGTAGCACGGGGCCCGAGAAATCCCGTGTGAATCTGGCGGGACCACCCGCTAAGCCTAAATATTCCCTAGTGACCGATAGCGGATAGTACCGTGAGGGAATGGTGAAAAGTACCGCGGGAGCGGAGTGAAATAGTACCTGAAACCGTGTGCCTACAAGCCGTGGGAGCGTCGTTCATCAGCTTGCTGGTGGGCCGTGACTGCGTGCCTTTTGAAGAATGAGCCTGCGAGTTTGCGGTGTGTAGCGAGGTTAACCCGTGTGGGGTAGCCGTAGCGAAAGCGAGTCCGAATAGGGCGTTTGAGTTGCATGCCCAAGACCCGAAGCGGAGTGATCTAGCCATGGGCAGGTTGAAGCGCGGGTAAGACCGTGTGGAGGACCGAACCCACCAGGGTTGAAAACCTGGGGGATGACCTGTGGTTAGGGGTGAAAGGCCAATCAAACTCCGTGATAGCTGGTTCTCCCCGAAATGCATTTAGGTGCAGCGTCACGTGTTTCTTGCCGGAGGTAGAGCACTGGATAGGCGATGGGCCTCACCGGGTTACTGACCTTAGCCAAACTCCGAATGCCGGTAAGTGAGAGCGTGGCAGTGAGACTGTGGGGGATAAGCTCCATGGTCGAGAGGGAAACAGCCCAGAACACCGACTAAGGTCCCTAAGCGTGTGCTAAGTGGGAAAGGATGTGGAGTCGCAGAGACAACCAGGAGGTTGGCTTAGAAGCAGCCACCCTTGAAAGAGTGCGTAATAGCTCACTGGTCAAGTGATTCCGCGCCGACAATGTAGCGGGGCTCAAGCACATCACCGAAGTCGTGTCATTCACATAATAGGCCCAACGGCTGTGTGGATGGGTAGGGGAGCGTCGTGTGCCGGGTGAAGCGGCCGAGGAATCGAGTCGTGGACGGTATACGAGTGAGAATGCAGGCATGAGTAGCGATACAAGAGTGGGAAACTCTTGCGCCGATTGACCAAGGGTTCCTGGGTCAAGCTGATCTGCCCAGGGTAAGTCGGGACCTAAGGCGAGGCCGACAGGCGTAGTCGATGGACAACGGGTTGATATTCCCGTACCCGCTTTGAAGCGCCAACG
>NZ_JAQYXB010000416.1:0-369 GCF_036322405.1 Streptomyces sp. SP17BM10 | reverse complement strand
TTTTTTTTTATTTTCGGGGTTGGGTAGCCGTCTGATTATTAATGCCGGGCGGGGGGTGTGGTTTGGTGTTTGGTGGTGGGTGTGTGTGTGTTCTACGTACATTTGCGGGGGTTGTTTTGGTGGGGGGGGGGGCGGGGGGGGTGGGGGGGGGGGCGGGGGGGGCCGGCCCGGCGGCCACCCACCCAGCAGCGCGGCCAGAAGGGTCTCCCCCCCCACACGCGGGCCCCGCCGAGGGCGCGGATCCGCCAACCAAGCAAACAGACCAAACGGCGGCGGGGCGGCAGCACGGGGGTGCGTGGCCCGCCGCGCGCCCCCGCCCGCCCGGCGCGGGCGACGGGCAGGGGGGCGGGCGGGCCGGGCGGGGGCCCC
>NZ_JAQYXB010000415.1:0-320 GCF_036322405.1 Streptomyces sp. SP17BM10 | reverse complement strand
GTTTTTTTTGTTTTTTGTGGTTTTTTTTGTGTTTTTGTTGTTTTTTTTTTTGTTTGTGTTGGTTTTTGTGTGTTGTGTGTTTTTTTTTTGTTTTTGTTTTGTTTGTTTTTTTTTTTTTTTTGGAATTGTCTTGGGTTTTTTTTGTTGTGTTCGTGGGGCTGGGGGCGGCGGGGGGGGTGGGGGGGGTGTGGTTGGGGTGTTTTGGTGGGGCCGGGGGGGGGTGTGGGGGCGGCCGGCCCGGGTGTTCGGGGGGTGGGGGGGGGTGGTGGGTGGGGGCGCCGGGCGGGCGGGCCGGCGGGGTGGGGGGGGGGGCCCCCCCC
>NZ_JAQYXB010000414.1:0-610 GCF_036322405.1 Streptomyces sp. SP17BM10 | reverse complement strand
GGTGACCACGTTCAACCGCGGCCGCTCCGCCGCCGACCTGCCCGGGGTGGAGGCGGTGCGCGGCGACCGCGACTCGGACGCGGACCTCGAGCGCCTCGTCGAGGGGCGGCGCTGGGACGCCGTCGTCGACACCTCGGCCCAGCAGCCCGCCCAGGCGGCGGCCTCCGCCCGGCTGCTGCGCGAGCGGGCCGGGCACTACACGCTGATCTCCTCCGTCCACGCGTTCGAGGAGTGGCCGGCCCGCGTGGTCGACGAGTCCTCGCCGCTGCACCCGTGCCCCGCCGACGCCCCGCCCGGCCAGGAGTTCAGCGCCGCGCTCAAGGCCGGCTGCGAGCGGGCGGTGCAGGAGCACTTCGGTGCCGGGCGCTGCCTGGTCCTCAACAGCGGGCTGCTGATCGGCCCGTACGAGCGGGGCGGGCGCCTGCCGTGGTGGCTGGAGCGGATGGCCCGCGGCGGGCGGGTGCTGGCCCCCGGCGAGCCCGGCCGTCCCGTCCAGCTGATCGACGTCCGGGACTTCGCGGTGTTCGGCCTGGACCTGCTGACGGCGGGCACGGCCGGCCGCTTCCTCACCACCGCGCCGCCCGGCCTGCTCACCTACGGGCAGTTCCTG
>NZ_JAQYXB010000413.1:0-479 GCF_036322405.1 Streptomyces sp. SP17BM10 | reverse complement strand
TGCCCCTGGATTCGCGTTACTGTTCGACTGTTCGTCCCATGACCGTCGCCGCTGATGAGCAGCGCAGCTGTTGATCACCGCACCGGATAACCACCGCAGCACTTTGAGGCACCCTTGAGCACTCCCAGCGCCCAGCGCGAGGAGGCGCGGCGGGTCACCGTCCCGCTGCTGTTCCTGCTCCAGTGGGACGACGAGGGGAACCCACGGCAGCGGGCCCTCGACCTCTTCGACGCCTTCGGCCGCCGGTGGACCGAACTCCCGCCGGGCCTCGACGGCTGGCTGGAGATTCCCCCTGCCGAGGGCTGGGGGCATTCCCCCGCACCACGGACGGCATGAATTGCGCGATCGGCGACCTGACCGCCGCCCAGGTCGCCGCCCTGCGGGTGACCATCGGACCGGGCCCGGCCGAGCCCGTCCCCACCCTGGAACAGCTGCTCCAGCGGATGGCCGGCACCAACGCCACCCTGCTCATGGAGATC
>NZ_JAQYXB010000412.1:0-309 GCF_036322405.1 Streptomyces sp. SP17BM10 | reverse complement strand
GTACGTCGCCAAGCACCTCTCCGAGCCCGGCCGCGATCCCGAACGACCGGACATGCTCGACGAGGTGGAGGAGCTGATCGGCGCGGCCGGCGGTCGGACGCTGGGCCTGTTCTCCTCGATGCGCGGTGCACAGGCGGCCGCCGAGGCGATGCGCGGGCGGCTCGACAAGCGGATCCTGCTCCAGGGCGAGGACACCCTGGGCGAGCTGATCCGCGAGTTCGCCTCGGACGCGACCACCTGCCTGTTCGGCACGCTCTCGCTCTGGCAGGGCGTGGACGTGCCCGGCTCGGCCTGCCAGCTGGTGGTGAT
>NZ_JAQYXB010000411.1:0-393 GCF_036322405.1 Streptomyces sp. SP17BM10 | reverse complement strand
GGTGGTGGTTGGCTGGCCGGGCGGCGACCTCCTCATGTGCCCAGACGGCGGTGAGACTTTCCAGCGACCCCACATGCCCCTCCTCGCACTCGTCCGGTGCGTCCACCCTCGCGCGGCCCGACGCCACCGCGCCGTGGGACACCCGCAGCGAGGCCAGCGCCGCTCGCTGGCCTTGGCCCTCCCCCCGGCGCGCGGGTCGTCGTAGCCGCGCGGGCGCGGGGCCGGCTGCGGCGTCGGCGGCCGGGGCGTCGTCGTCGGCGGCGCCGTGCGCCTGGACGTGGTCGAGCGGCTGCGGGCCGCCCCGGCGCGCAGCCGCTGCTCGTGCTCGGCGCGGGGGGGGGCGGTAGCCACGGGGGCGGGGGGGGGGTCGGTGCGCAGGGGGGGGGGCGGCGC
>NZ_JAQYXB010000410.1:0-380 GCF_036322405.1 Streptomyces sp. SP17BM10 | reverse complement strand
CGTCGATCGGACGACGGCCGAGGCTACGAGCCCCGGTCCCGCGGGAGCTGGTCCAACGACCGTGGTGGCTCGCGCCGCGACGACCGCCCCTCCGGAGGAGGCGTCCGCCGAGACGACCTCCCCACCGGTGGTGGCTTCCGCCGAGATGACCGTCCGTCGGGTGGTTTCCACCGTGACGACCGCGGCGACCGCGGTGGTTTCCGACGTGATGACCGTGGCGAGCGCCCCTCGGGCGGTGGCTTCCGTCGTGACGACCGCCCGTCGGGCGGATTCAACGGCCACGTCACTGACGAGCGACGTCGCAACTCAAGACGCACAGATGGCTCTGGCTTGCGCGCCTCGGGCGGAGGCTTCCGCGGCGACGTCCGCGCGTCCGGGGG
>NZ_JAQYXB010000409.1:0-79067 GCF_036322405.1 Streptomyces sp. SP17BM10 | reverse complement strand
ACCGGACCTCGTCCGACGATAGAGCGCCAGGCCCGGGTCGCACGGACTCTTCCTACTGAAAGTAGGACGTGCTCTGGTAGCACCACTGACGCCTGACGAGAGATCATCTCCCTCGCGACGAGAAGAACACTAGCAGCTCGGGAGCCATCTCCCGAACCGGAGGGGAACAGCGCATGACCAGCACGGAGCTCGATCGTCCCGATGTCGTCGAGTACGCCGAAGGGCGCCCGGTGGACGTCCACCGCCCGCCCGCCGGTACGGCCGGGCCGGTGCCCGTCGTCCTGCTGTGGCACGGCCGCGGGCCGGACGAGCGGGACGTCCTGCGGCCGCTCGCGCGGGAGGCGGCCGGGCACGGCCTGCTCGTGTTCGTGCCCGACTGGCGCTCGGACCGGGAGGACGGCGGCCGGGCCGAGTTGCTCGCCTCCCTCGCGCACGCCCGTGAAACGGCCGCGCGGTTCGGCGGCGACCCGAACCGGCTCGTCCTCGCCGGCTGGTCGATGGGCGGCCGGGAGGCCGTCGCCGTTGCCATCGACCCCGCCACGCCCGCCGGACCGCGGCCGGTCGCAGCGGTGGGCATCTCCTCCAGCTACGCCCGCCCGGCCGTCACGAACGGCGTCGTACCGGTCGAGCTCCTGGCCGAGGCGCCCTCCCCCGTCCCGCTCTGGCTGGTGCACGGCACGGAGGACGACGTGCTCGGCCCCGCGCACACCCGGGCGCTGGCCGACGTGGCCACCTCGGCCGAGGTGCTCGAACTCCCCACCGATCACGCGGGCGTGGTGATGACGGAGTACAGCCCCGAGGCGCAGCGCTGCCTCCCCGCCACCGCCGAGAACGCCCTGGACGCGGGCCGCCGCGTCGCCGCCGTGCTGGCCGAGGCGGCCGGACTGTCGTAGGGCCGTGCCACGATCCTCGGCATGAGCGAAAGGTCCATCGACGAGGACGAGTTGATCGCGCGCGTACGCCGGCAGGCGGTCGCGGACGGCACGCCGCCGGCCGCGCCCGCCACCGCCGAGGCGATCGCCGCCGCGGAGGCGGCCCTGGGCCTCACCCTGCCGCCGCTGCTCGTCAGGCTCTACCGCGAGGTGGGCGACGGCGGCTACGGCCCGGACGGCCACCTGCTCTGGCCGCTGCACGGCATCGTGGCCGCCAACCCGCGCCGCACCGCGCCCGGCGGCTGGCCGGGCGGCGTCGTGGCGGTGCTCGACTGGGGCTGCGCGATGTCGGCCGTGGTGGACTGCCTGCGCCCCGGCGCCCCCGTCCTCCTCCACGAGCCGAACGCCGAACCGGACGACCCGGCGGACACCTGGTTCGAGGACTGCCCGTCGCTCGCCCGCTGGCTGGCCGACTGGCTCGACGGGCGCGCATGGTGGGAGGAGCACGTCATGATGGACGAGCGCGACGGCGAGATGCTCCCCCACTGGCCGGATGCCGCCGCCCGGATCGCGGCGCCCTGACGGATGGCCCCGGCGGATAGCCCTGAGGGGTAGCCCCGAGGGGTAGCCCTGACGGAACGTTCTAGTAGCCCGCCGGCGCGAGGCTCACGCCGTGGCTGCGCTCCAGCGCCTCCAGTTCCCGCTGGAGCGGGGGCTTGGGCACGGCCAGCACGGGGCACGTCGCGTGCCGCACGCAGTAGGCGGTGACGGACGGTCGCAACAGGCGGGCGAGTCGGCCGCGGCTGCCCGCGCCCAGGACGAGGAGGTCGCCGGGGCGGTCGGCGCAGCGCACGAGGGTGTGGCCGGCCTCGCCGCGGACGGCCAGGCAGCGCAGCCGCACTCCGGCGTAGCCGCCGCCGAAGGCCTCGTCGAGCGCCTGGCGCAGGCGGGCGACGGCGGCGTCGCGGCCGGCGGTGAGCATGGGCGGGCAGGGGGTGCGGCGGTAGGCGGAGTCGCTGCCGGCCGGGGTCCAGCAGAGGACGGCGAGGACCTCGGCGTCGGTGCGGCGGGCTTCGGCGACGGCGTGGTGGAGGGCGGCGAGGCTGCCGAGCGATCCGCTGAGGCCGACGACGATCCGGGCACCGCCACGCTCGCCCCAGCCATGCTCGCCCCTGTCACGGCGGTCCCCGTCACGGTCGTCGCCGCCGAGGCCGGCCGCCCCGGGTTCGCCGCTGTCCGCCATGGCCCGTCCGCCCTTCGTCCCCGCCCGTAGCGTTCGTGTCGTCACATGCAAAACGGCCGGAGGCGCCGAAGGGATCCCCGTTGACGGAGCCCTGACGCACCGGCGGGCGTTCCGTACGCGCCCCTGACGCCGAGAGTGCCACCGGGAGCACCGCCCGGAGCACCCCTAACCTGCGCCGGCCCGCCCCGGACGCCCACTGGTGTCCGCCCGACGGTCTCCATGGACGGCGACCGGCTCACACTGGAGGGCACCGGAGGTCGAGGCGGTGACCGTGCCGGTGGACACCGAAGGACCGCGGCGCCCCGTCGAGCCGTTCGGCGCGCCGTTGCGCGGCATCGACCAGGGCGACGCCGCGGCCGCCTGGCCGTCCGACGTGCTCGGCGCGACCAGCCGGCTCGTGCGCGTGCCGCCGGAGCACGACCGGGTCACCGACGGGCTCGTCCCCGGCACCTCGCCGCGCACCCTGGCCCGCCACCGACGGGCCGCGGGCGGCGGGGTCGTGTTCGGCGCCAAGTCCGCCGCGCTGCGCCCGGGTGTGCTGCGCGTCGGCGACGCGCTCGCGGTGAGCGAGTGGGGACCGTCCGGCCGCCGACCAGTCGAACTCCTGCGCCCAGAAAGGCCGGTGGCCCCGGCGGCAGACGCACCGCCGGGGCCTCGGGTCGAACGGAGGACGGTCTCAGCAGGTCTGGTCGATCAGCGAGAACGTGGCGTAGTGGTCGCCCGTGTAGTAGTCCTCCTGGGTCGCCTCGCCGGTGATGATCCGGCGGGCGCCACGGGTCGGGGCGCCCGGCGTGATGACGGTGTACTCGTGGTAGTAGCCGTAGGACTGGCTCGGGAGCACCTGCTCTCTGTTCTGGAACACCACGCCGTCCTGGGAGTACGGGAACGGACCGTCGGAGGCGATCAGGTTGAGGGTGTCGGTGGCCTCCGGCGGCAGTGCGGAGAGGCAGACCGTGCCGCTCACGTCGGCGTGCGCCTCGGTGGCGACGGCGACGGGCGCGAGGGTCATCAGGGCGACGGCGGTGACGGCGGCAGCGCGGGTCTTCCACGCGCGTAGAGTGCGGGTCATGACAAACAGTGTGGCGAGCCCCCGGCCCATCCGGAAGGCCTCAGCCAACTTTTTACCCGCCGGTAACTTGCCTGCCCAGCGGGCGACTTGACGGATACTCCGATCGTTTCCGTGACTCTGCGAGCACCCTCCGCCAGACCGTTCACGAACCGCCCGTACTCCACCGGAACCGTGCGTTCCCCATGTATCCCGGGGCCGTGACCTGACCCGAGCCCCGGCTGCGTCCGCACCCCCGCCCGCCCCGCGCCCCCGACTTGCTCACACCTTCGCGACGCTCCCGCCCCGGCCCGGGCGAGCCGCATAGAGTGTCGATCGCTCCGGGCTCCCGATCATGGTCGGGGCCGCCTGCGAACGCAGGGCGCAGGGCGCGGGCGCGGGCACAAATCGCACGACGCAGGGCGCAGGACGCGGGCGCGGGCACAAACACAGGACGCAGGGCTTCAGGACGATCACCAGTGGGGGCGGGCATGGGTACGGGAACGTCGCTGACGGCGCACCAGCTGATCGGGCTGCTCGTCGATCCCGGAAGCTTCCGCACCTGGGACGAGCCCGCCGACCCCCATCCCGCCGACCCCGGCTACCGCGCCTCGCTCGCCCGCGCCCGCGAGCGCACCGGCCTGGACGAGGCCGTCCTCACCGGCACCGGCCTGATCGGCGGGCGGTCGGTGGCCGTCGTCGCCTCCGAGTTCGGCTTCCTCGGCGGCTCGATCGGCGTCGGCACCGCCGAGCGGATCACCCGGGCCGTCGAGCGGGCCACCGCCGAGCGGCTGCCGTTGCTCGCCCTGCCGGTCTCCGGCGGCACACGCATGCAGGAGGGGTCCGCCGCCTTCCTCTGCATGCTGCGCATCACCGCCGCCGTCCAGGCGCACCGGGCCGCCGGTCTCCCCTACCTCACCTACCTGCGCAACCCGACCATGGGCGGCGTCTTCGCGTCCTGGGGCACGCTCGGCCAGCTGGTGTTCGCCGAGCCCGGCGCCCGCCTCGGCTTCCTCGGCCCGCGTGTGTACGAGGAGCTGCGCGGCGTCGAGCTGCCGGCCGACGTCCAGCGCGCCGAGACGCTGGCGGAGCGCGGTCTCGTGGACGCCGTCGTTCCGCCGGCGGAACTGCGCGAGGTGGTGCGCCGCTCCCTCGCCGTCCTGACGGCAGGGCCCTCCCCTTCGTCCACGGCACCCCTATATGGGGAGGAGCCAGTGGGAGCCGTCCATCCGAAGGGAGCCGCCGTCCATAGGGAGAACGCCCCCGAGCCACAGGCCACCGCCGACGCCTGGGACTCCGTCCGCCGCACCCGCCGCCCCGACCGCCCCGGCACGCGCGAGCTGCTGCGCCGCACCGCCGCGGAACTCGTCCTCCTCGACGCCCCCGGAGGCCGGGCCGGAGCGCTGGTCCGCGCCCTCGCGATCCTCGGCGGGCAGCCCGTGCTCGTCGTCGGCCAGGAGCGCGGGACGCCCGACCACGAGCGTCCCTTCACCGCGGCCGACCTGCGGGCCGTGCGCCGCACCGCCCGCCTGGCCGAGCAACTGGGCCTGCCGCTGCTCACGGTGGTGGACACAGCCGGCGCCGAGCTGTCCGCGCAGGCCGAGCTGGACGGCGTCGCCGTCGAGATCGCGCACTGCCTGACCACCCTGCTCGCGCTGCGCACCCCCGTCCTCGCGGTCCTGCTCGGCCAGGGCTCGGGCGGCGGGGCGCTGGCCCTGCTCCCGGCGGACCGCGTGATCGCCGCCGAGCACGCCTGGCTCGCACCGCTGCCCCCCGAGGGCGCCTCGGCGATCGTGCACCGCGACGGCGGGCACGCGGCCGAGCTGGCCCGCTCGCAGGGCATCGGCGCGACGGACCTGGCGCGGGTGGGCCTGGTGGACGAGGTGGTCCCGGAGCGGCCGGACGCCGCCGAGGAACCGGACACGTTCTGTGAGCGGCTCGGGGTCTCCGTCGGGGCGGCCCTCGGCGCGCTCGCGGCGGTTCCGGAGGCGGAACGGTTCGCGGCACGGGCCGATCGGCACCGTCGGCTGGGAGATCCTCGCTCTCCGTGACCGCAGACGTGTGGCCCCGGTCTCACCGGGGGCTAGATCGTCTGTACCCAACGTGTCGGCCGCGGGCCGCCGGGTGACACCACCCAGCCCCTAAACGGTGAGTGCGCTCACAGGGAATCCCAGGCAACGACGGATCGTAGTAATGCGGCCGCGGCGGAACCGCCGTTCGCGACATGTCGCCCACGGACGGGCGTCCGGCCAGGTCGGAGCGTGTCCGAACGGCCCCCGCGATCACTCCTGCGAATCGATGGCGGTCGGCCGAGGTACGACCGCGGATCGTATCGAGGGGGTCTTGGCGGTGGCCGATCCGGTCTGGCAACAATGGCTCTCGTCGTCAGCCGCACCGGCTCCTGTCCCGCCGGTGAACGGCTTACCGCCGAGTCGCGCCCCGCAACCGTCGGCCCCTGTCCGGCCATGGTCCTGGGTGGGGCGCGACCCGGCCCAACCTGATTGAGGTCTTGTTCTTCATGCCCGCTTTCAAGCTCCGTATGCGTACCTCTGCCGCCGTTCTCGCCGGCGCCGCCGGTCTGACCGCCCTGGCCACCGGCGTGATGCCCGCCGCCGCCAACGCCGCGACCGCCTCCCCGCAGACCATCGCCGCCCAGATCGTCCCGGCGAACCAGCTGGCCTCCTTCAGCCAGATCATTTCCCACGAGTCCGGCTGGAACGTCCACGCGACCAACCCGAGCTCGGGCGCGTACGGCCTGGGCCAGGCGCTGCCGGGCTCCAAGATGGCCTCCGCGGGCGCCGACTGGCGGACCAGCGCCAGCACCCAGATCAAGTGGGCGCTGGACTACATGAACTCCCGCTACGGCAGCCCGAACGCCGCCTGGAGCTTCTGGCAGGGTCACCACTGGTACTAAGCCGACCCCCTCGGCAGCACCGACGCATACCCGTCTCCTGCACCACTCCCCCCTCACCCCGGGGGTCGGACAGGGACCACCGGGGTGACCCGGCAGGGCCCGTGCCCGCGCGATCCGCGTGGCACGGGCCCTCCCGTGGTTTCCCGTTCTGCCGTTCTGGCGTCCTGGCGTTCTGCCACTGTGCCGCCGGATCCGGTCGCCGCTCGACCCGTCGCCGTCGGCCCCCTGGCCCCGTACTTCGCAGGTCATTGATTCGGATGGATCGTGGCTCGTGGTGGCGTCCCCGACGTGGGCATTGAGCGGGGTGTGTCGATGACTTCCCGGTCCCCGCGGCCACGGTCCGAGCGCCGGCGCCTGGAGTGCGTGGTGACGTCCGTGGTGGAGAAGCGTCTGGGCGCTCTGCCTGGCGCTGCCGAGTTTCTGCGCCGGCTGGATGTGGCCGGGATCGTCGACGAGATGTGTCCGAGCGGCGCAAGCGCTCATGTGACGCATGGGCAGGTGATCGAGGCGCTGGTGGCGAACCGGCTGACCTCGCCCGCGCCGCTGGTGCGGGTCGGCAACCGGGCTCGGACCTGGGCGGTCGAGGAGGTCTTCGGTATTAGCCGGGCCTGCTCAACGACGACCGGCTGGCCCAGGCCCTGGAAGCGTCCGCCTGGCCCTGCTCGTCTTCTACCTGATCGAACGCCAGGTCAGACGCTCGCTCGGCCCGGAACGGACCATGGTCGGCCTGCATCCCGACAGCCGCCGCGTCCGACCAACCGGCCGCATGATCCTCGACCACCTCGGCGAACTCACCTTGCGCGTCGGCAGTATCGCCGACCGGCCGGCAGTGCAGGTCCAGCCCTCGGGGCCAGCCCCGTACGATCAGATGCCGTGATCACGACCAGGGCAGACGGCCTCACCCTCGATACCGACCCCGCGCGCATCGATCTCGACCGCGTGCACCACTGGCTTTCCACTGACGCCTTCTGGGCCCTGGGCCGGAGCCGAGAGACCGTGGCGCGATCGATCGAGCATTCACTCGTCTTCGGTGTCTACACCCCGGACACTGCCGAGCAAGTCGCATTCGCCCGGATCGTCACGGACTACGCCACCTTCGGCTGGCTCTGCGACGTCTACGTCGCCCGCGAGTCACGCGGCCGGGGCATCGGCACCTGGCTGGCGGAGTCGGTCGTCGCGGCGCTGGCTCCCTACCGGCTGAAGCGGTTGATGCTCTCCACGTTGGACGCGCACGAGGTCTACGCACGTGCCGGCTTCTCGGCCGTGTCCGAACCGGAGAAACTGATGGTGATCACCGCGCCGGCCCCTTCGGCAGTTCCGACCGGCCCGGCAACCGGAGGCGTAAAGCCACTGGCCACAGACCTGAAACGGTGACCCGCCACGTACGGGCCTGGCCGAGGGGCCCGTCGCCGTCGGGCTCCTCGCCATCGGGCCCCTCGTCGTCGGCCCTTGCCGTCAGAGCTCGCCGGTGAGCCCCAGCAATTCGCGCATCCGCGCGTACTTGGCGCGCAGCCGCTCGGCCGTCGGCCCGTCCAGCACCGCGAGCCGCGCCGGGTCGGAGTTGTGGGCCAGGTCGGCGCGCTTGACCAGCAGCGCACCCGGGGTCGCCAGGATCCGGGCGGTGTACTCCTCGACCGGCTCGCCCGGCCGCTTGGTCAGCGCGTCCACGATCGCCTTGGTGGACTCCGGCAGCGCGGCGCCCTCCAGCCACTCGCGGCTCAGCCGGTCGTCCTCGACGGTGTCGTGCAGCCAGCCCGCCGCGATCTGCGCCTCGCTGCCGCCGCGCTCCGCCGTCCCCCGCGCCACCGCCGCGATGTGCTCGCTGTAAGGGTGGCCGTTCTTGTCGACCTGCCCCTCGTGCGCACGCCGCGCGATCGTCTCCACCTCGGCCAGGCTCAGATAGTCCATCGACTCATCGTAGGGCCCGCCGCCGACGTCGCCGGGCCGAGGAGGTCGGACCGCCGGGCGGTGCCGCGATCGACCGGGCCCATGATCGACCGCTTGACGCGGCTGGTTTACTGCCCCGGGCGGGCGACCCCCGCCGGACCAGGCGACCACACCGACCCAGGCAGCCCGCGCCGCGCCAGGCGACCCCCGCCGGCCCGGGCGACCCGAGCGATCCGAGGAACCATGCACGCCCTGCACCCCCTGCTCTCCGGGTTCGCCCCCATCTGGGCGCTGACCGGGGTCGGCTACCTCGTCGGCCGGTCCGGACTGCTCGGCCCGCAGGCGGAGGCGGTGCTCAGTCGTTTCGTCTTCCACGTGGCGATGCCCGCCGCGCTGTTCCTGATGATCGCCCGCACCCCGCTCGAACGGTTCGCCAACGCCTCGATGCTCGCCTTCGCCGCCGGCACCGCCTTCGCGACCGGCCTCGGACTGCTCGCCGGGCGGTTCCTGTTCCACCGCGAGCCCGGCGAGCTCGCCATCGGCGGCATGGCCTCCGGGTACGTCAACTCGGCCAACCTCGGCATACCCGTGGCGATGCAGGTCCTCGGCGACGCGTCGTTCGTCGCGGCGGTCGTGCTCTTCCAGATCCTGTTCGTCACCCCCGCCGTGCTCACCGTCCTCGACGGCCGCGGCGCCGGGCTCCGTGCCCTGCTCACGCTCCCGCTGCGCAACCCCATCCTGCTGGCGACCGCGCTCGGCGCCGTCGCCTCCGCGACCGGCCTGCACCTGCCCGCCGAACTGAACCACTCCTGCGAACTGCTCGGCGGCGCCGGCGTCCCGACCGCCCTCGTCGCCCTCGGCATCTCACTGCACAACCGCCCGCCCGCGGACGCCGGCTCGCGCCGCGCCGAGGTCGGACTGACCGTCCTGGTCAAGACGCTCGTCCAGCCACTGGCCGCGTACGCCGTCGCCGCCTTCGTCCTCCATCTGCCGCCGCACCAGTTGCTGACCGTCGTGCTGTTCTCCGCGCTGCCGACCGCGCAGAACGTCTACGTCTACGCCCGCGAGTACGGACAGGGCACGGCGCTCGCCCGGGACGCGGTGCTGTCGTCGACGCTGGTGTCGATGGCGACGCTCTCGGTGATCAGCTGGTCGCTCGGGTCCGCGTGACAAGTGACCACCGCCCGTACACGACGCGACCGTCGGCCCACCCGATGCGTACAGAACGGTGGTTCGGCCGCCCGGCGCCGGCCGCCGGTGGAATGCTGGCGGCCATGAGCCAACCGGACTCCACCTCCGCCCGACCCGTCGGAACCGCCGCACTCGTCGGCCTCCAGGGCCTCGTCGAACACCGCCACTGCCCGGCCGTCGTCACACTCCCCCAGGCCGACGTGGACCACTTCGACCACGTCCCGCGCGCCGCCTTCGTGATGGAGCCGCGGCTGCGCTGCGAGCTCATCGACGGCCACGGCGGCTCCCACTCGGCGCTCGTCCAGGGCGTCGGCTACGACCTGCACTGGGCGTCCTGGCCGGAGTACGCCGTCGAGGTCGCCGCCCGCTGCCCCGAGGAGGAACCCTTCGACGGCGCCGAGCGGCCGCGCGAGGCCGACATCTGCCTGTTGCGCGAGGGCCACCCGGGGCCGCACTACGGCGACACCTGGTTCTGAGCCGGACCACCTCCGGTTCCGGTCCCGTCGGCGCCCCCGGGCTCACGCCCGCGGGCCGCCGCCACCACCTCCGTCATCGCCAGCAGGAAGCGCCGCGTCGTCGCCAGTTCGGCCGCGTCGAACCGGCCCATGGCGCCCACCAGGTCGCCGATCAGCCCGCCGAAGAAGCCCTGCCCGAGCTCCATCGCCCGCTCCTCGACCACCAGGCGCACCTTGCGCCGGTCCCCCGGGTCCCGTTCGCGCCGGATCAGGCCGAGCCGCTCCAGCCGGTCCACGAGCCCGGTGGTGCCCGCCGAGTTGAGCCGCAGCGCCTCGCCGAGCCGGCCCGGGGTGACCACCTCCCCGGCCCTGGCGGCGTCCAGCAGGTGGATCAGCGCCCGCAGATCGGTCGGGTGCAGCCCGTTGCGCGCCGCGAACTCGGCCCCGAACAGATCGAGTTCGACGGTCAGTCCGCGCAGCAGGTGGACCAGCCGCATCGGATCCTCTCCGTGCTCGCCGGCGTGCCCCTCGGCGTGCTCCTCGGCACCGGACAACCTCGGTCTCCTTCCTCGGCACCCCCTGGTGCCGCTATTCTCTCGCTGAGCGAGATACTTGTGCAGCGAGTGATTCCATCATCCCAGCGGAGGCCCGCCATGTCCGCAACCGCACCTTCTTCACCGTCCTCTCCGTCCTCTCCGTCCTCTCCGTCCGCATCGGCCGCGTCGCCCGCGCGCATCGCGCGCTTCTTCGCCGCCTACGACGCGCTCTTCGCCCACTGGCACGTTCCCGTCGAGCGGCTCGATGTCCGGACCGTCCACGGCACCACCCGGGTCAATGCCTGCGGACCACGCGACGGCCGCCCCCTCGTCCTGCTCCACGGCGGCGGCGCCACGTCCGCCATGTGGTTCGCCGTGGCCCCCGCCCTGGCCGCCGCCGGGCACCGCGTCCTCGCCGTCGACCTCATCGGCGACCCGGGGCGCAGCGTCCACGACGGCACACCGCTCGGCGGAGTCCCCGGGCTGATGGCGTGGCTGGACGCCGTCCTCGACGGGCTCGGCGTCGACCGGGCCGACCTCTGTGGCCACTCGTACGGCACCTGGACCGCCGTCGAGTACGCGCTCCACGCACCCGGACGGGTCGGACGCATCGCCCTGCTCGACCCCACCAACGTCTTCGCCGGCTTGCGACCCGGCTACCTGCTGCGCGCCCTGCCGCTCTTCCTTCCCCGCCGCACCGCCGCCCGCGCCCGCTCCTACCTCGCCTGGGAGAGCGGCAACACCCCGCCACTCGACGCCGGCTGCCGCGAGGTGTACGCGCTCGGGTACGCCGACTTCCCCGCTTCCCGCATCGTCACCGGCCCCCGCCCGACCGCCGACCGCCTGCGCACGCTCACCGCCCCGACGCTCGCCCTGTTCGCCGACCGCAGCCGCGCCCACGACGCCCACCGCGTCGCCGCCGCCACCCGCCGCGCCCTTCCCGGCGCCACCATCGCCGTCCTCCCGGGCCTCGCCCACCACAACCTGCCGACGGCCGGAGCGGCGGAGGTCAACCGGCGCCTGACGGAATTCCTTTCACGGGAAAAGGACTGACGTTCGACCGGAGGAGCGAGTAGCTCACGAACTCGTGGATTCGTTCGGGACGCCGCCGCGACTCACTCGGCTTCGCCGACAGCGCATTGCCGTGGGTGGCAACGCCTACGCGCTCGCGTTCGGCTGGCTGCTCCTGCTCGGCGGCCGGGTCGCCGACCTGGCCGGGTCCGGGTACCGCCGGGCGCTGCTCGCGGCGCTGGTCCTGTTCGGCATTGCGTCCGTGGTCGGCGGGTTCGCGCAGACGCCCGTGCAGCTGATCGCCGCGTGTGCAGGGCAGGGCGGCTGAGTGTTCGTCGTGAACGCCCCGCTCACCCTGGTGGGCGCCGCCCTCGCGACGTGTGCCGCCTCCACCGCCCGGCCGCCGCGCGCGGGACGGCCCGGCGTGGTCGGCGCCGCCCTCGGCACCGCGGCGACGGAACACGGCGGGCAGGTCGCTGCCCTGAGCCGCCGTCCCCGACTTGGCTTCGCTGGAGGCGAGTTCAGCGCGTCGATGCAGTGGATCCGGTCAGTAGATCAGGTAGCCGGGGCGGTGACCCTCGTCCTCGATCTCCCCGGTGGCCTGGACCCGCAGCTTGCGGGACAGTTCCTCCAGGGCGCGCGAGGCCGCGACTTCCTCGCCGATCCGGGCGAGCGGACGGTCGTCCGCGCTCTTCACCGACTCGCCGTGCGCGCTGAGGCCCGGCGCCCTCGCGCCGGTCAGCCTCGCGTCGCACGTCGTGTGCACGCCGTCTTCGTCGAAGCTCAGCTCCACGTCCCACTGGTTGTGCATGCCACACCTCCTGGCGCCGGCCCCCGTCGCGCCTGTCCCGGCCGGCACGGAGGGTGCACCGCGGGCGGCCGCTCACACCAGCGTGCGCCCGCCGTGCCCAACCCGGCAAGCGCGGGCGGCCGCTCCGGGGCCGCACGGCTCCGGGCCCGCGCGATTCCGGGTTCGGCCGGCCCCGTGTCGGACTCACCCCAGCGCCGACCAGCCCCCACGGCGCCCCGGCGGTACGCTGACGGAAGGCGCCGCGACCGCCGCCCGACTCCGGACCGCCGACGCGACGCGGGCAGCGACACACCGGGTGGTCCCTCCGTGGTGGTCTTCCTCCTCGCTCTGAGCGCCGCCTGCTTCCTGGGTCTCGGGTTCGTCCTCCAGCAGCACGCCGCGCAGCGAGCCCCACGTGCCGACATGCTGCACTGGCGGCTGCTGCTGGACCTGATGCGGATGCCCGAGTGGCTGCTCGGCACCGGGTTCATGGTCAGCGGCCTGATCCTCTCCGCGCTCGCGCTCAACAAGGGCGAGGTGTCGCTGGTCGAACCGCTCCTCGCGACCAACCTCCTGTTCGCCATGGCCCTCTCCCGGGTGCTGACCCGTCAGACCCTCGGCCGCTCGGGCTGGGCCGGGGTCCTGCTCCTGGGGCTGGGGGTGACGGCGTTCATCGTGGCCGGGCAGCCCTCCGGGGGCGGAGCGCCCGCCGGGGACCTGCGGCACTGGCTGGTGGTCGGCACCGTCGTCGGGCTGGTCCTGCTGCTGGTGTCGGCGGCCCGGAAGCTGCCGCTCTTCGAGGAGGCGACGCTGCTGGCGCTCGCCGCGGGCCTGCTCTACGGACTGCAGGACGCACTGACCCGCACCACCACCCAACGCCTCGACCACGACGGGCTCTCCGCCGTGCTCCGCACCTGGCAGCCGTACGCCGTGATCGTGGCGGGCGTCGTCGGACTGCTGCTCGTGCAGAGCGCGTTCGAGGCCGCGCCGCTGCGGATGTCGCTGCCCGCGCTGACCGCCGCCCAGCCGATCGCCGGGATCGCCTGCGCGGTCGGCTTCCTCGGCGACCGACTGCGGGTGACCCCGGGCGCACTCGTCTGGGAGGTCCTCGGGCTGCTCGCGATCGTGATCGGCGTGATCGTGATCGGTCGCCACCCGGCGATGCCCGGAACCGTCCGCGACACCCTGGAGAGCATCGGCGCGCCCCCGGACGACCGCCTCGACGGCGGCGCGCCGGACGGCACCACCCCCGACGGCAGCCGGACCGGCGACGGCCGGGCCGACAACGGCCCACCCGACGGCCCGGCGAAAGGCTAGACGGCCGATGTGCTGGAGCGCGCAGGCGGACGCCGTGGCCGGTGGGGTGGTCGTGGGCCTCGGTGTCGTGTGCCTGGTCCGCGCCCGCCGTTCAGGCCGCCCACAGCGGGTGCCGCTCGCCGCGCTCCCGCTCGTACTGGGCGCGCACCAGCTGATCGAGGCGCTCGTCTGGCTCGGTACGGACGGTGGCCTGCCCGCCGCCCCCGCCGGTTGGGCGCGCACCGCCTGGGCGGCGATCGCCCTGCCGCTCCTGCCCGTGTACGTCCCGGCCGCCGTGTGGTGCGCCAGCACCGAACCGGGCCACCCGGTGGGAGCGGTCCGCCACCGCGTGCAGGCGGCGCAGGTGGGCCTCTGCCTCCTCGGCGCGGCCGTCGCCGTCCCGCTCGCCGTCGCCGTCGCCGCCCACCCGGTCACGGCCACCGAGCACGGCCGAACCCTGACGTACGGCATCGGCGTGCCGCACCCGGCCGTCCTCCTGGCCGGCTACCTCCTCGCCACCATCGGCTCCCTCCTCGTCAGCGGCGACCGCGACCTGCGCCGCCTCGGACTCCTGACCGGCCTGGCCGCGGGCCTCTGCGCCGTGCTCTGGCGGATCGCCTTCCTCTCCACGTGGTGCGCCCTCGCGGCGCTGGTCAGCGTGCTACTCGTGCACTGGGCGGGCCGCGCTCCCCACTCGCCGACGACAACGTCGCCGACGACGCCGGGCAGTACCGGGCGCCGTTCACGGACCAGTTGCGAGCGAGCAACGGCGGATGGCCCGCCCGGTCGAAGCACCGCGCCAGGAACTCGGTGAACGTACAGGCCGAGCCGTCCCCGCGGTCTCGAACCACTCGCCGCACGCGCTCCACACGACGATCCGCCAGACGTCCGGATCCGGTTCCTCGGCGAGGAACCAGTAGGTGGTGCCCTGCTCCTCGGAGCCCCACTGGACGAACCCGCCCGCCTCCGGGTGGAACGGCCACGGATGGAGCGCGTACTCCTCCGACCCTCGTCGCCACCCGTGCTCCCAGAGCCGCTCGGCCTCCCCCGCGCTCCCCTCCGTCGGCCGCTCCGGGCGCCGTCTACCCCCGTGCGGGCTCCGGCGCCCGGTCGGGTGCGTCCGCCGGGGCCGGGGCACGGCCGCGCAGGCGGTCCATCTCGCGCCACTCCCGGCGGAAGCCGGCCGCGCCCGTGGTCAGGACGTACAAGGCCCCGGACGCGACCAGGACGGGTATCAGCCCGACCAGCGCCACGGCCGCGCCGGCGAGAAGGCCGCCAAGGGGGATCCCGGCCCAAGCGAGGGAGTCGCCGAGGGCGTGGACGCGCCCCAGGAGCGGGCGGGGCACCCGCTCGAAGAGCACCGCGCCGAGGATCGGGTTCAGGAAGCCCGAGCCGAACCCGGCCACCGCGAACACCGCCACCACCGTCCACAGCGGGGCGCCGGACGCGAGCACGAGGAAGCGCGGTGCCCCGGCGAGCAGGAAGCCCGCGAAGAAGACCGCCCGACGCGGCAGCCGGTGGGCGACGCCCGCCGCGATCAGGCTGCCGGCCACCGCCGCGATCCCCATGGCGCTGCCGGTGAGGCCGATCGCGGCGGGGCCGTGCCCGGAGTCCTGCGCCCAGACCGGGACGAGCACGGTGGCGAAGCCGGCGTCCAGCAGGTTGGTGATGCCGATCGTCACGATCACGGTGAGCAGCAGCGGTTCGGCGCGCAGGAACGCGAAGCCCTCGCGGAACATCCGCCAGTACCCGACGCGCTGCTCGGCCGCGGCCGGGCCGGCCGGGGCCGCCGTGCGCCCCATCCCGCGCGGCAGTGCGAGGGCGATGATCAGCGAACCCAGTGCGAAGGCCGCCGCATTGACCACCAGGCCGGCCATCGGGCCCGCCACCGCGACGAGCCCGCCGCCGACCGCCGGCCCCACCGTGGAGGCGAGCCGCTCGGTGACGCCGGACAGCCCGGTGGCGCGCTCCAGCGGCACGCGTGCGCGGTCCGCCGCCTCCGGCACCATGACGGACTTGGCGAGGTCCCCCGGGCCGCGCATCGCGCCGATCACCGCGACCACGCCGAGCAGCAGCCCGAACGGCAGCAGCCCCAGCGCGTGCAGCAGCGGAACCAGCCCGGCCGCGACGGCGCTCACGGCGTCCGTCGTCCAGGAGACGACGCGCGGGCCGAGGCGGTCGACCAGGGGCCCGGTCAGCGCCTTGACCAGCACGTACGGCGTCATCTCGGCGAAGGCGACCAGGCCCGTCATGGTGGCGCTGCCGGTCGTCGCGAGGACGAACCAGGGCAGCGCG
This sequence comes from Streptomyces sp. SP17BM10, assembly GCF_036322405.1. Taxonomy (NCBI): domain Bacteria; kingdom Bacillati; phylum Actinomycetota; class Actinomycetes; order Kitasatosporales; family Streptomycetaceae; genus Streptomyces; species Streptomyces sp. SP17BM10. Next base: position 63,532 of record NZ_JAQYXB010000409.1, on the reverse strand, counting down.
ACGGCCGAGACCCGGGTGCCCGTCAGAGAGACGGCCGAGGAGGCCAGGACGCCGACCAGCGGCCGGAGGCTCCGCGCGGAGGCGGCGGCGGGGACGGCGGCGGTCATCCTTGCTCCCCCTCTTGATCGGATTCCACCGTGGCCTCCGCCATGGCCTTCGGCTCGGGCAGGACGTGGACGACGACGGACACCGGCTCGGCGCCCCCGGGCACCGGGCCCTCGGCGTCCAGCCGCCGGTAGCGCGCGACCACGGCGGCCAGGTCGTCGGCCAGTTGCTCGGCCTCCTCCGGCGTGAGCCGGAGCACCAGGTCGCTCAGGTCGACCGCCTTGCGCCACTCGCGCGGCATCGTCTCGAAGGCGTTGAGCGCGCGCTGGCCGGTCAGCGCGTGCGCGGCGAGGACGGACCGCAGGTACCCGACGACCGTCTCCGGCTCCTCATCGGCCTGGTCCTCCCCCGTCCACACCGTGAGGGTGTGCACCGAACGCCACCACCGCTCGCGCGCGTTGCCGCGCCCCGGATCCTCCTCGACGAAGCCCGCGGCGGCGAGCTGGCGGAGGTGGTAGCTCGTGGCCCCCGAGTTCAGCCCCAGCTGCTCGGCGAGCCTCGTCGCCGTGGACGGGCCCTGCTTGCGCAGCAGCCCGACCAGCTGCATGCGCACGGGGTGGGCCATCGCGCGCATGCCCTTGGCGGTGAGTACGGCGTGCGGATCGTCACTGTGCATCCAGCCACGGTCATCGGTCATGGCGCGATCCTAGGACCGCAAAGAGTTCTTCGCAAAGGATTTTTTGCGAAGGGATTGTTGCGAAGATTTCTTTGCGGTCTGCCCGAGCCGCACCCGACCGACCGGCCTCCGAACGCGCGTCAGTCGTTGGCGACCGCCAGGATCAGGACCACCGTCAGCCCGCCCCCGGGCGTCGCCTCCACCGCGACCCGCCCGCCGGACGACAGCACCAGGCCGTGCAGCGCGGGCCCGACCGGCCCGTCCGGCCGCACGCCCGCGAGCAGCCACTCCCGCGCCTCCGGTAGCTCGTACGCGCCGCGGTCCGACACCCGGATCTCCACGCGCCCGCGCGCCCGCCCGAACCCGCCGGGGCCCCCACTGGCGCCCGGCCCCAGGCCCGACCCCAACGCGCCCAGCCCCGGCAGCGCCGGCGCGGCCACCGCGTCGGCCCGCACCAGCACCCGCGCACCCGCCGGGCTGCGCCGGACCGCGTGGTCGACCAGCCCGCCGAGCGCCGCCTCCAGCCGCCGGGCGTCCCCGACCACCACCGGCAGCCCGGGCGCGACGCGGACCGTCACCACCGCCGCCCGCCCGCCGCCGCGCACCACCCGGCGCACCACCTCGGCGACCTGGACGTGCCGTGCCTGCGGCTCGCACCCGGCCCTCCGGTCCGTCCAGGCCAGGCGCACCAGCTCCGGCCGCGACAGTGTCCGCGGCCCGGCCATCGCCCCCGGGTGGAGCGTTCCGCCGGCGCCCTCCCGGCCGCCCGCGCCCTCGCCCCGGGAGCCGCCCAGCCGGCCGAACCCGCCCGGGCGCCCGAACTGCCCCGGCCGCGGCAACGCCCCGTACCGCCCGAATCCGCCCGACCGTCCGTGGCCGTCGGAACCGCCGAAGGCACCGAGCACCCGGGCCCCCGACGCGACGTAGCCCCAGAGCTTCCCGCGTGTCATCGCCCTGCCCCTCGCACCTCACCGGCGGCCGTCGTCAACTCCGCGACCGGCCGGTGCGGGCCGCTTGCCCGGCCCTCCCGCCCAGCCTGCGCCCCCTCCGCCCGGGTGACAATCGGGCCAGGGGGCACGAACCGGGCGCATTCCCCCGCCGAGCGGCCGGTCGCGCACCCGCCGACCGGCGGGTGACGGGCACACCGGCGGAGAACGGGACAGGTGCCGTGCCGGCGGGCGGAACCACAGGACGGCGGCATCCGACGCACCGGAGCCGGGCCGGGGTCCAGCGCAAGCGGCGCACCGACCCCCGCCCTAAACTGGCCCCATGCCCCGGCTCAACGACCAGGTGCGGGAGCTGCTCCAGGAGTACGCCGACCTGATCAACATCACCGGAGGGGACGCGTTCCGGGCCCGCGCCTACGAGAAGGCCGCGCGCGCAGTGGGCGGTCACCCCGAGGACCTCGCCGGACTGGACGCCAAGGGCCTCCAGCAGATCCCCGGCGTCGGCAAGTCCACCGCGGAGAAGGTCGCCGAGTACCTCTCCACCGGGCGGATCGGCGCACTCGAGAAGCTGCGCGCCGAAATCCCCGCCGGCGTACGGGAGATGATGGCCATCCCGAGCGTCGGCCCGAAACGCGCCCTGTCCCTCTACCGCGACCTCGGTATCGCGTCCGTCGACGAGCTCGCCGAGGCGATCCGCGGCGACAAGCTCGGCGGTGTGGCGGGTTTCGGCGAACGCAGCGGCGAGAAGATCCTGCACGGCATCGAGTTGATGCGGCAGTCCGGCGGGCGCACCCTGCTGGACACCGCGACCGAGCTCGCCGAGCAGCTCGTGGCCGCGATCTCCGCCGTGCCCGGCTGCACCCGCTGCGCGTACGCGGGTTCGCTGCGCCGGATGCGCGAGACGGTCGGCGACATCGACGTCCTCGCGACCGCCGAGGAGTCCGCGCCACTGATGGCCGCGCTCACCGAACTCCCGTACGTGGCCGAGGTGATAGCGCGCGGGCCGACCAAGACCTCGGTGCTCACCACCGGTGGCGTGCAGGTGGACCTGCGGGTGGTGCCGGAGGAGGACTGGGGTGCGGCGCTCGTCTACTTCACCGGCTCGAAGGCGCACAACATCAAGCTGCGCACGATGGCCGTCCGGGCCGGCCTGAAGCTCTCCGAGTACGGCCTCTTCGAGATGGGCGGCGACACCGACGGCAAGCGCACCGACGGCAGGGGCAAGGACGGCAAGCGCACCGACGGCAGGGGCAAGGAGGGAGCCAAGGTCGTCTCGGCCACGGAGGACGAGGTGTACGCGGCGCTCGGCCTGCCCTGGATCGCGCCGCCGCTGCGCGAGGACCGCGGCGAGGTCGAGGCGGCACTGCGCGGCGAACTCCCGCAGCTGGTCCAGGAATCGGACCTGCGCGGCGACCTCCACACGCACACCGACCTGACCGACGGGCTGGCCACGCTGGAGGAGATGATCGACACCGCCGCCGCCCGCGGCTACTCGTACTACGCCGTCACCGACCACGCGCCCGACCTCGTCATGCAGCGGATGACCGACGAGAAGATGCTCGCCCAGCGCGAGCGGCTGCGCCAACTGGCCGACCGTCAAAAGAAGTTGCGTCTCCTGCACGGCACCGAACTGAACATCGGGCCGGACGGAGGCGTCGACTGGCCGCCCGAGTTCCTGGCCGGCTTCGACGTGTGCGTGGCCTCGGTGCACTCGCACTTCGGCCTCGACCGCGCCGCCCAGACCCGCCGCCTGATCCGCGCCTGCGAGAACCCGCACGTGCACGTCATCGGCCACCTCACCACCCGCAGGATCGGGCGGCGCGGCCCGATCGACGTCGACCTGGACGCGGTGTTCGCGGCCGCCGCGCGCACCGGGACGGCGATCGAGATCAACAGCTCCCCGCAGCGCCTGGACCTGCGGGACGAGGACGTGCTGCGGGCGAAGAAGCACGGCGTCCGCTTCAGCATCGACAGCGACGCCCACGCGACGCCGCACCTGGCCTACCCGCGGTTCGGCATCGGCACGGCGCAGCGCGCGTGGCTCACCACCGAGGACGTCGTCAACACCTGGACGTGGCAACGGCTCAAGCGCTTCCTCCGCAAGGACGCGTTGCGCTGAACGGTGAGGCGGCCCCACCCATCGGTACCGCCCCCGGACTCACCGTTCGCCGAACGAGGCTCCCGGCGAGGCGAGCACGCGCGCCGCGGTGCGGTGTCCGAGCCCGGCGGCGAGGCGGAGGTCGCCGGTGTCCAGGAATCCGGCGAGGAACCCCGCCGCGAACGCGTCCCCCGCGCCGGTCAGGTCGCGCACGTCGGCGACCGGCGGCACCGGCACCACGAACGGCGGCTCGCCCGGCACGTCGACGGTGGTGGCCTCGGCGCCCGCCTTGGTGACGACCGTGGTGGCGGTGAGGCGGGCCCGTTCCGGCCCGGGGGCGCCGTCGGCCAGCAGCCCGAGGTAGGCGGACTCGGAGCGGTTGGCGAACACGAAGGTCGGCGCCAACTCGGCCAGCAGGCCCAGGAAGCGCTCCCGTCCGAACTGCTCCAGCATGCCCGTCGACGAGGCGTCCACCGAGGTGGTGCCGCCCGCCCGCCGCACCCGGGCGAGCGCGTCGACGGCGCTGCGGCCGACCGGCTCGCCGTCGAAGGAGTAGGCGGGCACGTGCAGGTGGGTCAGGCCGGCCAGCCACCCGTCCGGCACGTGCTCCAGCAGCTTGGCGGCGCCGCGGTCGGGCAGCATGGTGCGCTCGCCCTCGCGGTCGATGAGCACCACGACGCTGCCGGTGCGCCCGCGCCGCTCCACGCGCACGTCCACCCCGTGGCCGGTCAGTTCGGCGACGACGCCGTCGCCGACCGGGTCGTCCCCGACGCAGCCGATGAAGCGGGCCGGGACCTGGCCGGCCGCGAAGCACGCGACGTTGGCTGCGCTGCCGCCGCGCCGGCGGAAGACCCGTGCGGCGGAGTCGGTGCCGTGGCGCAGCGGTCCGTCGACCCACACGACGACGTCCTCGACGAGGTCGCCGAGCACCCCCAGCACGGCTCAGGCCTTCCGCGCGGCGGCGAGCGCGGTCGCGATCTCGCCGCCGAGGCGGACGTTGCCGCGGTAGACCTCGACGTTGACCTCCAGACTGCGGCCCTGCGTGTCGCGCTGGATGAAGTCGAGCAGGAACGGCGTGGAGGCGTTGCCGGTCACGCCCTGGCGGTCGGCCTCGGCCCAGGCGCGGGCGAGGATGCCGTCGAGCTCCTCCGGCGGGAGCTGTTTGGCGGGGTCGACCGGGTTGGCGATCAGGACGGCCTGCGGGAGGCCGAGGCCGTCGCGCGCGTCGATGACGCGGGCGGCCTCCTCGGGGGAGTCGACGCGGAAGGCGATCTCGTGGCCGGAGTCGGTGACGTAGAAGCCGGGGTAGCTGGTGGTGCGGTAGCCGATGACCGGGATGTTGAAGGTCTCGAAGCGCTCCAGGGTGGCCCGGATGTCGAGGATCGACTTCACGCCGGCGCTGATGACGGTGACCGGGGTGGCGGCCAGCGTGGTCATGTCGGCCGACTCGTCGAAGCTCTCGGAGGCGCCGAAGTGCACGCCGCCGAGGCCGCCGGTGGAGAACACCCGGACGCCCGCGCGGTGGGCGAGGAAGGCGGTGGCGGCGACGGTGGTGCCACCGTGCCGGCCGAGCGCGGCGACCACCGGGAGGTCGCGCAGGCTGACCTTGTCGATGCCGTCGGTGGCCGACAACTCGGTGATCTGCTCGGTGCTCAGGCCCACCGTCGGCACGCCCGCGTACACGCCCGTGGTCGCCGGGACGACGCCCGCCTCCCGCAGCCGCTCCTCGGCCTCCAGCGCCACGGCCAGGTTGCGGGGGCGCGGCAGGCCGTGGGTGAAGATGGTCGATTCGAGGGCGACGACGGGCGTGCCCTCGGCGACCGCCAGAGCGACCTCCTCGGAGACGTGGACGGCCTCGGGGCTGGGGGTGGTGAGTCCGGTCATGGTGGACGCTCTCTGTGACATGCCACTGCGGCGGGGCAAGGTGATGATCAGCGTACGGACGGCTCGGATCGGGAACCAGAATCAGTACTGCCCCTTCCCATAGGCTTTGAACTATGGGTTTCACCTTGCGTCAGCTGGAGGTCTTCCTCGTCGTCGCCGAGACGCTGCACTTCGGGCGCGCCGCCGAACGGCTGCACATCTCGCAGCCGACGGTCAGCCAGGAGGTCGCCCGGCTGGAGCGGACGGTCGGCGTCGCACTGTTCGACCGCAGCCGCCGGTCGGTCGCCCTGACCGAGGCCGGCGAGGTGATGGCCGCCGAGAGCGCCCGGCTGCTCGACCAGGCCGCGTCGCTGCTGACCCGGGTGCGGCTGCACGAGGAGTCCCGGCTGGGCACCGCCCGGATCGTCGCCTCGCCGAGCGTCGTCAACCGGCTCCTTCCGGCCGTGATCAGCCGCGCCGAGCAGGAACTGCCCGCACTGGTGGCGGCCGAACTCGCCGTCGACACCGGGCAGGTGTCCGCCACGCTGGCCGCCGAACTCGCCGACATCGGCCTCGGCCGCTTCCTCGCCGAGGTGCCCGGCTACCGGCTGGAGCCGATCGCCGACGAGCCCGTCCGCGTCGCGCTCGGCCGCGACCACCCGCTCGCGGGCCGGGCCGCCGTCCGGCTCGCCGAACTGCGGGACCTGCCCCTGCTGCTGTGGCCGCGTGAGCAGCACCCGCGCTACTACGACCACGTCCTCGGCCTGTGCGCCGAGCGCGGCGTGGACCCGCCGGTGCTGGTCAGCCCGCCGCGGATCGTCGGCTCCCGGCTGTACCTGCTCGCCCGCAACCGGGCGTTCTCGCTCGTGCCCGGCTCGATGACCGGCCACCTCACCGGCGACGTCGCCACCGTCCGCCTGGAGGGCCGGGCGACCCTGCCGCTGGAGATGCAGTGGCGCCTCGACGACCCCCGACCCCGGCTCGCGGCGCTGCGCGATCTGATCCGGCAGGAGGCGGCGGCGCTGGAGGCGGACTGACGGGTGCCGCTCCGGGGCCGGAGCGTTGACCGACGAACGCCTTGACGGTCACATGCCACCACCGGAAGGATGCCGGACCGTCCCACCGGTCCGCAGCACGACCCGGACCCGTCCCACCGGTCCGCAGCGCCACCGCGGGCCGCCCCGCCCGGTCCGCAGCACCGCCGCGGGCCGCCCGACCCGAGGACAACCGTTGGCCGTCCGCCCCCTGCTCCGCCGCGCCGCCCGCTTCATGGGCGCCGCCGTCCTGGCCTTCACCGCGGCCGTCACCGCCGCCGGCCCCGCGCACGCCGACTTCGGCTCCGGCTACCACGACCCGTACACCGCCGAGAAGCCCCTCACCCGGCCCGACACCCGCTCGTGCACCGTCGAGGTCATGCACGAGCGCGAGTTCCGCAACGGCTACGGCAACCCGCCGGACACCCCGTACGACGCCACGCTCACCCCGCCCGCCGACTGCGCCGGCCCGTGGTCCGCCGTCGTGCTGGACCTCCACGGCCAAGTCGCCGGGCGGCAGTTCGACCGCATCTTCAGCGTGCGGATCGGCGGCGTCCAGGTGCTGCTGTCCTCCACCCCGGAGCCGTCGAAGGACGGCATACGGTGGAACGTCGAGCACGACGTGACCCGCTACGCGCCGCTGTTCGCGGGCGGCCCGCAGCCGTTCGACTTCGACCTCGCCAACGTCACCGACGCCACCTACACCGGCGTCTACACGATCTCGGCGAGCCTCACCTTCTACACCACCTCCGACCGCTGGCCCGCCCCGCACACGGCCGACCGGCTCCTCACCACCGGCCCGTTCTCCCTCACCCAGGCCGCCCCGACCGCCACCCGGGACGTCACCTTCCCGCAGAACCTCGAACGCCTCACCGCCGAGGTCTACGCCCGCGGCGGCGGCGCCTGCGAGGAGTTCGCGTACGCCTCCGCCCCCGACGCCTTCGTCAGCGCCAACCCCGGCCTCGGCGCGTGCGGCAAGGGCCCGTTCCGCGAACTGCGGCTCACCGTGGACGGCCGGGTCGCCGGCGCCGTCTGGCCCTATCCGGTGATCTACACCGGCGGCTGGGACCCACTGCTGTGGCGGCCCGTCCCGAGCCTCTTCGCCTTCGACCTGCCCGCCTACCGCCTCGACCTCACCCCGTACGCCGGCCTGCTCCTCGACGGCCGCCCGCACAGCGTCGGGATCACCGTCAACGCCGCCGAGGCGCAGAGCAACGACGCCTGGACCGGTCAGGTCAACCTCTTCGCCGACACCGACCACGGCACCGACCGCACCACCGGGCAGCTCACCGAGTACCGCGTCGCCCCCGAGGCCGCCGTCACCACCGCCCTCACCGACCACGGCGGCGGCAGCGGCGACTGGACGGTCACCGCCGGACGGCACGACCTCGCGCGCGGCTGGGTGCAGACCTCGCACGGGCGCGTCACCACCGAGGTCCGCGACGACCTCTCCTTCTCCTCCGCCCAGCAACTGCGCGACGGCGGCAACGACGTGACCCTGCACAACGGCGCCGACCTCACCCGCTCCACCGCCACCTGGGGCGGCGGCCCGCACCGCACCACCACCGTCCACGAGTCCGAACCGCTCGACGTCACCTACCGCCTCACCCGCGACGCGGCCGGCACCAGCGACCAGGTGACCTCGATGGACCTCGGCTACCACCGCGTCGCCACCGCAGCCACCGGCGGCCACGTCACCTCGGTCGCCACCGTCGACCACACGCTGCGCCCGACCGCCCACCGCCACGACGGAGACCGCACCGTCCGCACCGGCGCCAGCACCGAGGACTACCGCAGCACCGGGCCGGACGGGCCGTACCGGCGCACGATCACGACCGTGGACGGCTGGCCCGTGTCCTGAGGTGCGTCAGCGCGATCATCCGCCGCGAAAATCGGCAGAATTCAGGCGAAAAAGCCCTGGCGCACGGCGCCGGGGAGGCGCATGATGAGAGATGGACCTGCGAGGTAGACGAGGAAGTTCGACCGCAGGAGGCAGTGGCGACAGATCGAGACGGATCAGGGTCTGCCGCTGTGAACTACCTCGGTCGACGATCGAACTACCGCGGCCGGAGGACACGACGTCCGGAGGCCCCTCCGCCTCGCAGGTTCCGCGCGTCCACGGAGCAGCCCCTCGGCTCCGTGGACCGCGTCCTTCCCCCTCGTCCCGGTGTCACGCCTGCTGGTTCCGCCCCTGCCCGCCGGGCACCGCGTAGCCCATCTCCCACGCGTGCACGGCGATGCCCACCCGGTTCCGCACCCCGAGCTTCCGCTGGATGCTGGCGACGTGCGTCTTCACCGTCCCGGCCGAGATGAACAGGTCCGCGGCGATGTCCGCGTTCGTCCGCCCCGCCGCGACCTGCCCGGCGATCTCCACCTCGCGCTCCGTCAGCGCCACCACGGGCGCCGGACGGCCGCCGCCCCGGCCGGGTGCCGTCACGTGCTTGAGCAGCCGCACCGTGACCGACGGACTGACCAGGCTCTCGCCCCCGGCCGCCGCGCGCACCGCCTCCGCGAGCAGCGCCGGCCCCGAGCGCTTCAGCAGGAAGCCGGACGCGCCGAACTGCAGTGCCGGGTACACGTATTCGTCCAGGTCGAAGGTGGTCAGCACCACGACGTGCACGGACCCCGCGAGCCGCCGAGTCACCTCCAGCCCGTCCATGCGCGGCATCCGGACGTCCACCAGGGCGACGTCCGGCCGCAGCTGCCCGGCCAGCTCGACGGCCGCGACCCCGTCCGCCGCCTCCCCCACGACCTCGATGTCCGGCTGCGCCTCCAGGATCCGCCGCACCCCGCGCCGGACCGCCTCCTGATCGTCCGCGATCAGCGTCCGGATGACCCGCTCGCCCGGAGCCCCGTTCGTACTCGTCACGCCGGGCAGTCTCCCACGCGGGCGGCACTCCCGGACGGGGCGGCCCGTTCACGCGGGACCGTTCGCGTCGGGGTGTTCACGTCGCAGGGTCCACGTCGGGTTGTTCACGTCGGGTTGTTCACGTCGGGTTGTTCACGTCGGAAACCCGGCGCGGTTCACCTGCGGACCGTCAGGCTGGCGGGCATGAACGCATCCAGTGGACGTCCCCCCGTCAGCAGGCGCGGTCTCCTGGCCGGTGCCACCGGCCTCGGGCTCGGCGGCGCCGTGTCCCTCTCCGGCGTCGCGGCGGCGCCGGCCGCCGCCTCCCCACTGCTGTGGGAACGGCCGGACCGCTCCGGTGCGCCGCGCGTCGCGGGCCTGCACCTCCAGTTCGGCTCGGACGCCTCCCGCGAGGTGGTGGTGTCCTGGCACACCACCACCTCCGTCTCCAACCCGCGGGTGATGTACGGCACTCCGCACGGCGGATTCGGCCGCAGCGAGGACGCGTCGACCACCGTCTACCGCGACGCCCGGTCCGGCACCGAGGTCCAGGTGCACCACGCCCGGCTCAGCGGCCTACGCCCCGACACGGACTACGTGTACGCGGCCGTCCACGACGGCGCCACCCCGGAGCTCGGCACCGTCCGCACCGCGCCGCGCGGCCGGGCCGCCTTCACCTTCACCAGCTTCGGCGACCAGGGCACCCCCACCCTCGGCAAGCAGACCGCGAACGGCTGGGCCAACGACAACCTCGGCAGCCTCGCCGCCGGCGACACCACCGCCGGGGTCGAGCGCGTCGCACCGCTGTTCCACCTGGTCAACGGCGACCTCTGCTACGCCAACCTGGCCACCGACCGCGTCCGCACGTGGTCCGACTGGTTCGAGAACAACTCCCGCTCCGCGCGCCACCGCCCCTGGATGCCGGCGGCCGGCAACCACGAGAACGAGAAGGGCAACGGCCCGATCGGCTACGGCGCCTACCAGGCCTACTTCGACCTGCCGTCCTCCGGCTCCGACGACGAACTGCGCGGCCTCTGGTACGCGTTCACGGCGGGCGCGGTGCGCGTCATCAGCCTCAACAACGACGATGTCGCCTACCAGGACGCCGGCAACTCCTACGTCCACGGCTACTCCGGCGGCGCCCAGCGGCGCTGGCTGGAACGGGAACTGGCCGCGGCCGACGCCGACCCGGGGATCGACTGGATCGTCGTCTGCATGCACCAGGTGGTGATCTCCACCGCCGACAAGTTCAACGGCGCCGACCTCGGCATCCGCGAGTCCTGGGTGCCGCTGTTCGACCGGTACGGCGTCGACCTCGTCGTGTGCGGCCACGAGCACCACTACGAGCGCTCGCACCCGATCCGCGGCCAGCAGCCGACCGACACCCGCACGCCGATCCCGGTCGCGACCGACACCGCGACGATCGACACCACCCGGGGCACCGTCCACATGGTCATCGGCGGCGGCGGCACCTCGGCGCCATCGAACCACCTGTTCTTCAGCCCGGCCAAGGCCCGCGTCATCACCGGCGTCGGCGCGGTCGACCCGGCCACCGGCAAGCGGCCGCCGGTGTACGTGATCGAGGACGCGCCGTGGTCGGCCTTCCGCGACGCCGACAACCCGTACGGCTTCGCGGCGTTCGAGGTGGACCCGGGCGAGCGCGGCGGCGACACCAGCATCAATGTCACCTACTACTCCGTCAGCGGCCCGTACGGCGACCTCGTCCCCGTCGACCGCTTCACGCTCACCCGCCCGCGCGGGTCCCGCGGCGGCGGGCGCGAGCTCTGACGACAGCCGACGGCGGACAGATAACAGATGACAACTTTCAACATCTGTTATCTGTCATCTGTTCGCCGCACCCCAGCCCCACCCCACCCGCACCCCCGCCGCTCAGCCTCCCGGCACCCCCACCCCTCCCGCCTGCATCACCACCCGCGCCCTCACCCCGCCGACCGACTGAACCTCCGCCTCACCGCCCCGGCAAGGTGCACACGACGCGCCAACCACCCGGTTCGTGCGGCCCGGCCGCCAACGCCCCGCCGTGGGCGGCGACCCGCGCCGCGAGGCCGGCCAGCCCGGTGCCGCCCGCGCCGAGGCGCCGGCGCAGCAGCCTGCGGCCCCGCCGCGCAGCGGAGCCGCCGCCAGAGTTCGTCACGGAAATCTCAACCCCCGCCCCCACCACAGCAGTGACCCGAACGACCACCGCGTCCGCCCCCGGAGCGTGCCGACGGACGTTCGTCAGCGCCTCCAGCACGACGGCGTACGCGGTGGCCCCCGCCTCGGCCGACAGCAGGGCACCCGGATCCGGCGGCAGGTGGACGGTGGCGCGCATGCCGCCCGCCGCGTCGAAGCGCGCGACCAGTTCGGGCAGGTCGGCGGGCCCGTACCTGCGCGCTTCCCGGACAGTCTCGCCGGACTGCGGATCACGCAGCGCGCCCACCATCTCGTCCATCGAGTCGAGCGCCCGCAGGCCCGCCTCCTCCAGGCGCCGCAGCAGCAGCGCCGTCTCCTGCCCGTCCTGCGGCCCGAGTTGGCCCGCCTGCGCCTCCAGCACGATCCCGGTGATCTCGTGGGCGACGAAGTCGTGGAGCCCGCGGGCGACTTCGAGCCGCTGCTCGCGGCGCGCCCGGTCGACGGCGCGCTCCCGCCGGGAGTCCAGCACGCGCAGGTAGAGGGCGGCCCCGGCCACACCGAGGGCGGGCAGCAGCGCCAGCAGGACGCCGATCAGCGACCCGGACCAACTGCCGTGCGGCATCCGCAGGGTGAAGCGCAGCGGCAGGAGCGAAGCCGCGCACCCGACCGCCGCGCCGACCACGCCGACCCACCGCCCCGGCACCCGCCGCACGACCCGGAACAGCACCCCGACCAGCGCGAGCCACTCGAACAGCAGCCAGAACGCGGGCAGCCGGTACGGCCCGGAGTACCCGACGTCGAGCAGCAGCGACAGACCGGCCATGCTCCCCGCACCGGCCGCGAGCCCGATCCGCCCAACCGGCCACGGGAGCAACGCGGTTGCCGTCACCATCGCCGCCATCGCCGCGACGAGCAGTGCGGCCCCGTGCTGACCCGGGTGCGCCAGCACGGCGGGCAGCAGCAGGACCACCCCGGCCAGCAGAGCCGGTACGCGGCGCACCCGGCTGACGCCGGACGGGACGGACGGGACGGACGCGGGAGGCGGGAGATCGGTACGCACACACGCGAGCCTACGGACAGCTCTCCAGGGGGAGACGACCTCCTCCTCGCGATGGAGGCAACTCCACTCCGCAGCGGGAGGTTCCGCGGATCCGCAGCGAGCAGAGTGGTTCCCGACGGACCCCCGCCGCAACCACCCACCGGAGGACGGACCATGAACCACCGCCTCGCCACCACCGCAGCCGCCTTCTCGCTCTTCTCGGGCGACATCACGTGCCTGGGCGCGGGCGATCGGCTGGCGGTCGCGACCGGCATGGTGACCAGCGGCGAGGCCCCGTGGTTCCCGGGCCGGACGCCGGTGGGCCAGACGGTGGCGCTCACCGTGCAGGGCGACGGGCGGCACGCGGGCCGGGTCGCCCGGGTGCGGGGCGTGTTCGGCGCGCCGGTGTCCGACTGCCAGGGCGCGGTAGCGTTCCTCCCCACCACCAGCGGCGGCTTCACCGTGCGGGGCTGAGCCCGCCGGGCCGCCCGACCGAGCCCGGAGGCGCGCCCGATGACCGCCCGCACCACCCCGTCCGGCGACGGGCACGGCCACGGCGCCGCGCTCGCCGCACACCCCGAACCATCCGCCCGGGCCGCGGGGTTCACCGACCACGCAGGGGATGGCCGGTGAACCCCGCGCCCACCGCCGACTTCCGCCGGCTCACCGCCGTCGGCCCGTACTTCGCCCTCGACACGCCCGCCTCCGCCGACGACACCCCGCCGCCGGGCTACCGGCCACTGCGCGAGCTGTACGACGGCGGACCGGACGGACCGCTGGCGGCGCGGGTGCACGTCGTGGCGCAGCGGCTCGCCACCGCCGAGCTCCGGGTCGCCGCGTCGATCCTGCACCTCGGCCTGGCCGCGCGCTTCTGGTCGGTGGGCGTGGGCGCGGCCGTCCTGCTCGGCGCGGTGCCGCCGCTCGACGAGGCGTGGATGCGGATCCCCGACCAGGGCCCGATCGACCTGTGGACACCGCAGGGCCGGCCGACCGTCGGGACACTCCCCCGGCAGCTCCACCACGTCATCGTCGAAGGCCAGTTGGAGCCCCTCGCCGAGGCCGTCCGCGCCGTCGTCCCGCTCTCCGCCCGACTACTGCTCGGCAACTCCGCGTCCGCCCTCGCCGGCACCCTGCGCGTCCTGGACGGCCACGCCCCGGACACCGCCCGCACGTTGGTCGCCGAGGTGCTGGGTCGGCCGCCCTTCGCCGACACGGGCGCGCTCCACACGGGAGCGGACGGCACGGGCGCGCACGGCACGGCGTTCCGGCGCCGCAGCTGCTGCCTGTACTACCGCGTGGGCCCGGGCGCCGGCGTGTGCGGCGACTGCTGCTTCACCCGCCCACCCGCCGTCAGGAATCCCTGAGACGATCGCGAGCGGCGCGACCAGAACACAGCGGCCCGCACCCGGCTTGTCCAGGGCCGGGCGCGGGCCGTCGATCCCCCGCCCGGTGCCGATGCCCTGGCACCGGGCGAAGTCGTCATCCGCCATCGGTCAGACCGCGACCGCCTCCTCCATCTCCTCCTCGGCCTCGGCGTCCGTCCCCGCGTCCGGCGCGCCCTCCAGCGGACGGCGCCCGCGCCGCTCGTACAGGGCCGCGGCCACCATGGCCGCCCCGCCGAGCAGGAGCCACACCGCGAGGGTCAGGACGTGCCCGCCGAGGCCGGCCCCGCCGTCGAAGTAGAGGATGCTGCGCGCGCCCTCCATGAAGCCGGCGCCGGTCCAGAAGCCGTGCAGGGTGCCGAAGAAGCCGTTCTGCAGCTCGGGGCGGTAGATGCCGCCGGAGGTGGTGAAGTTGAGCATCACGAACAGGACCATCATCGTCAGCGTGGTCCACTTCCTCAGGAACGTGTGCAGGCCGATCCCGATGAGGATCACGCCGGCCGAGTAGAGCCAGCCGAGCGCCCACACCGCCGCCGCGTCGTGGTCGACGACGTGGAAGAGCGGGCCGGCGGTGACGATGCCGATCACGCTCACGACGAGCGAGACGGCGAGGCCGACGAGCGCCCGGATCCGCATGCCCAGGCCCGCGCCCGCCGCGCCGATCACGGCGACGCTCGCGTACGAGCCGATGCTCAGCGCGACCAGGAGGAAGAACAGGCCCTGACCGGTCGGGTCGCCCTTGGCGGGCGTCGTGAGGTCGGTGACGTGCAGCGGCGCGCCCTGCCGGTCGGTGACGGTGGTGAACACCGCCGTGGCGGCGACGACCGAGGTGTCCGAGTTGCCCTTGGCGACGATCAGTTCGGGGCTGCGGGCGTCCGGCACGAACGCGGCGACCAGGTCGCGGTCCTTGAGCTGGCGCTCGGCGGCGGCGCGGTCGGGCAGCGTGCGGACGTCGAGGGCGTCCCCGGCCTTCGCGCGGATCGCCTCCGCGAGGCCCTGCGTCTGCGGGGTGGTGCCGACGACGGCGACCTTGAGGTGGTGCGGCTCGGGCTGGTGGAAGGCGCCCTGGTAGGCGAGCGCCATGCCGAGGCACATCAGCAGCGGGGTGATCAGGTGGACGGCGAGGTGCCTGAGCGAGTGCCCCAGGGCGGGTGCTGCGGCGGGGTTCCGGGGTGTGCTGCTCATGGCGTTCGTACCGTCCTCCGATGACGCGGTGACACTGCACTACTTCAATGCAGATGGTAAATACAACCAATGAAGGTGGCAAATGCAACCATCGATGGATGTAGCTTACAACTATCAGGCACCGACCGGAAGCGGGCCCCGACCCACACGGCCTCACACCAGCTCGAACACCCCGTACCCGAACCCGTCCGCCCGCAGCTCCCCGTCCACGACCCGCACGCCCTGGACGTCCAGCGCCCGGACGGACTCCCCGAACAACACCACCCCCGGCTCCCGCCGCGGATTGACGACCACCAGGTACCGCCCCGACCGCGTGTACACCAGCGGGTACCCGGCGCAGCGCACCTCCACCCCGCCCGACGCGCCCAGCCCGGGGTGCGACCGACGCAGCGCGATCAACCGCCGGACGGTGTGCAGCAGCGACGTCGGGTCGGCGCGCTGGGTGAGCACGTCCGGCCGGCGCGGGTCCGGGTCGACGGGCAGGTAGAGGCGCTCGGGCGCGGCGGTGGAGAAGCCCGCCGTCGGGCCGGGCGTCCACTGCATCGGGGTGCGCGAGCCGGCCCGGTTGTAGCGCGGGCCGAGCACGCTGCCCTCGGTGTCCGGCAGGCCCGGCACGTACCGCATGCCGATCTCGTCGCCGTAGTAGACGGCGGGCAGGGTGGGCCAGGTGAGCAGGAACGCGAAGGCGGCGGGCAGTTCGGCGGCGGTGCGCGGGCCGGCGGCGAGGCGGGAGAAGTCGTGGTTGGCGGTGGGCAGCACGATGTGGCCGCTGCCCTCGGTGAGTTGGGCGGCGGAGCGCCACGCGTCGAGGAAGAACTGCGGCGTGCCGCGGCCGTCGGCCTCGAAGTAGCACGCGTCCTGGTGCCAGAACTCCTCGACCGTGCCGCCGTTGTTGTTCCACAGGGACCGCAGCGGGAGGCCGTGGTCGGCGCCGCCGAAGTGGAGGAAGAAGTCCGCGTGGAAGCCGGCCGAGACGGCGGCGGCCGGGTCGCCCCACTCGGCGAACAGGGCGGCCTGCGGGTGGGTGCGGTCGAGCCAGTCGCGCAGCCCGGACCAGAGCTTCCCGGTCTCGATCCGGTCCGGGTCGTCCTTGACGAGCGAGTACGCCATGTCGACGCGGAAGCCGGCCACGCCGAGGCCGAGCCAGTGGGACATGACGTCGCGCAGCGCCGCCCGGTTGGCGCGCGGCCCGTCCGCGTCCACCGGCTGGCGCCATGGCTCGTCGGAACTCGGCCGGGCGTAGCCGAAGTTGAGGGCCGGCTGACAGTCGAAGAAGTTCGGCCGGTAGAAGCCGGGACGGCTGCCGGGCGAGGCGACGAAGCCGTCCAGCCGCCGGTCGGACCAGATGTAGCGGTGGTCGGCCGGGTCGTCGGCGGCGGCCAGGAACCAGGGGTGGCGGTCGGAGGTGTGGCCGGCGACCAGGTCGAACAGGATCCGGATGCCCTTGCGGCGGGCGGCCTCGACCAGGGCGACCAGGTCGTCCGTGCTGCCGTAGCGCGGGGCGGGGGCGAAGTAGTCGGTGATGTCGTAGCCGGCGTCGCGGAACGGCGAGGCGAAGCAGGGGTTGAGCCAGACCGTGTCGACGCCGAGCCAGGACAGGTGGTCGAGGTGCTCGGTGATGCCGGCGAAGTCGCCGATGCCGTCGCCGCCGGAGTCCGCGAAGGTCTGGGGGTAGATCTGGTAGAGGACGGCGTCGGCCAGCCAGTCGGGGCCGGGGCGGGTCGAGGTCATGAGCTGGGTCCTCCTGCCGGGTCCGGGGCCGGATCCCCCGATTCTCGCGCAATCCCGCCCGCCCCGACAGTGCGCCGCACCACGGAACACCGGGGCGGCCCTACCGCCCGCACGCCCGCGTGAACGCCCGGGCCCGGCGGGTGATCTCCGCCCAGTCCCCCGCCGCGACGGCGTCCGGCGGCACGACGTCCGTGCCCGCGCAGACCGCGAACGCGCCGTGGGCGAGGAACGCGGCGGCGTTGCCCGCGTGCACCCCGCCGGAGGCGACCAGCGGGACGTCCGGGTAGGGGCCGCGCAGGTCCTTGAAGTAGCCGGGCCCGAAGGCCTTCGCGGGGAAGATCTTGACGGCCGCCGCGCCCAGGTCGACCGCGTGCGCCACCTCGGTCGGGGTGAGCGCGCCGAGCACCACCGGCACCCCGGCGGCGTGCGCGGCGACGGCCACCTCGGGCCGGCAGCCGGGGGTGACGAGGAACGACGCCCCGGCCGCGACCCCGCGCTCGGCCTGCTCCGCGGTCATGACGGTCCCCACCCCGACCCGCCACCCGGCCCTCGAGGCAGCGGCCAGACTCGCCGTCACATCAGGTGTGGTGTAGGTGAATTCGGTCCAGGTGATGCCGCCCTCGGCGAGCGCGGCACACAGCGCCGCGGCATCCGGTATCCGCGGCGCGCGGACCACGGCGAGGACCCGCTCGTCCTTCAAGGCGGCGAGGGCTTGGAGGGCGGCACGGGAAGGCGCGGAGGAGGTCACAGGGCTCGGGTTCCTCGGTCGGTGCGGCGCAGGGCGCGCCCGGGTCTGGCGCCCGTGGTGCGGCCCTGCCGGACGACGGCGGTGCCGTTGACGTAGACGTGCTCGATGCCCTCGGCGGGCAGCCGGGGCCGTTCGAAGGTGGCGGCGTCGCGCACCCGCTCGGGGTCGAAGAGCACCAGGTCCGCGTGGTACCCGGGCGCGATCCGGCCGCGCCGGTGCAGCCCGAGCCTGGCGGCGGGCCGCCCGGTCATCCGGGCCACCGCCTCCTCCAGCGTGAGCACGCCCAACTCCCGGCCGTAGTGGCCGAGGTAGCGCGGGAAGGTGCCCCAGGCCCGCGGGTGCGGACGGGCGCCGACGAGCAGCCCGTCGCTGCCCGCGGTGTGCGCGGGATGGCGCATGATCGCCCGGACGTTCTCCTCGTGGCCGACGTGCTGGAGGACCGTCGTGGCCAGGTCGTCCCGCCGCAGCAGGTCGAGGAAGACCTCCGTGCCGCCACACCCCCGCCCGGCGGCGAGTTCGGCGACCGTCCGGCCGACCGCGTCCGCCAGTCCGGCCGAGCGGACGCCCGAGACCTGGATCGTCGTCCAGTCCGCGACCACACCGTGGCAGCCGTCGCTGCCCGCCTCCTCGACCGCCTGCCGGATCCGCTCGCACGCCGCCGGGTCGGCGAGCCGGGCGAGGGTCGCGGCCGGGCCGCCCTCGGTGGCCCAACTCGGCAGCAGCGCGGCCAGGGTGGTGGATCCGGGCAGGTACGGATAGCTGTCCAGGGTGAGGTCCACGCCGTCGGCGAGCGCCGCGTCGACGAGGTCCAGCAGTTCCCCGGCCCGGCCCGCGTTGACGCCGAAGTTCATCGTCGCGTGGGTCAGGTGCAGTCCGCAGCCGCTCCGCCGGGAGATCTCCACCATCTCGGCGTATCCCTCCAACGCGCCTTCACCGTACGAGCGTTGGTGCGGCGCATGGAACCCGCCGTAGGCCGCGACGACCGTGCACAGGTCGACCAGTTCGGCGGTGTCCGCGTACATCCCGGGCGTGTAGCTCAGCCCGCTGGACATGCCGACCGCTCCGGCCAGCAGCCCGCGAGCCAACTCCTGGCGCATCCGGTCGAGTTCGAGCCGAGTGGGCCCGCGGTCGGCCCAGCCCATGGCGAGCATGCGCAGCGAGCCGTGCGGGACGAGGTAGCACGCGTTGACGGCGACGCGGGTGCGGTCGATGCGGTCCAGGTAGCCGCCGACGTCGCGCCAGTCCCAGTCGAGGTCCGCCGGGTCGCCGTTCCAGCCGGCGAGTTGGCGGCGCAGCGCGGGCAGGGTGGTGTCGTCCACCGGGGCGTACGACAGTCCGTCCTGGCCGAGGACCTCGCAGGTGACGCCCTGGGTGACCTTGGCCGGGTGCTCGGGTTCGAGCAGCAGGGCGAGGTCGGAGTGGGCGTGCATGTCGATGAAACCGGGGGCGAGGACGAGCCCGTCGGCGTCCACGGCGCGCCCGCCGTCCAGACCGGCCCCGACCTCGGCGATCAGCCCGCCGGCGATCCGGACGTCGGCCCGGCGGCGCTCGGCGCCGGTGCCGTCGATGACGGTCGCGCCCCGGAAGACGACCTCCCGGTCCGGATCCCCGTCCTCGCCCCGGTTCATCAGAAGAACGTCCTGACCAGCCCGGTGACCGTGGGCTCGGCCGCGTCCGCGGAGTCCAGCACGGGAATCGCGGTCCACTTGTCGAAGGCGGTGCACGGGTGCGAGACGCCGAGGCGCAGCACCGCGCCGACGGGTGCGAGGTCGCCGGCGTCCCGCAGGAACGCGTGCTGGTCGTTGAGCGCGGTGATCCGGGCCGCCGTGCCGGTCAGATCGACTCCCCCGCGGACGAGTTGCGGCTCCGGCAGGCCCTCGTCGAAGGGCAGGTCGCGCTTCCCGGCGTCCAGCAGCGCGAGTTGCGGCTCGGGCCGGGAGACGACGCGCGCCCAGCCGTGCAGGGCGCCGCGGAAGGGCGCGTCGCCGGCGCCGCGGACGAGCGGCGAGATGCCGCGGTAGAAGCCGTCGTCGTGGGCGAGGTAGGCGCCCGAGCGCAGGACGGTGAACGCGTCCGGCAGCGCGGCCAACTCCTCGACCACCAGGTCGAAGTAGGCGCTGCCGCCGGCCGATACGATCGGCGGCGCTTCGTCGGGGTAGGCGCGGGCGAGCCGTCCGTGGAGGTCGGCGAGCGCCTTCAGGTAGCCGCGGACGGTGGCGAGCTTCTCGGCCGTCGCGTCGTGGGCGAGCGCGCCCTCGTACCCGCCGACGCCGGCCAGCCGCAGGGTCGGCGCGCGCAGCACGGCGGCGGCGGCCTCGACGGCGGCGTCGACGCCGCGGGCGCCGGTCCGCCCGCCGGGGCCGCCGAGTTCGACGAGCACCTCGACGGGACGCTCGGCCCCGGCGGCGCGCAGCGCCTCGTCCATCAGGAGGACGCTCTCGACACCGTCCACCCAGGAGACGAAGCCGAAGTCCGGATCGGCGTCGAGCTCGCCGGCGAGCCAGCGCAGCCCGGCCGGGTCGAGCAGGGTGTTGGCGAGCAGGATCCGCCGGACGCCGAAGGCGCGGGCGACGCGGACCTGGGGCAGGTTGGCCAGGGTGATGCCATGGCTGCCGGTGTCCAGCTGCGCCTTCCAGAGGGCGGGCGCCATGGTGGTCTTGCCGTGCGGGGCGAGGGCGACGCCGGCCTTGGCGCACCAGTCGGCCATGGTGCGCAGGTTGTGGTCGAGGGCGGTGGCGTCGAGGGTGAGCAGCGGGGTGCCGAGGCCGCTCAGGGTCGGCCCGGTGGCCAGCCAGTCCCGGACGGTGCGGCCGTACCCGTCGGCCGGGACGGCCTTGAACCGCCAGTCGAGCACCTCGTCGGCGAGCGCCGCGACCGCGGCCGCGTCGATGCCGGGCCCGGTGCCGGCGCAGGCGAATGCGCCGCGTGCGATGGTCTGCCCCACTGTCGTCCTCCATCAGCCAGATTGCAACATGCGCAACGAGGGTTGCACATGCTGGCATCACGGTTCTAGCATCGGCGCCGGACCACGGTCAACGGAAGCGACCCCGGAGCGCGGTCGACAGTGGCGACCCCTGACCACGGCCGCGCCGGATCCGGTCCGATGCCACCGACCCCGACCACCGGAACCGACCCCGACCACCGGAGCCGGTCCGACGCCGCCGCCCCGGGTACAGCCGCACACGAGGAGCCCAGCAGATGCCTCCGAAGGACCCCCCGGGCCCGGCACGCCCCGGCCCGCCGGCCGCCGTGTGCGTGGGCGAGTCGATGGCCGTCCTGCTGCCGGACCGACCGGGCCCGCTGGAGGCGGTGGACTCCTTCCGGCTGTCGGTCGGCGGCGCGGAGTCCAACGTCGCCGGGGCCCTCGCCGCGCTCGGCGTGCCCACCGCCTGGATCAGCCGGGTGGGCGACGACGGCTTCGGCCGCCGGCTGCTCGCCGAGGTGGCCGCGCGCGGGGTCGACGTCTCGGCGGTCGCGGTGGACCCGCACCGGCCGACGGGCCTCTACCTCAAGGAGGTCGGCGGATCGACCGGCCACCACCACGACCTCGGGCCCGGCCGCAGCCGCCTGCACTACCACCGCCGCGGCTCGGCCGCCGCCGCCCTCTCCCCCGCTCTGCTGGACGACCCGACAGCCGCCCGCATGCTGACCGGCGCCCGACTGCTGCACCTGTCCGGCATCACGGCCGCGCTCTCCGACGACTGCCTCGCCCTCCTGCGTGCCCTGCTCGCCGACCGCCACCCGAGCCTCACGAGCACGAGCCACGCGAACACCAGCCGCACGAGCACGAGCATCACGAACACCAGCCTCACGAGCACGAGCCACGCGAACACCAGCCACGCGAACAGCCGGAACGACCCGAGCAGCACCCCCACCACCCCCCGCCGCCTGGTGAGCTTCGACCTCAACTGGCGCCCCGCCCTCTGGCGCGACCGCGACCCGGCCGTCCTGCCTCCCCTGCTGGACGCCGCCGACGTCCTGCTGCTCGGCGCCGACGAGGCCGAGGCCGCGTTCGGCACCGGCGACCCGGTCGGCCTGCGCCGCCGCTTCCCGTCCCCCGCCACCGTCGTCGTCAAGGACGCCGCCCGGGCCGCCACCGCGCTCGACCGGGACGGCACCGCCGTCACCGAACCCGCCCTCGCCGTCGAGGTCGTCGAATCCACCGGCGCCGGCGACGCCTTCGCGGCCGGCTACCTCGCCGGCACGCTCCACGGCCTGGACCAGCGCCGCCGCCTGCGCCTCGGCCACCTGAGCGCCGCCTGCGCGCTCACCGCCCACGGCGACCAGCCCGAGCTGCCGCCCGCGCCCGTCGTCACCGCCCTGCTCGACGCCGCCCCTGCCGCCTGGGCCGCCACCCGCGTCACGGCGGCCGCCATCAGCAGCCCCGCGCTCGACTCCCGGGCGAGCCGGACCCCTGCGAGCGGAGCCCGATGAGCCAGACCGTCAGCCGCGCCCTGCGCATCCTCGCCGAGCTCGGCGAGGGCGAGCGCTCCCTCGACCAGCTGGCCGAGGTGCTCGGCGTGCACAAGACGACCGTGCTGCGCCTGCTCCAGAGCCTGGAGGAGGAGCGGTTCGTCTACCGCGACCCCGCTTACCGCTACCACCTGGGCGCCGGCCTGTTCGCCCTGTCCGGCCTGGCCCTGGAGCAGCGCGGCATCCGCCGGATCGCCGCCCCGCACCTGGCCGAGCTGAACGCCGCCACCGGCCAGACCGTGCACCTGGCCGCGTACGAGGGCGGCGAGGTCGTCTACATCGACAAGTTCGACTCCCGCCACCCGGTCAGGATGTACTCCCGGATCGGGCTGCGCGCGGCGCTGCACAGCGCCGCCGTCTCCAAGGTGCTACTGGCCGACCTGCCGCTGCCGGAGCGGCGCCGGGTCGTGGCGGGCATCGACTTCACCCCGCACACGGCCAACACCCTCACCTCGCCCGAGGCGCTGCTCGCCGAGCTGGAGCGGGTGGCCGCGCAGGGCTGGGCGCAGGACCACGCGGAGCACGAGGCCTTCATCAACTGCGTGGCCGCGCCGGTGCGGGACGCGAGCGGCCGGGTCGTCGCCGCCGCGTCGATCTCGGTGCCGGACGTCCTCCTCCCGTACGAAGACGTGCTGGACCTGCTCCCGCAGCTGCTCGCCGCCACCCGCGCCATCTCGGCCGACTGCGGTCGGCCGGACCACAACTGACCGTTCATCAGGAGATTGCCACATGAGCGACCCGACCGAGAAGACCGAGATCCGCACCGACGGCGCTCCCGCCCCGGCCTGGCTGTTCTCCCAGGGCGTGCGCAAGGGCCCGATCCTCCAGGTCTCCGGCCAGGGCCCGCAGGACCCGGCCACCGGCGAGTACCTGTACCACGGGGACGTGAAGGCCCAGACCCGGCGGACGCTGGAGAACGTCAAGGCGATCGTCGAAGCCGGCGGGGCGAGCATCGAGGACGTCGTGATGTTCCGCGTCTACCTCACCAAGCGCGCCGACTTCGCCCTGATGAACGAGGTCTACGGCGAGTTCATCGACGAGAACATCAAGCCCGGCGGCGTGAAGCCCTGCCGCACGACGATCTTCGTCGAGCTGCCGCAGGAGCCGATGCTGGTCGAGATCGACGCGCAGGCCGTCGTCTTCTGACACACCACGAGAAGATCGGCGGGCCCGGACGCGCGAGGCGTCCGGGCCCGCTTGCCACCGGCGCCCGCCACCCTTAGGTTAGGCTCACCTAATCAACAGGAGGTCCGCATGGCCACCGCGCGCCAGTACCCCGACGAGGTCGCCGAGCCCACCACCGCCGAGCGGGTCCACAGCCTGCTCACCGCCACCGCCTCGCTCACCGTCCGCGCCCTCGGCGAGCACCACGACCTCGCCACCCCGGTCGCCGTCCACGGCTCCCACCTCCGGCTGCGCGCCCCCATCGACGCCCCACTGACCCTCGCCGCCGTCGACGCCCCCGACGGCCTCGCCGTCGTCCTCGACGTCACCGACGTCTCCCCCGTCGCCGTCCGCGACCGGATCCGCGGCCGCCTCTCGCTCGCCGGCCGACTGCGCCTGGCCCACCTCACCGACGACGGTCTCGCCGTCCACCTGCGCATCGACACCGCCCACGCCGTCCTCTCCACCCCGTACGGCACCGCCGCCGTCACCGCCGCCGAACTCGCCCTCGTCGCCCCGGACCCGCTCGCCCGCACCGAGGCCGGCCTGCTCACCCACCTCGCCGACGACCACGCCGACGCGCTCGCCGTCCTCACCCGCCTGCTCGACCCCGCACTCCTCGCCGGCCGCCCCGCCGTCCGCCCGCTCGCCCTCGACCGCTACGGCCTCGTGCTGCGCCTGGACCACCCCCGCGGCCATCGCGACGTGCGCCTGGTCTTCCCCGAACCGGCCGCCGACACCGAGGACTTCGGCCACCGCATGCACGACCTGCTGGCCGCCGCCCAGCACGCGCTGCCCGTCCACCGCATCTGACCGGCCGCCGACCCCGGCTTCAGCCGGTCGACCCCGCCCGGCACCGCCCGCTCCCCGGCCCCGAACAGGCACTCGACCTGCGCCGACCTGCGCCGATCGGCGCCGTCGCAGCACGCCGAAGGCCCGCACCCCGAGAACATCGTCAACGAACGACAGTCTCGTCCGCTCCACCCGATTTCTCTTGATCTCCACGTCAGCTGGTTCTCATGGCGGTCTCACGGTCGCGGTGGATCGTGGCCCGACGATGGACGAGCACCCGGGGGAATTGGAGCCATGACGGCAGAGGGCAAGGAAGGGCCGGGCGCGGCCCGCTGGTTCGGCCGGATGACGCTCCGGGGCCGGCTCGCGCTGTTCACCGCGGCCGCGGTCTCGCTGGCGGTCGTGGCCTGCGCGGTGGCCGGCTGGTTCGTCGCGCGCGACGAGATGGTCAACCAGGTCGACCAGACGCTGTCCCGCGCGTGGATGCCGGGCAACCGGCCGCCGAGCGGTACGCAGATCAAGGCGCTGAACGACTGGTGCAACGGCACGGCCGGGCAGCCCTGGATGCCCAAAGGGGACACCGTCCCCACGGTGATCGTCGCCGACGGCACCTCCTGCCCGCAGAAGGACCCCCGCGCCGTGGTCGTCACCCCGGACGACCTGCCCGTCGCCGCGAGCGGGAGCACCGGCCCGCACGCCGCATCGCTCTTCCGCGACGGCCGCACCGTCGACGGCACCCCGGTGCGGGTCTACGTGGTCAGCTTCGGCCCGGTGATGTTCGACGACACCGCCTCCACCGCCGCCGTGGCACTCGCCCAGCCGCTCGAACCGGTGCAGGACGCGCTCACCGAACTCGCCCTGATCACCGCCGGCGCCGCGGCCGTCGTCATCGCGCTCGCCGCCGCGGGCGCCCTGTGGATCGCCCGCACCGCGCTGCGCCCGGTCGACCGCCTCACCCGCGCGGCCCAGCACATCGCCCGCACCCAGGAGCCGGGCATGACGATCGAGGTCTCCGGCCACGACGAGATCGCACGGTTCGGCGAGGCCTTCAACGCGATGAGCACCGCCCTCGCCGGCTCGCTGGAGAGCCAAGCCCGGCTGATCGCCGACGCCGGCCACGAACTGCGCACCCCGCTGGCATCCATGCGCACCAACGTCGACCTGCTCATCCGCAGCAAGGACTCCGGCCGGCCGCTGCCCGAGGCGACGCTCACCCGCATCCTCGGCAACATGAAGGCGCAGATGACGGAACTCTCCACCCTCATCGGCGACCTGCTCGAACTGTCTCGCCCCGCCGACGCCCGCGGCGCCAGGCCGCTGCCGGTCGTCGCCCTGCACGACATCGCGGCCAGAGCCGTCGAACGGGCCGAACCGCGCGGCCCCGGCCTGGCGTTCGGCGCCGACCTGACGCCCTGGTACGTCCGCGCCGACCCGCACGCGCTGGAGCGCGCCGTGATCAACCTGCTCGACAACGCGGTGAAGTTCAGCCCGCCCGGCGGACGCGTCGACGTGTCGCTGACGGACGGCGAACTCGCGGTCCGCGACCAGGGCCCCGGCATCGCCACCGAGGACCTCCCGCACGTCTTCGACCGCTTCTGGCGCTCCCCGTCCGCCCGCCAACTGCCGGGCTCCGGACTCGGGTTGGCGATCGTCGCCCGCACGGTCCGGGCGTCCGGCGGCGAGGTCGCGCTCGCACCGGCCGGCCCGGACGGCGGCACCGTCGCGACCGTCCGGCTCCCGGGCGCGGCCACGCCACCGCCGCAGACGCCGCCCAACTGAGGGCCGGAGAACGACAGCGACCGGCCCGGCCACGAGGAGTCCTCGTGGCCGGGCCGGTCAGGGCGTGTCCCGCGCCCATGTCCGCCGGTGCGGCGATCACCCGGTCGAGCGGTCACCCGACATGACCATCCCGGTCGATCGTTTCGCCCCGCACCCGCGGTGGTCCGTCATCCCCAAGGGGGACTGCTCAGAGCGCGACGCCGTGCGCCCGGAGGTAGGCGACCGGGTCGATGTCCGAGCCGTACTCCGGTCCGGTGCGGATCTCGAAGTGCAGGTGCGGGCCGGTCACGTTGCCGGTCGCACCGGACAGGCCGAGCTGCTGGCCGACGGTCACGGACTGGCCGACCGTCACACCGATCACGGACAGGTGCGCGTACTGCGCGTACTTGCCGTCGGCGAGCTTGATCTCGACCTCGTTGCCGTAGGCACCGCCGTTGTCGGCCTTCACCACGACGCCGTTGGCGACGGCGCGCACCGGGGTGCCGGTGGAGGCGACGAAGTCCTGGCCGGTGTGGTGGCCGGAGGCCCACATCGAGCCGGCGACGCCATAGGCCTCGCCGAGCACCGGGTTGGCCAGCGGGGCGACGTAGCCGGAGGTGGCGGCGACCGGGGCGGCGGCCGGCGCCTTGGCCGGCTGGGCCACCGTGGCCTGGGTCTGGACCTGGGCACCTGGGGTGGTGGCCTCGGTCTTGACCTGGACCTTCTGCTGCGGAGCGGACTGCGGCTTGGCGGCCGGAGCAGCGGGCTTCTGGGCCGGAGCGGCCGGAGCAGCCGGGGCGGCCTGGGCGGCGATCGCGAGCGACTGACCCGGGAAGATCAGGTTCGGGTCGGCGCCGACGACCGAACGGTTGTGCGCGTACAGCGCCTGCCAACCGCCCTCGACGTGCTTGGCGTCGGCGATCTTCGAGAGGGAGTCACCGCTGACGACCCGGTAGGAGGCGTCGGCCTGGGCGGCGACCGGGGCGGCCGGAGCGGCCGGAGCCGGGGCGGCGGCGACCGGAGCCGCGGGGGCGCCGGGGGCGGTGTGGGCCTGGGCGCTCATCGCGGTGACGAGCGGGAGGGCGAAGGAGACACCGGTGACGGCGGTCGCGATGCCGATGCGGGCGGCGCGGGGCAGGGTGATACGACGAGCCTGAGCAGGCATGGAAGTTTCCTCTCCGACGCCTGCGAGGTGAGCTGTCGGGTTCGGGCTGGAGTTGCCCGGCCGCATGCGCGGCTTCACCCCAAGCCGGTCCTGGACTTCCACGCGAACAGCGCGAATTCCGGTCCGGCGACTTACCTGTGGGTCCCCCGCTCCTGCCGTACAGAGTTCAGTTCGAGCCACCGGGCAGCGGCAGGACTCGGCGTTCCGCCCGGTGGATCCGTCCGGGCTGGCCGGTCGGTCGCTGAACTAAAACTCATCCGTCCGGGTGAAGCAATGTCGATCTCTTGAACCCGCAACAACCCCGACCGCCCCGATGACACTCCGAACGACCCGAAACACTCTCCGTACACAATCCATTCACCCCTCGCAACAGATCGGCAACCCTCCGCCGACAACCCGACCCCTCCGCAAGCGAACCGTCACCGTCCGCATCCACCGGACGCGCCACCGGTGACCCTTGTCACGTGCACCCCGACAGGCGGAGGATCGGGCCGTGGCCACAACCAACGCCGGCACCCTGCGTCTGGGCACCGCACAGGGACGCTGGGTCCTCCTGGCAACGGTGCTCGGCTCCAGCATGGCGATGCTCGACGGCACGGTGGTGAACGTCGCCCTGCCCCGCATCGGCACGGACCTCGGCGCCTCCCTCGCGTCCCTGCAGTGGACGCTGAACGCCTATCTGCTGACGCTCGCCGGGCTCATCCTGCTCGGCGGCGCGCTCGGCGACCGCTACGGCCGGCGCCGGGTCTTCCTGCTCGGCGTGGTCTGGTTCGCCGTCGCCTCCGCGGCCTGCGCCGCCGCACCGAACATCCAGGTGCTGATCGCCGCGCGCGCCGTCCAGGGCATCGGCGGGGCGCTGCTGACGCCCGGTTCGCTCGCCATGCTCCAGGCGGTCTTCCACCCGGACGACCGCTCGGCCGCGGTCGGCCTGTGGTCCGGCCTCGGCGGGGTGTCGGCGGCCGTCGGCCCGTTCCTCGGCGGCTGGCTCGTGGACGGCCCCGGCTGGCGGTGGATCTTCCTGCTGAACCTGCCGCTCGCCGCCGCCGTCATCGCGGTCGCCACCCGCCACGTCCCCGAGAGCCGGGACGAGAGCGCCACCGGCCGCTTCGACGTGCTCGGCTCGGTGCTCGCCGCCCTCGCGCTCGGCGCCATCACCTACGCGCTGACGGCGGCCGGCGAGGGCCTGTCCCCCGCCGTCTGGGTCACCGGCGTGCTCGGACTCGTCCTCTGCGCGGCGTTCATCGCCGTCGAACGCCGTGCCCCCGAGCCGATGCTGCCGCTGGGACTGTTCTCCTCACGGCTGTTCACCGCCGTGAACCTCGTCACCCTCTGTGTGTACGCGGCGTTCAGCGGGGTGTTCTTCCTGCTGGTCGTCCAGTTGCAGATCGTCGCCCACTTCTCGCCGCTGGTGTCCGGCCTGGCGCTGGTCCCGATCACCGTGCTGATGCTCGCGCTGTCCTCACGCGCCGCGCGACTCGGCAAGCGGATCGGCCCGAGGATCCCGCTCACCGTCGGCCCGCTGCTGTGCGCCGCCGGGGTGCTGCTGATGCTGCGGATCGGCGCCGGCTCCTCCTACTGGGCGGACGTCCTGCCCGCGGTGACGGTGATGGGCTCCGGCATGACGCTGCTGGTCGCCCCGCTGACGGCGACCGTGCTCGCGGCCGTGGAGGTGCGGCACGCGGGCATCGCGAGCGGGGTCAACAACGCCGCCGCCCGCGCGGCCGGCCTGCTCGCGGTCGCGGCCCTCCCGGCGCTGGCCGGTCTGAGCGGCGAGGCCTACCGGGTGCCGTCCGCGGTCGACGACGCCTTCCACACCGCGATGCTGATCTGCGCGGGGCTCCTGACCACCGGGGCGATCACCGCGTTCGTCACCATCCGCGGCAACGTGCTGGCCCCCGAGGACCACCCGGTCGCGGAGCCGGACACCGAATGGTGCTGCGGCACGACCCCGCCCCTCGACCCCGGCCACGTCCACACGCCCGAGGGCCCCGCCACCGATCCGGCAGCAGGGCCCTCAAGAAGCTGACAATGCATCAAAGGATGTCGCCCGGTGCGTACTTGGCCGCCTCCGGGTAGCGCGCGGCGACGTCCTCGACCTGACGGACGACCTCGGCCACCTGCGCACCGGCCGCGCCGGTGAACGACAGCCGGTCGGCCAGCAGCGCGTCCAGGGCGGCGCGGTCCAGCGGGATCCGCTCGTCGGCGGCCAGGCGCTCCAGCAGCTCGTTCTCGCGGGCGCCGGCGCGCATCGCGAGCGCGGAGGCGACGGCGTGCTCCTTGATGACCTCGTGCCCGGTCTCCCGGCCGACGCCCGCGCGCACCGCGCCCATCAGCACCTTGGTGGTGGCGAGGAACGGCAGGTAGCGGTCCAGCTCGGCCTCGACCACGGCCGGGAAGGCGCCGAACTCGTCGAGGACGGTCAGGAAGGTCTCCAGGAGGCCGTCGAAGGCGAAGAACGCGTCCGGCAGCGCGACCCGGCGCACGACCGAGCAGGAGACGTCACCCTCGTTCCACTGGTCGCCGGCCAGCTCGCCGGTCATCGACGCGTAGCCGCGCAGGATGACGGCCAGGCCGTTGACGCGCTCGCACGAGCGGGTGTTCATCTTGTGCGGCATCGCGGAGGAGCCGACCTGGCCCTCCTTGAAGCCCTCGGTGACGAGCTCGTGGCCGGCCATCAGGCGGATGGTCTTGGCCAGGCTGGACGGCGCGGCGGCGAGCTGGACGAGGGCGGTGAGCACCTCGAAGTCCAGCGAGCGCGGGTAGACCTGGCCGACGCTGGTGAGGACGTTCTCGAAGCCCAGGTGGCCGGCGACCCGGCGCTCCAGCTCGGCCAGCTTCTCGGTGTCCCCACCCAGCAGGTCCAGCATGTCCTGGGCCGTGCCGACCGGGCCCTTGATCCCGCGCAGCGGGTAGCGGGCGATCAGCTCCTCCAGGCGGCGGAAGGCGACCAGGAGCTCGTCGGCGATGGACGCGAAGCGCTTGCCCAGCGTGGTCGCCTGCGCGGCGACGTTGTGCGAGCGGCCGGCCATGACCAGCTCGGAGTGCTGCGCGGCCAGGCTCGCCAGGCGCACCAGCACGGCCACCGTGCGGTCGCGCACGTGCTCCAGCGACTGGCGGACCTGCAGCTGCTCGACGTTCTCGGTGAGGTCCCGGGAGGTCATGCCCTTGTGGATCTGCTCGTGCCCGGCGAGCTCGCTGAACTCCTCGATCCGGGCCTTCACGTCGTGCCGGGTGATCCGCTCACGGGCGGCGATCGAGCCGAGGTCGACCTGGTCGATCACCCGCTCGTAGTCGGCGACGGCGTTCGCCGGTACCTCGACGCCGAGGTCCTGCTGGGCCTTCAGGACGGCGAGCCACAGGTGGCGCTCGAGGACCACCTTGTGCTCGGGGGACCAGAGCTGGGCCAGGGTCGCCGAGGCGTACCGGGAGGCCAGGACATTGGGGATCTGGGGCTTCGCGCTCACGCTTCGCAAGCCTAACAGCCGAGGTCACGCCGACCGTCGGCGGCCGCCCCGCCACCGGGCGGTGCTACTGCGCGCCGCCCGTCCGGCCGGCCAGCACCGGCAGCACCTGGGAGCAGATCGAGTGCAGCGCGACGCGCTGCTCGTCCGTCATCGCCTCGAAGGCCTGGTGGGTGCGCGCCATCTCGCCGCGGATGCGGGTGAGGATCTCCCGGCCCTGCTCGGTGATCACGACGATCTTCACCCGCCGGTCACCCGCCGCCGCCTCGCGGTGGGCGAGCCCGAGCGACTCCAGCCGGTCGACGATCCCGGTGACGTTGGAGGCGTCGCAGCCCAGCCGCCCGGCCAGCGCGCGCATCGGCACCGGTTCCTGCACCGCACCGAGCGCCTTGGCCTGCGAGGAGGAGAGGCCGTGCCGGGCCGCGGCCGCCGCGAAGTCCTGGAAGTAGGCGGCGCCGACCGCGGCCAGCACCTCCATCAACTCGGCGTTGGTCGGTACGGTCGTCGTCGCTGTCGAACCCATGCGACCAGGGTACGGCCGAGTGCTTCAGTAACTCAAGCTTTGACCACGGCAACCGTCACGGAATCAACCGCTCGGCGCAGCGGCGCCGGCGACCACCCTCAGAGAACCAACTGGTCGAACAACCGCCGCAGCTCCGCCTCCGGGTCCGCGGTCAGCCCGGTATGCACCGGCCCCGGCTGGACGACCGCGCTGCGCGGGGCCGTCAGCCAGCGGAACCGCTGCCCCGGACTGTCCGACGCCGCCGGCCCGGCCTGAGAACCACCCGCGCACACCGCCTCGATCCCGTACAGCGCCTTCCGCACCCCGTGCACGTCCGCCACCGGGTCGAGCGCCAGCAGCCGGGCCTGGTCCAGGTGGGTGCGGGCGGCCAGGTGCGCGTTCTGCCGGCAGTACAGCAGCACGCCGACATTGACGCACTCGCCGCGCTCGACCCGCGGCACCGCGCGGATCACGGCGTACTCGTAGTCGTGCAGTTCGACGCTCATGCGGGCACCTCCGGCAGCCAGTCACGGGGACCGGCCAGTCGCGCGGTCAGCTGGGCGCGGTACGCGGCACGCACCGCGTCCGGCGAGTCGAAGCCCGGCTCGTCCGCCAGCCAGACGTCCGGGATCCGCGCCACGGCGCCCTCGACCGCCGCTTCGGCCAGCGGAGCGAGGTCCTTGTCCGCAGCCGCCAGGTCCGGTCCGGAGCGCACCAGAGCATGGTCGGAGGCGTCGTACGGACGGCGGATCCACGCGTCGGCGCCCGCCCAGTTGTGGTGGAAGATCAGGCTCGCGCCGTGGTCGATCAGGCGCAGCCCACCGGTGGCGACCAGCAGGTTGGGGTTGCGCCAGGAGCGGTCCACGTTGCCGATCAGCGCGTCGAACCAGAGCACCCGCCCGGCCAGGCCCGTGTCGACCTCGAAGCACAGCGGGTCGAAGTTGAGGGCCCCGCTGACGAACGCCATCCCGAGATTGGTCCCGCCACTGGCCCGCATCTGCTCCTGGACCTGCGGATCGGGCTCGCTGCGCGCGAGCACCGGATCCAGGTCGACGGCCACCAGCTCCGGCACCGGCAACCCGAGCCGCCGCCCCAGCTCACCGGCCAACACCTCGGCGACCAGCGCCTTGCGCCCCTGCGCGGCACCGACCCACTTCAGCGCGTACAAGCGACGGTCGTCGGCCTCGACCAGGCCCGGCATCGAACCGCCTTCTCGCAGTGGCGTCACATACCGGACCGCCGTCACCTCAGGAAGCACGCCCCCCACCCTATCGGTGCCCCAGCCCAACTCCACCCCGCATTACCCCGACCGCGCCCCAACGCACCCACCCCCACCACCCCCTCTCCGCAGCCACCCCCTCCGCCACCCCCGGCGAACCCACCCACCCGAAAGCCCACCCCCACACACAAGCCCCGCGCAGCGGAACCCCATCCGCCCCGCCCCAAGTGGCACCACCCCGTCCCCCGTGCGAGTGTGGCGGACAGCACCAAGCACCCTCCCGGTAACACCCGTACGGTAAAAGGGATGAGCGATGGAACGACCCCGGATCCTGATCGTGGGCGGTGGCTTCGCCGGCCTGGAGTGCGCCCGCCGCCTCGAACGCAAGCTGGCGCCCTCCGAGGCCGAGATCTCGCTGGTCACACCGTTCAGCTATCAGCTCTACCTGCCGCTGCTGCCACACGTCGCCGCCGGCGTCCTGACGCCGCAGTCGGTGGCGGTGTCCCTGCGCCGGAGCCTGCGCCGGACCCACATCGTCCCCGGCGGAGCCATCGGGGTGGACCCGGCGTCCAAGGTCTGCGTCGTCCGGAAGATCACCGACGAGGTGATCGCGCAGAAGTACGACATCCTCGTGCTCGCCCCCGGCAGCGTCACCCGCACGTTCGACATCCCGGGCCTCACCGACTACGCCCGCGGCATGAAGACGCTCGCCGAGGCCGCCTACGTCCGCGACCACGTGATCGCCCAACTCGACCTGGCCTCCACGACGCTGGACCAGAACGAGCGGGAGTCCCGGCTGCAGTTCGTCGTGGTGGGCGGCGGCTACGCGGGCACCGAGACGGCGGCCTGCCTGCAGCGCCTGACGACCGCCGCGGCGCGCCGCTACCCGCGGCTGGACGCGCGGCAGATCAAGTGGCACCTGATCGACATCGCCCCGAAGCTGATGCCCGAGCTCGGCGACGCCCTGGGCACGGCGGCGCTGGAGGTGCTGCGGGCGCGCGGGATCGAGGTGTCGCTGGGCGTGTCGGTGGCCGAAGTCGGCGCCGAGTCGGTCAAGTTCACCGACGGCCGGGTGCTCCCGTGCCGGACGCTGATCTGGACGGCGGGCGTGGCCGCGAGCCCGCTGATCGGCACGCTGGACGCGGAGACGGTGCGGGGCCGGATCGCGGTGACGGCGGAGATGCGGGTGCCGCAGTTCGACGGGGTGTTCGCGCTGGGTGACGCCGCGGCGGTCCCGGACCTCGCGAAGGGCGACGGCGCGGTGTGTCCGCCGACCGCCCAGCACTCGGCCCGGCAGGGCCGCGCGGTCGCGAACAACGTGATCGCATCGCTCCGCCACCAGCCGCTGGAGCCTTACTACCACAAGGACTTGGGCCTGGTGGTCGACCTGGGCGGCAAGGACGCGGTGTCCAAGCCGGTCGGCGTGGAGCTGCGCGGAGTGCCGGCGCAGCTGGTGGCCCGCGGCTACCACCTGATGGCGATGCGCACCAACGTGGCGAAGTTCCGGGTGGGCGCCAACTGGCTGCTGAACGCGACGGCCGGCGACGAGTTCGTCCGGATCGGATTCCTGGCCCGCCAGCCCGCCCGACTGCAGGACTTCGAGTACACGGACGCGTACTTGACGAAGGATCAGGTGCGCGCCCACGCCCAGGCACTGCTCGCCAAGGGCTGAGCGCCCCCGACGGCCCTGGCCTCCCCCATCCACACAGGGGAGACCAGGGCCAGGCCAGGCCATGTCACGTCACTCCGCAGCGAGATACATCCCGCCGGCGCCCTGCCCAGCCGTGTTGCGGCACGCATAGTTGCCGCTGCTCCGCGCGAACAGCTGGGTGAGGCAACTGCCCAGCGCCTGCTGCCCGTAGTAGTTCGGGTGCATCGACTCCTGCAGCGCGCCCTGGGTGGTGTTGAGCCCGCCGTCGAGGAAGCGCGCCCACTCGCTGGTGGCCGCGGACGGCGCGGCACCTGCGGTCGGCTGTTGGGTGGCCGTGGAGCAGACCTCGCGCCCCTGCAGCATGTCGGAGAGGTCGAGGAACTGCACGCCCTTGGTCGCGGCGACCTGCGCCAGCGCCTTGGAGATCTGCGGCACCATCGAGTCGCGCGCCCAGTCGGCGTCGCCGTCCCAGAACGGGCAGCCGCCGGTGTCGGAGCGGGTCCAGCCGGACTCCGGGTAGCGCATCTCGGAGCCGCGGGGGATCGGCGACGGGTAGGACTGCAGGACCAGGCGGTAATCCCCCCGCGCGTAGCCCGCGTTGGACATCACCGCGCGGATCTCGTCGATCGACTTGCCGACGCCGGCCATGGCCGCCGGCATCTTCGAGTCGATCACGGACTGCTGCGAACCGTGGCAGTAGCTGTACCAGAAGAGGTAGTCCTTGACGCAGGTCGAGATGACGTCCGAGAAGCCGAGGTCGTTGCCGCCGATGGACAGCGTGATCAGCTTGACGTGGTTCTGGGCTGCCACGGTGGCGAGTTGGTCGGCCTGCGGGGCCTCGCCCTTGAGCGGCTGGCCGCCGCTGGAGGCGCGGAAGACGTTGGTGGTGACGGCGCCCGAGCAGGCCAGGTTGATCTGCTGGTCGGCCACGGCGGACGCGCCGGTCACCTCGGCGACGTCGGAGCGGTCGCAGCCGTTCGCGGCGGTGGCGCCGTAGACGGTGCTCGGGTCGTACGAACTCCCGTTCCAGGCGCGGTCGGTGCCGGTCCGGTTGCCACTGCCGTCGACGGAGTTGCCCATCCACCGGCCGGCCTCGCCGGAGATGTAGCTGTCACCGAGCGTGACGCTGGCGGTGGGCCCGCTCGGCACCACGGCGAGAGCGGCCGGGGCGGCGGAGGCCGGCGCGGCGACGGCGACACCGCCGCCGATCGCGAGCGGGAGGGCGAAGGCCGCGCTGAGCAGCCTGCGGGAGAGTCGCGGGGTCGTGCGGGTGTTTCTCGAACCGTTTTCGGGCACGGCGGAACTCCTGCGGCTCGGTCTGCCCGTGGTGGGGACGGGAAGACGCGTGTGAGGGTGGGGCCGCCGGCGCCGGTGGCGCGATGAAGATGGCATGAGCGCGATGGTTACCGCTAGGTATCTGCAGCAGGTTTCCCGCTTTGTTACCCACGGGTTCGGATCAGCCCCACCCGTTCAGCCGCCGCGCGCCGAGCCCCGACGCGCCCCCGACAAGCCCCCACGCGTCCCCGTGCGTCCCCACCGCACCCGCACTCACACCAGCCTCGAGCCACCCCCGCCGGCCCCGAGCACCCCCGCGAGGTCCTCCGCCAGCCGCGGCGCCTCCTCCGGCCTGAGGTCCGCCGTGGTGATGCGGATCCCGGGCGGCGACTGGATCCGGTACCGCGCACCGGGCGCAGCGACCCACCCGCGCTGGACGAGCGCGGTGAGCGCGGAGGTCTCGTCCGGCACCGGCACCCAGACGTTCAGCCCGCTCTCGCCGTGCGCCGCGATGCCCCGCACCGCGAGCTCGCCGAGCAGCGCGGCCCGGCGGGCCCGGTAGACGGCGGCCACGGTGGCGACGGGCGCGGCGTCGGTGCGCCAGAGCTCGGCGACGGTCCGCTGGAGCAGGTGGCTGACCCAGCCCGCGCCGAGCCGCAGCCGTCCGCAGACGCGCCCGATGGTGTCCGCGTCGCCGACCGCGACGGACAGCCGCAGGTCGGGCCCGTACGCCTTGGCGGCCGAGCGCACGACCGCCCAGTGCCGCGACCCGGCGCCGGCCAGCGGGTGGTAGGCCTGGTCGACCATGCCGTGGCCGTGGTCGTCCTCGATCAGCAGCACGTCGGGGTGCCCGGCCAGCACCTCGCGCAGCGCCGCGGCCCGGGCGGCGGTGAGGGCCGCGCCGGTCGGGTTCTGCGCCCGGCTGGTGACGATCACGGCGCGGGCTCCCTCGTCGAGCGTCGCGGCGAGCGAGTCGGGCAGCGGGCCCTGGTCGTCGAGCCGGACGGGCGCGGGCCGCAGCCCCATCGCGGGCAGCAGGTCGAGCAGGCTGCTCCAGCCCGGGTCCTCGACGGCGACCGCGTCGCCGGGGCGCAGCCGGGTGCCGAGGATGCGCTCGACGGTGTCGAGGGAGCCGGAGGCGACGGCGACCGGGCCGCCGGGCAGCCCGTCGGCCTCGAAGGAGGCACTCGCGAGGGCGAGCAGGCCCGGGTCGACCAAGGGGTGCCCGTAGAGGACGGGTTCGGCGCGGGCCGCCTCCGCGGCGGCGGCGAGGGCCGCGGCGAGGTCGGGCAGGAGGGCCGGGTCGGGGTTGCCGGCGGACAGGTCGCGGGCGTGCGGGGGCACGGGCACCCGGATCTGGTCGCGGGTGGTGAGGGCGGGCCGGGGCAGGATGCGGCTGCCCTTGCGGCCGGCGGTCTCGATCACACCGCGGTCGCGCAGCAGGCGGTAGGCGGCCGCGACGGTGTTGGCGTTGACGCCGAGCTCGGCGGCGAGGTCGCGCAGCGGGGGCAGCGCGGTCCCGGGCGCGAGCTGGCCGTCGCTGACGCCCTGTTCGATGTGGGCCGCGATTTCACTGGCGCGTCGCCCTTTCAGCGGATAGTCTCCTAGCACAAAGCAAATTATGCACTAGTACATAGAGGTTTGTCATGTCGGTCCCCGCCACGGACAGCAGCACGTCGACCAGCGCCACGCCGGACAGCACCACTCCCGACAGCACCACTCCCGACAGCACCGCGTACGCCCGCACCCCCCGCACCACACCGACGCGGTACAAGGACCGGGCCACCTGGGAGCGGGACGCGATCCACGCGATCCTGGACAGCACCTACCTCTGCCACCTCGGCTTCGTCGCCGACGGCGCGCCGGTCGTCCTGCCCACGATCTACGCCCGCGTCGGCGACCGCCTCTACGTCCACGGCTCGACGGGCAGCCGCCCGCTGCGCGGCGCCAAGGGCGACGAAGGCCTGAAGGTCTGCGTCACC
Organism: Streptomyces sp. SP17BM10; assembly: GCF_036322405.1. NCBI lineage: Bacteria > Bacillati > Actinomycetota > Actinomycetes > Kitasatosporales > Streptomycetaceae > Streptomyces > Streptomyces sp. SP17BM10. Next base: position 26,361 of record NZ_JAQYXB010000409.1, on the reverse strand, counting down.
GTCACCCTCGTCGACGCGCTCGTCCTGACCAAGTCCGCGTTCAACCACTCCGTCAACTTCCGCTCGGTGGTGGCCCACGGCACCGCCCACCAGGTCACCGACCCGCAGGAGCTGAAGGTCGCGCTCGACGCGCTGGTCGACCAGACCGTCCCCGGCCGTTCCGCCGAGGTCCGCCCGGCCAACGCCAAGGAGCTCGCCGCCACCGCCGTGATACGCCTCGACCTGGACGAGGTCTCCGCCAAGTCCCGTGCCGACGGCGCCGACGACGACCCGGACGACGTCGACCTGCCCTACTGGGCCGGTGTCGTCCCCGTCACCAGCGGGTTCGGCACCCCCGCCCCTGCCGCCTCCACCACCGTCCCGCTCCCCGAGAACCTGCGCGAGCTGGCCGGCTGACCGAGGCACCCGACGATGCACGACCAGAACCAGTACGAGAACCAGAACGAGAACCGGACATGCTGATCCGCTCGTGGGACCGCGGCGACGAGGCCGAGTGGCGCGCCTGGCTCGCCGAGGGCCGGGACTTCGGCCTGCTCGCCGCCAACGGAGGGCAGGGCGAGGGCCCCGTCCTGGTCCCGACGCACTTCCTGCTCGACGCCGACCGCGGCGAGGTCCTGCTGCACCTCGCCGCGCCCAACCCGCTGCTCGCCGCCGTCCGGAGGGATCCGCACGTCACCCTCGCGGTCACCGACGGCTACGCCTTCGCGCCCGGTCACTGGCGCGGCGCCCCCGGCACGCCCACCAGCTACTACGCCTCCGTCCACTTCGAGTGCACGGCGGAGATCGTGGAGTCGGCCGCGGGGAAGGCCGAGATCCTCAACCGCCAGCTGGCCCACTTCCAGCCCGAGACCCCGGACACCCGGGTCGTCCCGGGCGAGGGCGAGTTCTCCCGGCTGCTCCCGGGCCTGCGCGGACTGCGCCTGACGGTCCTCCAGGTGCGCGCCAAGTTCAAGTACGACGACAAGAAGCCGGCCGAGGCGCAGCACGCGATCGCCGACCGCCTCGCCGAACGCGGCGGCGGCCAGGACGCGCTGGCCCGCGTCCAGCTGCTGCGCCGCAACCAGCGACGCACCGTCGACTGAACCCGCTCCGCACCAGCAGGCGCACCCGCCCCACCCCTGACACGGCATCACCCGATCGGCCCACGAAACCGGGCCCGCGCCCCCCGCCGCTGGTCGAATGTGAGACGTACCCTGCCCGCCCGGCGGATCCGGCGCCCCGCACGCCGCCGTCCCCGCCGGGCGGGCCCGTCCACCTCGGGGAGCGCGCGTGTCCACACTCAACACCCGGTCCACCGCCGGAGAGGCCCACCTCGGACATGTCGTGTTCATCTCGGCGGCCGCGGCGATGGGCGGCTTCCTGTTCGGCTACGACAGTGCCGTGATCAACGGCGCGGTCACCGGCATCCAGCGGCACTTCGGGGTGGGCAACGGCGAGACGGCCTTCGTCGTGGCCATCGCGCTGCTCGGCTCGGCCGCCGGCGCGGTGGCCGCCGGCCGGCTCGCCGACCACCTCGGCCGGGTGCGCACGATGCTGCTGGCCGCGACGCTCTTCGCGATCAGCGGACTCGGCTCGATGTTCCCGCCGAGCATCCAGGTGCTCGCCACCTGGCGCGTGGTGGGCGGCGTCGCGATCGGCATCGCCTCCGTCATCGCCCCCACCTACATCGCCGAGGTCGCCCCCACCGCCTACCGCGGCCGCCTCGCGTCGTTCCAGCAGATGGCGATCGTGCTCGGGATCACCGTCTCCCAGCTGGCCAACTGGGCGCTCAACCAGGCCGCCGGCGGCGAGTCCACCGGCCACCTCGGCAGCATCCAGGCCTGGCAGTGGATGCTCGGCGTGGAGACCATCCCGGCGCTGGTGTACGGGCTGATGGCGCTCGCCATCCCGGAGTCGCCGCGCTACCTGATCGCCGACCACCGCGAGGCGCAGGCCCGCAAGGTGCTCGAGGAGGTCGAGGGCGAAGGCGTCGACCTGGACGCCCGGGTGGCCGAGATCCGGGCCGTGCTGGAGTCCGCGCACAAGCCGCGCCTGAAGGACCTGCTCGGCGGCCGCTTCGGCCTCCTGCCGATCGTCTGGGTGGGCATCGGCGCCTCGGCGTTCCAGCAGTTCGTCGGCATCAACGTGATCTTCTACTACTCGTCGTTCCTCTGGCAGTCGGTCGGCATCAACGAGTCCAACTCGCTGCTGATCAGCCTCTCCACGTCGATCATCAACGTGATCGGCACGGTGATCGCGATGGTGCTGGTGGACCGGATCGGCCGCAAGCCGCTCGCCCTCGCCGGCTCGATCGGCATGGCGCTCGCGCTCGGCACCGCCGCGTGGGCGTTCTCCTACCGGCACGGCACCGGCGACACCGCGACGCTCGACAACACCCACGCCACCGTCGCCCTGGTCGCCGCGCACGTCTTCGTGCTCTGCTTCGCCTTCTCCTGGGGCGTGGTGGTCTGGGTGCTGCTCGGCGAGATGTTCCCCAACCGGATCCGCGCCCTCGCCCTGTCCGTCGCCGCCTCGGCCCAGTGGATCGCCAACTGGGCCATCACCGTGAGCTTCCCGGACCTCGCCGACTGGAACCTCTCGGCGACGTACGTGATCTACGCGCTCTTCGCACTCCTCTCCATCCCGTTCGTGGCCTTCTGCATCAGGGAGACCAAGGGCCGCGCCCTGGAGGAGATGGGCTGACCACCCGATCCCTTCCGACGACCGCCGCACGCGGCCCGACCCACCGAGAGGAAGCCATGCCTGACCAGGGCGGCTCCCGGCAGAACGTCACCTTCCCGAGCAACGGCCGCACCGCGCACGGCTACCTGGCCCGCCCGCCGCAGGGCGTCGGCCCCGGCCTGGTCCTCGTGCAGGAGTGGTGGGGCCTCACCACCCACGTCGCCACGATGGCCGACCGCTTCGCAGCCGAGGGCTTCACCGTCCTCGCCCCCGACCTGTACGGCGGCGCGACGACCCACGACGGCGCCGAAGCCGCCCGGCTCAAGCGCGAACTGCCCGTCGAGCGGGCCGTGACGGACCTCGCCGGCGCCGTCGACCACCTGCTCGCCCTGGACGGCGTCGTCGGCGACGCGGTCGGCGTGGTCGGCTTCTGCATGGGCGGCGGCTTCGCTCTGCTGCTCGCCACCCACGCGGGCGACAAGGTGGCCGCGGTCGTTCCCTTCTACGGCCTCCCGCCCGACCCCGACTTCGACTACCGCGGCCTCACCGCCCACGTCCTCGGCCACTTCGGCGAGCACGACCGCTCGATCCCGGTGTCCGCCGTCGACGAGGCCGCGACCCGCATCGGCGAGGCCACCGACATCCGCCCGGAGATCCACTTCTACCCGGCCGGGCACGCCTTCATGAACGACGAGAACCCGCTCGGCACCTACGACGCCCTCCAGGCCCGCACCGCCTGGCGCCGCACCCTCAGCTTCCTCCGGGGCCACCTGGGGTGATCAGGAACACCCCCTCGCACCCGCCTGCACGAGCGCCCCCTGCGCCCCGCGTGCGCCCGGCGGTGCGCAACCACCGGCGCACGCTGTTCGTCCGACCAGGTGAGTCAATCAACGCCACCTGGGGGGCCACTGGTGCCGAAGCCTCTGCTGTTCCTGGACGTCGACGGCGTCCTCAACCCGGTCTGCCCGCACCCGGACGCCGGGTTCGACACCCACACCCTGCTCGGCTACTCGGTCCTGCTCTCCGCCCGCCACGGCGACTGGCTGCGCGAACTCGCCGACACGTACGAACTCGTGTGGGCCACCACGTGGGAGGAGCACGCCAACACCCACATCTCCCCCGCGATCGGCCTGCCCGCGCTCCCGTTCGTCCGCTTCACCGGCTACGTCCCGCAGCCCGACGACCCGCACGTCCCCCTCATGCAGCTGTTCTCGTCCCGCAAGTGGGCCCCGCTGCTGCGCTACGCCGACGGCCGCCCGTTCGCCTGGATGGACGACGTCATCCCCCAGCGCCTGGTGCGCAGTTCGCTCTGGCGCCGCGACCGCGTCCTGCTGCCCATCGACCCCGGCCAGGGCCTGGAGCGCCGGCATGTCGACCGGCTCCTCGCCCGCCCGCCGAGGTCCCAGAGCAGGCTGACGGTCAAGGGGTAGGCAGCCAGCTGACGTGCCCGGCGAGCAGCGCGTACCCGACGAAGGCCACCGTGTCGATCAGCGCGTGCGCCACCACCAGCGGCATCACCCGCCCCCACCGCCGGTACGCCACGCAGAACACCGCGCCCATGACCATGTTGCCGACCAGCCCGCCGACGCCCTGGTACAGGTGGTACGAGCCGCGCAGCACCGAACTCGCGACCAGCGCCGCCGGCCACGACCACCCCAACTGCCCGAGCCGGCGCAGCAGGTAGCCGAGGACGACGACCTCCTCCAGGATCGCGTTCTGCCACGCGGAGAGGACGAGCACCGGCACCCGCCACCACACGTCCGGCAGCCCCGACGGCGCCACCGTCAGGTTGTACCCGGCCGCCTGCGAGGCCAGGTAGAGCAGCAGCCCGGACCCCCCGATCGCGGCGGCGACGCCCGCGCCCCGCCCGAGGTCGCGCAACTTCTGCCGCAGGTCGAAGCCGAGCACCCGCAGCGCAGCGCCCTCGCGCACCAGCAGGTAGCCGACGAGGACGACCGGCATCAGCCCGCGCCCGATGTAGTACAGCTGCCAGGTCAGGTCGAGCCACGGCCGCCCGGGCGCCCGCGAGCCGTTGAGCGTCGCGACCTGCTGGCCGAGCGAGAGCGGCGCGGTGAGCGACCCCGCGAAGTCGATGACCGCGCTGATGCCACTGGCCCCGAGCGACAGCCCGAGGACGATCAGCAGCTCGGCGCCGAGCAGCCGGCGCGTGGGCCGGGCGGTCCCCGGTTCGGTCGGGACGGTGGTCACGGGCGGGCTCCAGTGCGGCGATCAGGCCTCCGGCCGTCGGCCGACCGCCGGGGCGATCATCCTGACACAGCGGCCACCCGATCCGGCCGCCGCCCACCTGCCCCGGGCACCGCCCCGGCCCCCGGCCCCCGATCCCACCGGTGGGCGCCTACCCCACCGGCCAGGTGTGCACCGGCTCGCCGCCCCGCATGTGCTCGATGTACCGCCGGGTCATCGCCGCGAGCGCCGCCGGCCGGTCCATCCCGTACTGCTCCCGTAGCCGGTGGAAGGTCGCGCTCTGCCAGGACGCGCCGTTGGTGCGCCGCAGGCACCGCTGCTCGATGATCCCGAGGTAGCGGTCCCGGTCGGCCGGCTCCACGCCCCACGCGTCCAGGCCCTGGTGGGCCATCGGCAGCAGCTCCCCGAGCACCAGGTCGACGGCGGACACCGTGGTCAGCCCGCCGCCGCGCCCCGCCCGGCCCGAGCGCGGCCACTGGAAGACGGCGTCGATGCCGTACCGCGCCGCCTGCCGGAAGTTCTCGTCCGCCCGGTCGAACGGCAGCCTGGTCCATACCGGCCGCGGCTGCTCGGCCAGCACCCGCACCACCCCGTAGTAGAACGCCGCGTTGGCCAGGGTGTCCGCGACGGTCGGGCCGGCCGGCAGCGCCCGGTTCTCCACCCGCAGGTGCGGCACGCCGCCGCTGACGTCGTACACCGGCCGGTTCCACCGGTAGATCGTCCCGTTGTGCAGCCGCATCTCGGCCAGCCGGGGCGCGCCGCCGGAGGCCAGCACCTTCAGCGGGTCCTCGTCGTCGCAGATCGGCAGCAGCGCCGGGAAGTACCGCAGGTTCTCCTCGAACAGGTCGTACGCCGAGTCCACCCAGCGCTCGCCGAACCACGTGATCGGGCGCACACCCTGCGCCTTGAGCTCGGCCGAACGGGTGTCGCAGGCCTGCTGGAACAGCACCGGCCGGGTCTCGCGCCACAGCTCGCGCCCGAACAGGAACGGCGAGTTGGCGCCCAGCGCGAGCTGCGGCCCGCAGATCGCCTGCGCCGCGTTCCACACCGAGGAGAACCGCTGCGGCGTCACCTGCAGGTGCAGCTGGAGCGAGGTCGCCGCCGCCTCCGCCACCATGGTGATCGACTCCAGCTGGAGGCGCTCGACGCCCTCGATGTCCAGCGAGATGTCCTCGCCGCGGGCGGCCAGGATCTGGTCGCTCAGCAGGCTGTAGCGCTGGTTGTGGGACATCGCGTCCAGCCCGGTGTGGTCGTGCTCCAGCGTCGGCAGGATGCCCACCATCACTATCCGCGCGCCCGCCTCGGCCGCCCGCCGGTCGGCGTAGCGCAGCCCGGTGTCGATCTCCTCGCGCAGTTCCTCGAAGACGTGCCCGCCCAGCCGGTGCGGCGCGATGTTGACCTCGATGTTGAACCGGCCGAGCTCGGTCTGGAAGTCGCTGGAGCCGATCGAGCTCAGCACCTGCGCGTTGCGCATCACCGGCAGGCCCTGCTCGTCCGCCAGGTTGAGTTCGATCTCCACGCCCATCACCGCGCGCGGCCGGTCGAAGCGGTCCTCCCGCAGCATCCGCCCGAGCGCGTCGAGACAGGCCTGGAGCTTCCGTCGGTACAGCTGCCGGTCCGCCAGATCCGCCCGAGTCGCCACGACCTTCTCGCCCATGGTCCCCTCCTCCTGAGCCACCGGCCGACCGACCGTGCCAGACATCATGCCCACCCGGAAGATCGATACCCGACGGCTCGTACTGGCTTGCAATGCAAGGAAACTGACGACTATTCAGGGTATCTGCCGACTTGCCCGGCGCCACCGCCTGTGATAAACAGGTCACCCTGCGCACCTGTTCGATAGAATTCGCACTGCGCTCCGGCCGGTCCGCTCCACGCCCGAGGCCTTCGCCGACGGCGGCGACCGCGCCGGCTCCGCGATCCTGCACAACCGGACACGGCCAGGTCCCGTCACCGTTGACACACCGCGCCACGCCGGTATGCCGCACTCGCACGCCGATCTCACACGGAGAGGCGACCTCGCCATGACTCTGCAGACCCCGCAACCCCCACCGAGCGCCCTGCGCGCGGTCCTCGCCGCACTCGACTCGGAGAGCGCGCTGCGCCAACCCGCTGCCGCAGCGCTCCGTCATCCGGCCGGCCCCCTGCTGCCCGCGCACCCGCTCGCCGTCCACGTCCTGGACGGCCCGCACCCCGAGCTCACCGCCGCCCGGCGCACCGGCTGGCGCTTCCTGATCAAGGACGGCGCCGACGTGGCCGCCGCCGCGGAAGTGGTGCTGGACATCGAGGGCCACACCTTCTCCCACTTCACCGCCGGCCCCTACCTGGACTCCACCGTCCGGGCGCTGCGCCAGGCCTGGCAGCTCGCGCAGGGCTCCCGGGTGCGCCACCAGCCCCGCCTGCTGACCTTCCCCGGCCAGTACGCGACGGCACTGTGGCTGCACAGCCCCGACACCAGCCCGGCCGCCGACCTGCTGATCCCACTCGCCCCGGCCCCGCTCGGTGTCACCGCACACCGCGCCTACCCGGCCGCCGAGCTCCTCCCGCTGCTCGCGCGCGCCCCCCTCACCAAGCCACTGCTCCTCGGCACCTCCTGACCCGGGCACCCCTGGCGGCACCCCCTACCCCAGGGTTCTCCGGACCCCTCACTCACCCGGACGGGTTACCGTCCATGGCCCTGATGGGTCACCTTGCGCCTGACCCGTCCGTGCGAATTTCCCGCCCGACCCCACCTGAACGGGTGATCTCTGCCCGGGAGTTGTGGCGCATGTCACCAAATCGCTGCGCGCGCGTCCGCGTATGCCGACACTGGGAACCAGCGTGGAAGGACCACCTGTCCTACCCACTTGAGCGCCGCTCAACACCTGATCGGCGCGCGGACAGGATCCGACTGCGCGGCGGTTCCCGACGGCACGCCGTCGGAGGCCGCCCCACGGGGAGGATCGCAGAGCGAAGCGAGGGTACGCGTATGTGCCAGCACCGTCCTGAGTGCCCGTCGGCCGAGTCCGAGGACCGCGAGGCGGCCGTGCCGGTGGCCTGCCACCCGGAGCAGGGCTGGAGCCTGCTCTGCAACGGCGTCCTCCTGTTCGAGGACACCGGAGAGCTGCTGCCCGACGGCCGGGTGATCGCGCCGCGCCGCCCGGTCGCCCACGCGGCCTGACCCGCGGCCCGACCAAACGCACGCATCGCGGGCGGGGCGGCCCACGAGAACGGGCAGGGCCCCGGCGGACGTCACCACCGGGGCCCTGCCACTCACGCCTGCCCGACCGGACTCAGACGCCGTACTCGTCCAGCGGGGGGCACGAGCAGACCAGGTTGCGGTCGCCGTACGCACCGTCGATGCGGCTGACCGGCGGCCAGTACTTGTCCGCCGGGTTCACGCCCGCCGGGAAGACGGCCTCCTGCCGCGAGTAGCCGTGCGCCCAGTCGCCGGCCAGCGTGGCGGCGGTGTGCGGGGCGTTGCACAGCGGGTTGTCGTCGGCCGCCCACTCACCCGATCCGACCTTGTCAATCTCGGCGCGGATCGCGATCATCGTGTCGCAGAACCGGTCGATCTCGTGCAGGTCCTCGGACTCGGTCGGCTCGATCATCAGCGTGCCGGCCACCGGGAACGACATCGTCGGCGCGTGGAAGCCGTAGTCGATCAGGCGCTTGGCGATGTCGTCCACCGTCACGCCCGTCTCCTTGGTGAGCGGCCGCAGGTCGATGATGCACTCGTGCGCGACCAGCCCGCCCGGACCGGTGTAGAGCACCGGGAAGTGCGGGGCCAGGCGCTTGGCGATGTAGTTGGCGTTCAGCACGGCGACCTGGGTCGCGCGCTTGAGGCCCTCGCCGCCCATCAGCCGGACGTACGCCCAGGAGATCGGCAGGATCGCGGCCGAGCCCCACGGCGCCGCCGAGATCGGGCCGACGCCGGTGGCCGGTCCGGCCTCCTCCTGCAGCGGGTGGTTCGGCAGGTACGGCGCCAGGTGGGCGCGCACCGCGACCGGGCCGACGCCCGGGCCGCCGCCGCCGTGCGGGATGCAGAAGGTCTTGTGCAGGTTCAGGTGCGAGACGTCCGCGCCGAACTTGCCCGGCTTGGCGAGGCCGACCAGGGCGTTCAGGTTGGCGCCGTCCACGTACACCTGGCCGCCGGCCTCGTGCACCAGGGCGCAGATCTGGGTGATCTCGGTCTCGTACACGCCGTGGGTGGACGGGTAGGTGACCATCAGCACCGACAGGCTGTCGCGGTGCTGCTCGATCTTGGCCTTCAGGTCCTCGACGTCCACGTCGCCGTCGACGAGGGTCTTCACCACGACGACCCGCATGCCGGCCATCACGGCGGAGGCCGCGTTGGTGCCGTGCGCGGAGGACGGGATCAGGCAGACGTCGCGCTGGGTGTCGCCGTTGGCGTGGTGGTAGGCGCGGACGGCCAGCAGACCGGCCAGCTCGCCCTGCGAACCGGCGTTCGGCTGGATCGAGACGGCGTCGTAGCCGGTCACCTCGACCAGCTGCCGCTCCAGCTCACGGATCAGGCTCAGGAAGCCCTGGGCCTGGTCGATCGGCGCGAACGGGTGCAGCTGGCCGAATTCGGGCCAGGTCACCGGCTCCATCTCGGTGGTCGCGTTGAGCTTCATGGTGCAGGAGCCCAGCGGGATCATGCCGCGGTCCAGCGCGTAGTCACGGTCCGACAGGCGGCGCAGGTAGCGCAGCATGGCGGTCTCCGAGCGGTGGCTGTGGAAGACCGGGTGGGTGAGGTACTCGTCCTCGCGCAGCAGCGCGGCGGGCAGCGCCTCGGCGGACTCGGCGATCTCGACGGCGGGCACGCCGAAGGCGGCCCAGACGCCGGCCAGGTGCTCGCGGGTGGTGGTCTCGTCGGTGGAGACCGAGATCCGGTCCTCGCCGTCCTGGAAGACGTTGATGCCGTTGGCGCGGGCGGCCGCGGCGACCTCGGCGGCGCGGCCCGGGACGACGGCGGTGACGGTGTCGAAGAACTCGCCGTGCAGCAGCTCGACGCCACCGGCCCGCAGGCCCTCGGCGAGGGCGGCGGCGTAGCGGTGGGTGCGGCGGGCGATGTCGGCCAGGCCGTCCGGGCCGTGGTAGACGGCGTACATCGACGCCATGACGGCGAGCAGCACCTGGGCGGTGCAGATGTTGCTGGTGGCCTTCTCCCGGCGGATGTGCTGCTCGCGGGTCTGCAGTGCCAGGCGGTAGGCGCGGTTGCCGTCCGAGTCGACGGACACGCCGACCAGGCGGCCGGGCAGCGAGCGGGCGAACTCGGCGCGCACCGACAGGTAGCCGGCGTGCGGGCCGCCGAAGCCCATCGGCACGCCGAAGCGCTGCGAGGTGCCGCAGGCGATGTCGGCGCCGAGCGAGCCGGGCGACTTGAGCAGGGTCAGCGCCAGCAGGTCGGCGGCGACCGCGACGATCGCGCCGAGGCCGTGGGCCTGCTCGATGACGGGGGTGAGGTCGCGCACGACACCGGTGGCGCCCGGGTACTGGAGCAGCACGCCGAAGACGCCGCGCTCGGCGACCTCGGCCGGGATGCCCGCGGACAGGTCCGCGACGACGACCTCGACGCCGGTCGGCACGGCCCGGGTGTTGATCACCGCGACGGTCTGCGGCAGGGTCTCGGCGTCGACGAGGAACACGCCGCCCTTGACCTTGGTGACGCGGCGGGCCAGCGCCATCGCCTCGGCGGCGGCGGTGCCCTCGTCGAGCAGTGAGGAGCCCGAGGTGGGCAGCCCGGTCAGGTCGGAGACCAGGGTCTGGAAGTTGAGCAGCGCCTCCAGGCGGCCCTGCGAGATCTCGGGCTGGTACGGCGTGTAGGCCGTGTACCAGGCCGGGTTCTCCAGGACGTTGCGCAGGATCACCGGCGGGGTGAAGGTGCCGTAGTAGCCCAGGCCGATCATCGGCTGGAGCACCTGGTTGCGGCCGGCCAGCTCGCGCAGCTCGGCGAGGACCTGGGCCTCGCTGCGGCCGGCGGGCAGGTCCAGGCCCGTGATGGAACGGATCGCCTCCGGCACGGCGGTGGCGGCGAGCTCGTCCAGCGAGCCGTAGCCGACCTGGGCCAGCATCTTCTCCTGCGCGGCGGCGTCGGGGCCGATGTGGCGGTTCTCGAAGGGGCTGGCCTGCTCGAGCTCGGTGAGGGTGACGGCGCCGCTCGGGCGTCCCGCGTTCGACTGGGCGTTCATGGTGGTCGAGGCCTCCTGGTCACGGACCGGCGGGGGTACGCACGCCGGTCGGCCTGCACCGCTGCGGACAGCGGACGGGCCTGCTGGCGGGCGGACCCGACAGGCCTCCCCCTCTGTCATCGGGACCTGAGAGCTTCGCCCGCGCGGCGCGCCGTGGGCGCTCCGCCGGCTTGCACCGTCGGTGAGGGTGGTGGCCGTCGGCTCCCTCGCCGGCGGTCCTGCCCTGCTTTCCAGAGTGACCTATCCCACACGGTACGGATGCCTGAGAGATTCCGGGGAGGAGTTGCTCCTTCGGCGCCCCGACCAGCGGTTTTCGCCTTCGGGGACTCTCCCGAGCGGGCTCGGCGGTCGCGGCCCAGGGTACCAGCGGGAGCCCGTTCGATCACGGGTGTGTCCGGTCACCCGGGGTCTACGCGCGTCCCCCGAACGGCCCACCCCGCAGCCCGTCCGGACGCACCCCGCTCGCGGCCGTCCGGTTGATGGCTTTTGGTGTGAAGTGGCGGACGGCACGGGTGCTCCGGCCGCCGTCCTGCGGGCGTTCCGCAGGCGCAGCGCACTGGAGGAAAGAGTGCAGACCGATATCGACCCCCGCGACCTCATCGGCCACAAGGCGGTCGACCGCAACGGAGACAAGATCGGCACGGTCGACGAGGTGTACCTGGACGACGCCACCGGCCAGCCCGAGTGGGCCGCCGTCCGCACCGGCATCTTCGGCCGGGACGCCTTCGTCCCGCTCACCACGAGCGAGTTCTCCGGCGACGAGCTCCGCGTGCCGTACGACAAGTCGCTGGTCAAGGAGTCGCCGGACTTCGGCGTCGGCCAGCACCTGTCGCCGGCCCAGGAGCTCCAGCTCTACCGCTACTACGGCCTCGACACCCCGGTGAACGGCCGGCCGGTGAACGGCGACGCGGCGGGGCCCCCGAAGCCCGACCTCGACTTCGGCACCACCGCCGCCGCCACCACGTCGACCGTCGCCCCCACGACCACCCTCACCACCGCTCCCACCACGACCGCCACGGAGGCCGACATGCGGACCCTCAGCACCCCCGCGCCGGCAGCCACCCCCATGGCGGCCGCGACCACGACCGCCCAACCCCCCACCGCCCAACCCCCCACCGCCCAGCCCCTCGTCCAGCCCAAGCCCCGGACCGCGCCGGCGACCGGGGCCCCGTCCGCCCCCAGCGGCCCGGTGGAGATCACGTGTCGCGAGGAGCGGCTGGACATCTCCACCGAGTGGCACGTGCTGGGCACGGCGAAGCTGCGCAAGTACGTGACGAGCGAGCAGGTCGAACGCCGGGTCCCGGTGGTCCGCGAACGCGTCCGGGTGGAGCGGATGCCGGTGGGCGACGCCGAACGGGCGGCCCTCACCGAGAAGGAGATCGCCGAGGCGGTGGAGGAGGTCACCCTGCGTGAGGAGCGCCCGGTGGTCCACAAGTACCTCGCCCCGATCGAGCGGGTCCGCCTCGTCGTCGAGCGCTACACCGCGGAAGAGGTCATCCACGACGAACTCCGCCGTGAGAACGTCGAGGTCCACGACGACACCCCCACCGCCCCCAACGGCACCCCCGCTCCGAACGGCACCTCCCTCCGCCCCCTCTCCTGAGCCCCACCCGGCAAAGGCTCCCGGCCCCCACCGGGAGCCTTTGCCATGTCCCCGCCCCCTCCCCCAGCCCGCGTCAGGCACCCCCACCCCCACCCGACCACCCCCCTTTGCCAAACCTTAACCACTCGATATTTGACACTCTGAAGTATCTCCCTGCATGGTTATTTCAGTTCATTCACTATGTACGGGAGGAAGCAACCGTGAGTGAGGCACCTCAGCCCACCACCGCGGCCGAGAAGCAGAGCAGCAGCCGGGTCCTGCCGGCCCTCATCCTGGCGATGCTGTCGTTCAGCGTGGTGCAGACCGCGGTCGTCCCGATCCTGCCCTCGCTGGCCAAGGAACTGGACGTCTCCGGCTCCAACATCACCTGGCTGATGACCGCCAACCTGCTGTCCGCCGCCGTGCTGACTCCCCTCCTGGGCCGCTTCGGCGACCTCCGGGGCCGCAAGCCGATGCTGCTGATCTCGCTGGCCGGTCTGGTCGCCGGTTCGGCCCTGGCCGTCAGCACCCACTCGTTCAGCCTGCTGATCGTCGCCCGCGTCCTCCAGGGCGCCGGCGGTGGCGTGATGCCGCTGGCGATCAGCATCGTCCGCGACGAGCTGCCCAAGCAGAAGGTGACCGGCGGCGTCGCCGCCATCAGCGCCTCGATGGGCGTCGGCTCCGGCCTCGGCCTGGTGGCCACCGGTCTCCTGCTGGAGCACTGGAACTACAAGTCGATCTTCTGGATGGGCCTGGTCTTCGGCCTGATCGCCGTCGCCCTGGTCGCCTTCCGCGTCCCGACCGACCCGGTGACCGACAAGGAGGGCGGCGCCGACCCGCTCGGCGCCCTCACCCTGGCCGGCTGGCTCTCCGCCCTGCTGGTCGCGGTCAGCCAGGGCAACCACTGGGGCTGGACCTCCACCAAGACCCTCGGCCTGTTCGCCGTCGCCGCCGTCGTGGCCCTGATCTGGGGCGTCATCGAGGTCAAGGTCGCGCACCCGCTGGTGGACCTCAGCATGATGTCCCGCCCCGCGGTCGCCTTCACGAACCTGGCCGGCCTGCTGATCGGCTTCGGCATGTACGGCTCGTTCATGGTCATCAGCAACTTCGCCCAGACCCCCGAGAAGCTCGCCCACTACGGCTTCACCGCCACCGTGCTGCACGCCGGCGTCATGCTGCTGCCGTCCGCCATCGGCTCGATGGTGGCCGCCCCGGTCGGCGCCATGCTGATCGCCCGCCGCGGCCCGCGCCTGCCGCTGGTCCTCGGTGGCGTCCTCGGCGCCATCGCGATGGCCTACCTGGCGCTGCGCCACAGCCACGAGGGCGACATCTACACCGCCTCCGCGATCTTCGGCCTCGGCATCGGCCTCGCCTTCGCCGCGATGCCGGCATACATCAACGGTGCCGTCCCGGTCGAGCAGAGCGGCATCGCCAACGGCATGAACTCCGTGCTGCGCACCGTCGGCGGCGCCATCGGCACCGCCGTGATGACCGCGATCCTGACCGGCGACACCATGAAGCTGCCGATCAAGATCCCGGTGCAGCTGCCGACGCTGGACGCCTACAAGCACGCGTTCTGGACCACCGCCGTGGTCTGCATCATCGCCGGTGTGGTCCCGTTCCTGATCCGCACCGTCAAGAACTCCGCCGTGGTCACCGCCTCCGGTGCCCAGGGCGGGCAGGTCCCCAGCGACGAGCTGGTCAAGACCGACGCCTGACGAGGCGTCCGCCGCCGCGCTCAGGGACAGGGCGCGGGGGCCCGGACCTCACGCGGTCGGGAGGGCATCGCGACCGCCCGAGGCCCGGTCACGGAATGCGGCCCCACCTGGTACTCCCCTTCCAGGTGGGGCCGCGTCGCGTTCTCAGCCGCTCTCATCGTCTTTGTCAGCCCTACTCTTCCTCCCCGTCGTCACCGCCGGCACCCCCGCCGCCGAACCGCCTGCCGCCCCAGTCCTCCCCCTCGACCAGCGGCAGCGGCCGGGACGGCTCCAGGTCGGGGTCGTCGACCGAGAAGGTCCGCACCCGCCCGGGCTCGCTCCACGGCGTCTCGAAGCGCACGGTCACCCGCCCGACGCCACTGCCCTGCACCCACCCGGGCCCGTACTCCACGTGGCGGACGTCCTGCCCGGGCATCCAGCGCCGCAGGACGGGCGCCTCCGGCTCCTCCGCGGCCCCCGCGCCCTCCTCCCCGGCGTGTTCGAGCGCGGCCTCCTCCCGGACGGCCTGGGCGAACAGGTCCTCCTGGGTGTAGTCGGCGAGCTGCGAGACCCCGACGCCGAGCAGCCGCACTCCGCCCGTGATGTCCACCTGGGACGCCAGCCGGCGCGCCGTCTCGGTGATCACCGTCTCGTCGTCCGTCGGCCCGCGCAGCGTCTCCGACCGGGTGAGCGTCGAGAAGTCGAAGCGGCGGACCTTGAGCACCACCGTCCGCCCCGACCGCCCGGCGGCCCGCAGCCGCCGCACACACCGCGCGGCCAGCACCTCGACCTCGCGCAGCACGCGGTCCCGGTCGGCGAGGTCCACCTCGAAGGTGTCCTCCACCGACACCGACTTGGCGTCCTGGTCGGCCACCACGGGCCGGTCGTCCAGCCCTATCGACATGGCGTGGATGCCGCTGCCGTGGGCCTTGCCGAGCAGCTGGACGAGCTCCGCCTCCCCGGCGTCGGTGAGGTCGGCCACCGTGACCAGCCCGGCCCGCCGCAGCACCTGCTCGGTGGCCGGCCCGATCCCGGGCAGCGCCCGCACCGGCATCGGGCCGAGCACGGCCCGCTCCTGCCCGGGCTCGATCAGCACCAGCCCGTCCGGCTTGGCCCGCTCGGAGGCGATCTTCGCCATCAGCTTGGACCCGGCCGCCCCGACCGACCCGGTCACGCCGGTGTGCCGGCGGATGTCCGCCCGCAGGTCCTCCGCGAGCGCCAGCACCAGCCGCTCCCCGGTCTGGTGGTCCGCCCCGGCCAGCGCCGGGCCGTACGGGCCGGCCTCCAGATCGACGAACGCCTCGTCCAGGCTCAGCGGCTGCACCAGCGGCGACAGCTCCCGCAGCAGTCCCATGACGATCTCGCTGACCTGCCGGTAGGCCTCGAACCGCCCGGTCAGGAAGGCCGCGTTGGGGCAGAGCCGGCGCGCCTGCGCCGTCGGCATCGCCGAGTGCACCCCGAACTTCCGCGCCTCGTACGACGCGGTGGAGACCACCCCCCGCCCGCCCACCCCGCCGACGATCACCGGCTTGCCGCGCAGGCTCGGCTTGGCCGCCTGCTCCACCGCCGCGAAGAAGGCGTCCATGTCGAGGTGGATGATGCTCGGCAGTGACCGCACCCGCCGATCATGCCGCAAGGGTCCGACAGTGCGTGCGAACCCGGCCGCGCCCCGGCCACGGCCCCGCCACACCCCCGGCCGAACCCCTGCCTGCGCAGGCCGCGCCGCTACCGCTCGGCGGCCTGCGCGAGCGCCTTCGGGATCCCGTCCTCCTTGGGCCCGAGGAACACCGGGTTCGGCCGCACCCAGGCGCTCAGCGCCGCCTTGCCGGCCCCCGGGATCTCCCGCAGGCCGCCGTACAGCCACGTCACGTCGTGCAGCTCCGGCACTCCGACGGCGTACGACTCGATCCCGGCCGCCCGGCACAGCGCCAGCGCCCGCCGGACGTGGAAGTCCTGGCTCACCAGCACCGCCCGGTCCACCCCGAAGATCCGGTGGGCCCGGGTGCACGAGTCCCACGTGGTGAAGCCCGCGTAGTCCCGCACCACCCGGTCCTGCGGAACGCCGTGGTCGACCAGGTAGCGGAACATCGCGTCGGGCTCGCTGTACTCCGCCCGCCCGTTGTCGCCGGTCACCAGGATCGCCCGGACCTTCCCCTCCCGGTAGAGGTCCAGCGCCCCGACCAGCCGGTGCTCCAGGTAGGGCGTCGGCTGTCCGTGGTCCAGCCCGGCCCCGAAGACGACCGCCACCGGCGCCGACGGCGCGGACTCCACCGTGCCCACCCGGTCCCCCGCCGACAACCACAGCCAGGACATCGGCGCCAGCGCCACCCCGCAGCAGAGGACGGCCAGTTGGTAGACCCTGCGCTGCGTCCGCCGCTGCCGCAGCCGGACGGCCCACTGCCCGGCCCGGCGCCGCAACAGGCCCGCTATTCCGGAGCCGACGCTCACGTGCCCTCCCTAGATCGTTCCACCAGGCACGACGACGAGGCCGCGGGCCCGGACGGTTCCCCGTCCGGGCCCGCGGCCTCGTCGTTCCGTGCTGCTACCGGGTCGTCAGACCGCCCGGTTGCGGCGCTGGGCGAGCTCGTCCCCCGGGTCGTGCCCGAGCAGCGTCTCGCCGGTGTCCGTCCGCTCGGCGTGCAGCCGCCCGACGGTCAGCTCCAGCTCCTGCCAGACCGCCCCCACCGCGATGCCGAACACGCCCTGACCGCCCTTCAGCAGGTCGACGACCTGCTGGGGCGTGGTGCACTCGTAGACCGTCGCGCCGTCGCACATGAGCGTCAGCCCGGCCAGGTCGCCCTGCTCGGCGGCCTGCAGGTGGGCGACGGCCACCCGGATGTTCTGCAGCGAGACGCCAGCGTCGAGCAGCCGCTTGACGATCTTGAGGAGCAGGATGTCCCGGAAGCTGTAGAGCCGCTGACTGGTCGCCGGGTAGGCCGAACGGACGCTGGGCTCCAGCAGCCCGGTCCGGGCCCAGTAGTCCAGCTGGCGGTAGGTGATGCCGGCCGCCGCGCAGGCCGTCGGGCCGCGGTAGCCGATGAGTTCGGAGGTCGGTGCCAGCCGCTCGATGGCCGGCTGGCCGGGCTGCACGGCGGGGAACCGGCCCACCCGGGGAAGGTCCGTCACGGTCCGGGCGGTGCGCGGCACGTGCACGGCGCACACGC
This sequence comes from Streptomyces sp. SP17BM10, assembly GCF_036322405.1. Lineage (NCBI taxonomy): Bacteria > Bacillati > Actinomycetota > Actinomycetes > Kitasatosporales > Streptomycetaceae > Streptomyces > Streptomyces sp. SP17BM10. The sequence goes on along the minus strand of NZ_JAQYXB010000409.1, from coordinate 8,879 downwards.
CTCCCGCGGCCGCGTCATCGCCGGTGCTGCTCATGCCTACCTCCGTCCACTCGTGTTGCGGGCAACCCAGACTGCGGGCGTCGGTCGCCCGGGCAGCCACTCCTGACGGTAGGCAGTCCCCTATGACCCGTCAACGATCGCCACGCCGAGCCGACCAAACCGCATCACTCAGGAGAGTGGTTTTTCGTGCCCCTAGTGTGGGTAAGAGGACGGTTTTTGGCAAAACGACAGCACGCTCTGTGCACCGGCCGGTCCGCGCTACTGCGGACCACTGCCCCCGAAGTCCTCGGGCGACACCTGGTCGAGGAACTCGCGGAACTTCTCGACCTCGTCCTCCTGCTCGTCCGGGATCGCGATGCCCGCCTCCGCGAGCACCTCCTCGCTCCCGAAGATCGGCGTACCGGTCCGCAGCGCGAGCGCTATCGCGTCGGACGGCCGGGCGCTCACCTCGACCCCACCCGCGAAGACCAGCTCGGCGTAGAACACGCCCTCGCGCAGATCGGTGATCCGGACCTCGGTGAGCTGCTGGCCGAGCGCCTCCAGGACGTCCTTGAAGAGGTCGTGCGTCAACGGGCGCACCGGGGTCATCCCCTGCTGCGCGAAGGCGATCGCGGTCGCCTCGCCGGGGCCGATCCAGATCGGCAGGTACCGGTCGCCCCCGACCTCCCGCAGCAGCACGATCGGCTGGTTGGAAGGCATCTCCACCCGGACACCCACGACGTCGAGCTCATTCACACAGGCAACCCTATGGCTCTGGACCCGGATATGAAAGCGCAGACCCGACGCCGCTGGTCAGCGGGGTGGGGGCGTCACGGGCGGGTCCGCAGACCGGCCTGGACCATCGCCGCGTGCAGCCGCACCGCCAGCGTCGCGAGCTCCCGCGCCGTGGCCTCGGCATGGGCCCTGGTCTGCGGGTTGCGGTGCCGGCGCAGCGGCGCCACCACCTGCTCGACGAGGGCGACCTCCCGGTCCGCGGCGGCCTTCACGGCCCGCAGGTGCCGCGGTTCGAGCCCGTACCGGCCGAGCTCCGCGACCAGCCGGGCCACCTGCAGCGCATCGCCGTCGTACCCGCCGTCCGACCCGGCGGCGACCAGCCCGTAGGCCTCCCACTCGGTCAGGTCCCCGTCGCCGGCCCCGGCGGCGGCCAGCAGTTCGGCCCGTCCCAGCCGGACCCCGGACAGGGCCTCGGCGGAGGCCACCAGTTCCCGGTCCGCCTCCTCCATCGGCCCGGGCCGGGCGTCGGCGGGCGGCAGCGCGGGCGGCGCCTCCCCGCGCTCCATCGCGTCCAGGTGCTCGCGGATCACCCGCAGCGGGAGGTAGTGGTCGCGCTGCATCCGCAGCACGTAGGCCAATCGCTCGACGTCGGCCGGGCTGAACTTGCGGTACCCCGAGGGCGTGCGCTGCGGCTCGACCAGGCCCTCCGCCTCCAGGAACCTGATCTTGGAGATGGTGACCTCGGGGAACTCCTCGCGCAGGTGGGCCAGCACCGCGCCGATGCTGAGCAGCTCGCCGCCGCGGTGCCGCGCGCCCGCGCGTTCCGGCCGCAGCGGCTGCCTGGGGCCCGCGACCACCCCGCGACCGTCCCGGTCCGTCTGCGGACCGGAGGACGCGGGCGTGGCCGCCCCGAGCGATGAATCGGAGGTATTCGTATTCACTCGGGCTCCTACCGACGTTGGGTTCAGTACCCCCGGTTGTGACCGGCGAAGAAGACCAGCCGGTACTTCCCGATCTGCACCTCGTCGCCGTTGTTCAGCGGCACCTCGTCGATCCGCTCCCGGTTGACGTAGGTGCCGTTGAGGCTGCCCACGTCCGCGACGCTGAAGCCGGCCGGCGTGCGGCGGAACTCCACGTGCCGCCGCGAGACCGTCACGTCGTCCAGGAAGATGTCGCCCTGCGGGTGGCGGCCCGCGGTGGTGACGTCGGCGTCCAGCAGGAACCGGCTGCCCGAGCTCGGGCCGCGCTGCACGATCAGCAGCGCCGAACCCGGCGGCAGCGCGTCGATCGCCGCCAGCACCTCGGCGGACAGGGCCGGCGTGGCGCCGGTGCCGGTCGTGGTGTTCGGGTCGTAGGACTCCAGGCCGGAGATCGAGATGGTCGACGTGGTCTCCGCCGCCCCCTCGGGCAGCGCACCGCCGCGCAGCGCCGTGCCGCAGTTGGAACAGAACCGGGCCGCGGCCGGGTTCTGGTTGCCGCACCGCGGGCACGGAGTGGGGCCAGCCATGTTCACAGCCTCCTGGCGCGGCACACCCGACGGGTTGTGCCCGGCGTACGGATCCGGGGCGAACCCTCCACCAGAGGTTGAGGGTCCTGACGCGAAACCTATGCGCGGGTCCCCGGAGGGGTCAACCGACGCGCCGTAGCCCGCCGGATTCCCCGCGTACTGGGCGCCGCCGTCGCGGTACAGCTGACGCTCGGCATACTCCCCCGCTTCGGGGGCGGGGCGCATGCCGGGCACGGCCGGCTCGTCGTCGGACCGGCGATGGCGCGCGGTCGGTGCCTCGACGGCCGCGTCGCGGCCCTTGTTACGACCGAACAACTTAGAGAAGAAACTCACGGGCGAATCCCCTTGCGTGTGACAGACCCGCCCGCGGGGCAGGGTGAGGACCTCGGACAGGCTGCGGGCCCGGTCGCGGATCGAGCCTGCTGGAGTGGTACTCCGACGGTTGGTGCGGCGGTTCTTGCTCCGTTGCGTTCTGGTATGAACCAGTCTCGCCCACGCCACGACGGCGCCCCGCACCGGGTGCCGCCCGCACGTGACGGGCCGTTCGCCAGGCGCCCCGTCACTTCGAAGCCGGCTTGGCGTACTGCGGCGTCCTCAGGTCGACGACCGCGTCGACGACGACCTTCTGCGCAGTGGTGATCGTCGCCCGCGCCTGGTGGCTCTCCAGCGTGCGGACGACACCTCCCGGGATGTTCAGCGCGGGCGTCAGGTCCTGCGGGTTCCCCACGACCGTGAAGCGGTACGGCTGCGCGACCTTCTTGCCGTCGATCTGCACACCGCCGCCCGTCACGTCCGTGAAGTTGGTGTTGACCACCACGCGAACATCGTTGATCTGAATCGCCTCCGCCCCCGCTGCCCGGAGTTCCTGCAGGGTGTCCAGCAGCATATCTGCCTTCACCTGCCCTTGGGGATCATCGACAGTGAGTACGATGCCCGGACCTGTGGCTTTGACGGTGCCGGCGAGCACGCCGAGCTCCGTCTCCTTCTTCCTGGTCTGCTCCTGGGCCTCCTTGGCCTGGTTGGAGCTGTTCTCCAACTTGCCCAAGGACTGTTCAAGCTCCGCCTTCTCCTGCTGGAGACGCTGCTGACGGCTGTCCAGTTCGTCGAGGATCCGAACCAGGTCCTCCTGACGGGCCCCGCGCAGCTGATTGTGGTGGTCGTTGGTCGAGCGCACCTGGATCGCCAGGGCCAGGCCGAGCGAGAACAGCAGCAGCGCCACCACCAGCTGCCCGCGCGACAGCCGCGGCGGCCAGAGCGCGGCCTTCAGCCGCCGCCGACCGGCGTTCCGGTCATTCGCCTCGGTAGGCTCGACGGCGGGTTCCGCGGCCGCCTCCGCCACGGGCTCGGCAGCCCGGTCCGGCTCCGGCGCGGACTCCGCGACGGGCGCCGCCCCAGACCCGGCCTCCGGCTCCACCTCCGGATCGGCCTCGGACTCCTCCTCAGTCCTCGCGGGCGGCTCCGCAGCACCCGACGGCTTCGCGACGGCCTCCTCGGCCTCCTCCGCGACCGGCCCCTTCGGGACGTCCTTCTCCTCGGCCGGCTTCACCTCGGCCGCCTTCTCCGCAGCGGCCTTCTCCTCAGCAGCCGCAGCGGCCTCCACCACGCCGTCCACCCGCTCCACGTTCTCCTCCGCCGCCGGACCGCGGCCCGGCTCAGGCACGGAAGACATGACGCCGGATCGCCGCCGCGTTGGAGAAGATGCGGATGCCGAGGACGACGACCACACCCGTGGACAGCTGCGAGCCGACGCCCAGCTGGTCGCCGAGGAAGACGATCAGCGCCGCGACGACCACGTTCGACAGGAACGACACGATGAACACCTTGTCGTCGAAGATCCCGTCCAGCATCGCCCGGACACCGCCGAACACCGCGTCCAGAGCCGCCACCACCGCGATCGGCAGGTACGGCACGACGGCGTCCGGCACCTCGGGCTGGACGAACAGCCCGACGACCACCCCGATCACGAGACCCAGTACGGCAATCACGGTCTAGCTGCTCCTGTCGCTGTCGTGGTCTTCGTGGTCCCGCCCGTGGGGCGCCGCCTGGTGCTCGGGCTCGCGCCCGTGGCGGACGGTGAAACGGACGCACTCGGGCTCTCGGAAGTTCCGCCGCCGGCCGACGGCGTCGGACTCGGGCTCGGCCCGGCCGACGGAGACGCCGTCGGCGAGGGCTCGGGCGTCACCGGCTGCGCCGTCCGCAGTGTCACGCCCACCGCCGCCGGCAGCGTCAAGCTCTTCTGCGTCGAGAGCGTCGACTTGATCCCGTACTTCTCCTGGAGCAGCCGCAGGTACTCCCCGGCCATGTCCTTCTCGAAGGCGGCGAGGAGCGCGGGTCCGTCCCCGATCGCCTGGAGGGTGTACGGCGGCACCAGCGGCCGGTTGTCCACCAGGACGGCCTCGCCCGCGGCCCGGATCGCCGACAGCGCGGTCAGCCGCTGCCCGTTGATCGACACGGCCTCCGCGCCGTTCCCCCAGAGCCCGTTCACGACGAGCTGGAGGTCGCGGTCCCGCAGCCGGCCGCTGTTGGAGAAACCCTGCCCGGCGCGCGGGTCCACGTTGCCCCCGCCGCCCGTCCCGGCGGCGTCCTCCAGCACGAGCTTCACGCCCGGCCCGGTCACCTCGCCCAGTCCCACCAGCCCGGTCAGCGCGTCCGCGCCGCCGCCCCCCGCGGGGAACGCCTGGCGCTGCGCGCTGTCCACCTTCTGCCGCAGGTCCTGAACCTGCTGCTGGAGGTGGTCGGCGGCGGAGTTGCTGTCGTTGACCCGGTGGATCAGCGCGTCCCGCTCCTTCGCGAGCGTCGGCTCCGCCTCGTGCGCGTTCACCGCGCCGATCGTCAGCACCGTGCCCACCAGCGCCAGCCCCGCGCCCAGCGTGACCAGCCCCCGGAGCGTCACGGGTATCCGGCTGTCGCGCTCACCGCCCCGCGCCTCGGCCGCCTCCGCGTAGCCCTCGTCGAGGCTGTGGTCCATCACGTTGGTCAGCAGGGACATCGAGGCGTCCGGACGGTTGTACCGTCCGTTGCTGGCACTCGGCGTCGCTGGCATGCGGACCATCGTCCCACGTCGGCGAAGGGCCTCGTGCACAGCCCCTGACCTGCGCACACGACATAGAGCACGGATCGCACCGAATGATGCGAAAACAGACAGCGGGGGCGTGCGAACCAACCGCACGCCCCCGCCCTGGCATCGCCTAGCGCCCGGCGCCGTCGACCACCGCCGCCCACTCGTCGAGCAACGCCTCGGTGGCCTCGTCGTCCGGGCCCTCCGCCCACAGGTGGGTGACGGCCTCCGCCGGATCCGGCAGCACCAGCGTCCAGCGCCCGTCCGCCTCGACCACCCGCACGCCGTCCGTCGTGTCCAGCCGCCGGTTGCCGGCCGCCTCGACGACCGAGCGCATCACCATGCCCTTGGCCGCCCACGGGGTCGCGATGTCCCGCCGCCGGATGTGCGCCTGCGGGATCCGCGCGTCGATCTGGCTGAGGGTGAGCTGCGTCCGCGCCACCAGGCCGACCAGCCGGACGAACGCCGCGGCGCCGTCCAGCACACCGCTGAACTCCGGCACGACGAACCCGCCGCGCCCGTCCCCGCCGAACACCGTGCCCTCGGCCGACGCCGCCTTCGCGAGGTCGTCCGGCGTCGTCGTGGTCCAGATGACCTGGGTGCCGTGGTAGGCGGCCACCTGCTCCGCGATCCGGGTCGTCGTGACCGGCAGTGCCACCTGCCCGCTGCGCCGCTCGGCGGCGACCAAGTCCAGCAGCACCAGCAGCGCCCGGTCGTCGTCGATCACCCGCCCCAGCTCGTCGACGAACGCGACGCGCTCGCCGACCGGGTCGAACCGGACCCCGAACGCCGCCCGGGACGAGGCCACCAGCTCGCCGAGCCTGGCCAGCCCGGCCCGCCGCGTCTCCGCGTCCTCCGTCGGCCGCGCCTCGTCCAGCCCGCTGGAGACCGTGAGGGCCTCCACCCCGAGCCGGCCGAGGATGCTCGGCAGGACGAGCCCCGCGCTGCCGTGCGCGGTGTCCACGACCACCTTCAGCCCGGCCTCGCGGACCCCCGTCGTGTCGACGGTCCGCAGCAGGTTGCCCGCGTAGGAGTCGAAGACGCTGGACGGGAAGGTCAGGTCCCCGATCTCACCGGGGAAGGCCCGCCGGTACTCCTGGCGCGCGTACACGCGATCCAGCTTGCGCTGCCCCGCCTGGGAGAGGTCGGCCCCGCGCTCGTCGAAGAACAGGATGTCCAGCGAGTCCGGCACCCCGGGCGTGGTCCGCAGGAAGATCCCGCCCGCGCTCCCGCGCGCCGTGTGCTGCCGGGCGACCGGCATGGGCACGTTCTCCAGGTCGCGGACGTCGATCGCGGACGTCTGGAGCCCCGAGATCATCGCCCGTTTGAGCGCACGCGCACCACGCGAGTGGTCACGCGCGATGGTGACGGTGGCGCCCTTCTTCAGGGTCGTGGCGTAGGCACCGGCCAGCCGGACGGCGAGCTCCGGGGTGATCTCGACGTTGAGGATCCCCGACACGCCGCGCACGCCGAACAGGTGCTCCTGCCCGCGGGACTCCCAGATGACCGAGGTGTTGACGACGGCGCCGGCCTCGATCGTCTTGAACGGATAGACCCGGACGTTGGCCCCGATGATCGACTCCTCGCCGATCAGGCACTCGTCCCCGATCACCGAGCCGTCCTCGATCCGCGCGGCCCGCATCACGTCGGTGTTCTTGCCGACCACGCAGCCGCGGAGGTTGCTCTGCGGCCCGACGTAGACGTTGTCGTGGACGACGGCGCGGTGCAGGAAGGCGCCCCGTTTCACGACCACGTTGCTGCCGAGCACGGTGTGCTCGCGGATCTCGACGCCGGCCTCGACCTTGGCGTAGTCCCCGATGTACAGCGGCCCGCGCAGGACCGCCTCCGGGTCGACCTCGGCGCCCTCGGCCACCCACACGCCCGGGGAGATCTCGAACCCGTCGATCTCGACCTCGACCTTGCCCTCCAGGACGTCCGCCTGGGCCTTGCCGTAGCTCTCGTGGGTGCCCACGTCCTCCCAGTAGCCCTCCGCGACGTACCCGTAGACCCGCTTGCCCTCCTTGAGCAACTGTGGGAACACGTCGCTCGACCAGTCCACGGACTCCCCCGCGGCGACGTAGTCGAAGACCTCTGGCTCCATCACGTAGATACCGGTGTTCACCGTGTCCGAGAAGACCTGCCCCCAGGTCGGCTTCTCCAGGAAGCGCTCGACCCGTCCGTCGTCGTCGGTGATCGTGATACCGAACTCCAGCGGATTGGGCACCCTGGTGAGACAGACGGTGACCAGAGCGTCCTTGCTCCGGTGAAAGTCGATCAATTCGGAGAGGTTGAAGTCGGTCAGCGCGTCACCGGAGATCACCAGAAAGGAGTCGTCCTTCAACGCGTCCTCGGCGTTCTTCACACTCCCCGCGGTGCCGAGCGGTGTCTCCTCGTGGGCATAGGTGAGGTGCATGCCCAGATCCTCACCGTCACCGAAGTAGTTCTTGACCAGTGACGCCAGGAACTGCACGGTCACGACGGTGTCGGAGAGGCCATGCCGCTTCAGTAGTCGAAGCACGTGCTCCATGATCGGCCTGTTGGCGACCGGAAGCAGCGGTTTCGGCATGCTGGAGGTCATCGGGCGGAGTCGGGTGCCTTCGCCCCCTGCCATGACAACGGCTTTCATTACGGGTGCGTCCTCCTTCGCGGTGCTGGACCACTAGGCCCATCAAACCGTTCCAGAGGGTCATCTACCCGGAAGGCATCGTCCGACGCACCGGGGCGCCGTGGCACTTCTCTCAGATCGCGTCTCAGACTGTGGACGCGGAGCCCTTCGTGCTCGCCCGCACGATCTGCCGGGCCTGAACCGCATAGAGAATTCCGGCCCACCAGTACAGCGCCGTCCCCCACCAGATGAAGGCCCAGCTCACCACCTCGGCCGGCCGCGCGATCCAGCTGTGCCCGCTGCCGAGGAGGAGAAGCGGAAACGCGTACATCAGGTTGAAGGTCGCGGCCTTCCCCAGGAAACTCACCTGGAGCGGCCCGTAACCGTGCCGGTTGAGAATGGGCAGGAGCGCGGCGATAAAGACCTCGCGGGCCAGCAGAATGCCCGTCACCCACCACGGCAGAATCTCACGCCACGTCAAACCGACCAGGGTCGAGAGCACATAGAGCCGGTCCGCCAGCGGATCGAGCAGCTGCCCGACCCGGCTGACCTGCCCCCACCGCCGGGCGAGCTTTCCGTCCAGGTAGTCACTGACCCCGCTCAGCGCCAGGATCAGCAACGCCCAACCGTCGTTGTTGGGCCCGTCGAACACCGGCCAGAGAATGAGCCAGAGGAAGAGCGGAACACCCACCAGCCGGCCCATGCTCAGCAAGTTGGGGATGGTGAGGACGCGATCGGTCTGGACCCGCGTCTCCTGGACCTCCACCCGGGGGCCTCCTGTACCGTGCGATGACAATGCACACTGACCTTACAACAGAGAAGCCCCCGACCGGTTCACCGGCGGGGGCTTCTCTCGAATGATTGTTCGGCGGCGTCCTACTCTCCCACAGGGTCCCCCCTGCAGTACCATCGGCGCTGTGAGGCTTAGCTTCCGGGTTCGGAATGTAACCGGGCGTTTCCCTCACGCTATGACCACCGAAACACTATGAAACTGT
>NZ_JAQYXB010000408.1:0-304 GCF_036322405.1 Streptomyces sp. SP17BM10 | reverse complement strand
TTTTTTTTTTGTGTTGTTTGGTGGGGGTTTGTGTTGGTTGTGGGGTGTGGTTTTGTTGGGGTGGGGTGGGTTGGTTTTTTTTTTTTTTTTTTGTTTTTGTGTTTCTGCGTGGGGTGTGGTGGGGTGGGGGGGGCCCGCCCCCAAAACCAAACACAACAAAAAAAAAAAAAAAAAAAAAAAAAAAAAAAAAAAAAAAAAACCCACACAACCAACAAAACAAAAAAACACAAAAAAAACACCCCACCCAAAAACCCCCGAAACCCGCGCCCGCGAAAACACCCCGGGGGGCCCCCCCCCCACAAAC
>NZ_JAQYXB010000407.1:0-337 GCF_036322405.1 Streptomyces sp. SP17BM10 | reverse complement strand
TTTTTTTTTTTGTTTTTTTGGGTGTGGGGGGGGGGGGTTTTGTGGGGGGTGGGGTGTGGGTGTGTTTTTGTGGGGGTGGGGTTGTTGTTTTTGGGTTTGTTTTTTTTTTTTTTTTTTTTTGTTTTTTTTTTTGGGTGTTTTTTGTGTTTGTTTTTTTTTTTTGTTGTGTTTTTGGTGTTTTTTTGGTGGGGGGGGGGCGGGCCCGGGCCGGCGCGCCCAGGCCCGACACCGCGCAGCTCTGGCGACCGGGTTGGACGGCGGGTAAGGGCAGGCACCAGGAGGGCTGGCGGCGCGGGAGCCCCCGCCCCGCCGGGGGCGCCCTCACCGTCGCAGGGGG
>NZ_JAQYXB010000406.1:0-1234 GCF_036322405.1 Streptomyces sp. SP17BM10 | reverse complement strand
TCTGTCCGTCCACGGGGACCTTGGCCCTGGTGGCGAGGTTGCCGACGCCGGCGGTGTAATTGCGGGTGCGGCCGTCGCTGCCCTTGACGGTGGCCAGCGCGGCGGGCAGGCCGTCGTCCTTCACCAGCGCGTTCAGGCTCGACTGGACGCTGTCCGACCGGCCGCCCGCGAACGCCGCGGTCGGCGCGAGGGTCGAGGCCGCCACGACGCCGGCGGCCACGGTGGCCACGGCTACCGCCAACCCGCGCCGGCCCCGATGGCGCAGCTTGGCCCGGTTGTGCTGTACGTGCTCGTTCACGGAGGAACTCCTCTGCTGGAGGGGGAAGTTGGTGGGGGGCGGGTTCTGCGCGCAGGCGCGCGCAGAACCCGCTGGTCGTACCGGTGCCGACGCTCAGGCCGGATCGGGTGGGGTCAGTGGCACAGGGCGGAGTCCACTGCGGCCTCCACGCCCTTCCCGGCCGCGTCACCCGGGATCATGGTCACCGCGAGGTTGACGGCGCGGCCGTCGTCGGTGGTGCCCCCGGCGGTGTAGTAGCCCGGAATGGTCCCGCCGTGGCCCCAGAACACGCCTCCGCACGACAGCGGCGTGCTCATCAGGCCCAGCCCGTAGCGGACGCCCGGACCCACCTCGTCCGCGGGGACGGTGGTGCGCATTTCGGCGAGCTGGGCCGCCGGGAGGAGCCTGCCGCCGAGCAGTGCCGTGTAGAAGCGGACGATGTCGCTGTTGGTGGAGACGACGGCGCCCGCCGCCCAGCCCCAGGACGGGTCGAGCTCGGTGTAGTCGTGGAACGAGCCGTCGGCGTCCTGGTTGTACCCCTCGGGGTGGGCCTCGTGGATGGTCATGTCCCCCGGGGTGGGGAAGTAGGTGTGGCGCAGGCCGATGCGGTCGACGATGCGCCGGTTGACCTCCTCACCGAGCGGCCGCCCGGTGAGCTTCTGGATGATCAGACCCGCCACCAGGTAGTTGGTGTTGCTGTACTCCCAGCGCGTGCTCGGGGCGAAGTGAGCCTTCTGGGCGAGGGCCGCGTCGAGCAGTTCACGCGGCTCGTAGTACCGCTTCGGGTTGTTGAGGATCACGTCCTTGTCCACGTATTCGGGCAGGCCGCTGGTGTGCTGGAGCAGTTGACGGACGGTGATGTTGCGTCCGTCGATGCCGTCGCCGCGCAGCAGGCCGGGCAGGTAGGTGTCGACGGACGTGTCGAGGTCGATCTTTCCTTCGGCGACGAGCTGGAGG
>NZ_JAQYXB010000405.1:0-317 GCF_036322405.1 Streptomyces sp. SP17BM10 | reverse complement strand
GTTTTTTTTTTTGTTGTGGGTCGGGTCGGGTGGGGCGGGGGTGGTGTGGTGCGTGGGGGGTGGTGTGTCTGTTTTTGGGGGGGGGGGGGTTGGTGTGGGGGGGGGGTGGGGTGTGGGGGGGTTGGTGGTTTTTTTTTGTGGGGGGGGGGGGGGGGGGTGGGGGGGTGGTGTGTGGGGTGGGTGGGGGTTGGGTTGGGGTTTTGTTGTTTTTGTGTGTGGGGGGGGGGGGGTGTTGGGGGGGGGGGGTGGTTTGGGTTTGTGTGGTGGGTTGTTTTTTTGGTGGTTTTTTTTTTTTTTGGTTTGGGGGGGGGGCCCCC
>NZ_JAQYXB010000403.1:0-35628 GCF_036322405.1 Streptomyces sp. SP17BM10 | reverse complement strand
TCTTGCCGGAGCCGGTGGGGGCGACCACCAGGACGTCCGTCCCCCGCCCGATGGCGCGCCAGGCCTCGGCCTGGGCGGTGGTGGGCGCGGGGAAGGCGCCGGTGAACCAGGCCCGGGTGGCCGGGGCGAACCCGGCGAGCGGGTCGTCCTGCGGTTCGTCCGGCCGGTCGGCCGGCGGGGTCTGCTGCTGGGACGCCATGCCCCCATGGTGCCGGGTGGGACCGACAACCGGGCGGACGGGTCGGGCGGTGCGGCGGGAGGAGGTGTAACTGAAGGAGCAAAAAAGACAATCCGCTCATATCGTGATGATTCCAGCACATGATCACCCGCGTGCCCGCGGGGCCGACGAGCGGAGACCGTGCGATGGCGCAGGCGCACCCGTCCGGAACAGGTCCCGCCCGCGCCCCCCGCCGCCGGGTCCGCGGGCCCGTCCGGGCGCTGTTCGCGATGCTGCTCACCGCGCTCGTGGTCGGCGGCGCCGTGCCGTACGTGTCCGGCGGCGGCCGGGCCTACCTCAGCTACCTGGTGCTGGCCGACGAGGACGACGCGGCCGGTGCCGCCCGGGCCGGGGTCGAGACCCGCGCGGCGGGCGGGCAGGTGGTCCAGGAGTACCCGCAGATCGGGGCCGTGCTGGCGTACGCCCCCGGCGGGTTCGCGGACGTGGTGCGGGCCAGGCCCGGCATCGCGGCCGTCGGGGCCACCCGCACCGCGCCGGTGGTCGGCCCGCCGCGGCCGCTGGACGGCGCCGGGGACTTCGCGGCCGGCACCGAACGCGCCGGGCGCAGCAGCGCGGACCGGTCGGGCGGGGCGGAGCGCTCCGGCGGGACCGACACCGCCGAACTGTCCGAGCGACAGGAGGACACCACCCTCACCGTGCCCGACCCCGCCGAGCACGACGACTGGAACCTCGCCGTGCTCGGCGCGCCCGGCGCCCGGCCCGGTGACGCGACCGCCGCGCCGACCGGGCCCGCCGCCGGGCCGGCGCCGCAGGCGCTGCACAAGGTGCTCGTCGCGGTGCTCGACTCCGGCGTCGACGACACCCACCCCGACCTCAGGGCCGCCGTCGATCCCAAGTCCTCGGCCTCGTGCGCCGACGGGCGCCCCGATCCGCGCGCCGGCTCCTGGCGGCCCGACCCCGGGGTGGGCGAGAGCGGCCACGGCACCCACGTCGCGGGGATCGTGGGCGCCGTCCGGGACGGCCGGGGCGTCACCGGGGTCGCGCCGGGCGTGCGGATCGCCGCCGTGCGGCTGCTCGGACCGCTCGGCCAGTACTACGCGGAGAGCATCGTCTGCGGCATGGTGTGGGCCGCCGACCACGGCGCCAAGGCGATCAACAACAGCTACTTCGCCGACCCGTGGAAGTACAACTGCCCGGAGGACCGCGACCAGGCCGCGCTGATCGCCGCCGTCGGCCGGGCCGCCGCGTACGCCCAGCGCAAGGGCGCCGTCGTCGTCGCCTCGGCGGGCAACGACGGGCAGGACCTCGGCGCGGCCAGGGCGGACGAGCGCAGCCCGAACGACCGGGTGTCCGGCCCCGCGCAGTCCCGCCGCCTGGGCACCGAGTGCATCCGGCTGCCCGGCGAGCTGCCCGGCGTCGTCACCGTCACCGCCGTCAACCGCGACGGCCGCCCCGCCTCGTACTCCAACTACGGGCGCGGCAAGGTCTCGCTGGCCGCGCCCGGCGGGGACCCGGACGGCGGGCCGCAGGGCGCGATCGTCTCCGACTGGCCCGGCGGGCAGTACGCGGCGCTGGCCGGCACCTCGATGGCGGCCGCGCACGTGACGGGTGCGGTCGCGGTGGCCGCCGCGCTCCATCCGGACTACGACGCGGCCGGGCTCGCCGCCCTGCTGGCCAGCACGGCCGAGGCCACCTGCCCGCCGGGGCCGTACGCCTGCGGGGACCGGCAGTACTTCGGCGCGGGGCTGCTGGCGCTGCCCCGGTAGGCGCGCCTGCCGCCGCCGCGCTGGAACGGGCCCGGTGGCCGGGCTGACGCGCCCGGGGGCTCCGGAGGCCGGTCCGGGATACTGGACGGCATGAGGTTGACGGAGTTCTGGCGACGGATGTACGAGCACTTCGGGGAGACGTACGCGGAGTCCTTCGCCTCCGACCACGTGATGAGCGAGCTCGGTGGGCGGACGGTCCGGCAGGCGCTGGACGCGGGCTGGGAGGCCAAGGACGTCTGGCGGGTGGTCTGCGAGACCCAGGGAGTCTCCACGCTGCTCCGCTGAGCGGTCAACGGCCGTCCGCCACGTGACGGCCGGATGTTGCCGTACCGGCCTTGCCCATCGGGCGGATGGGACAGACTGTCCGGGTGACAAGCGACGCAGAACAGCAGAATTCGGACAGGTCGGCCGAGGAGCAGGCCGGTGTGTCGAGTGGGCCGGGTGCGCCGGGTGTTTCGGATGCGCCGGGTGTGTCGGGCGCGCCGGCCGGGGCTGCGGACGGGGACGGCGGGGTGCGGGGCGGCGAGGGGCTCTGGGGCGGCGGGATGCCGCGCTGGCTGCCCCGGGCGATGGTGCTCGGCTTCGTCCTGTTCGGCCTGTTCCAGCTCGCGGACTGGGCGTTCCGCCAGCTCATCGACCTCTTCGTGATGCTTCTGGTGGCCTTCTTCCTGTCGCTCGCGCTGGAACCGGCCGTCGACCGGATGGCCGCGCGCGGGGTGCGCCGGGGCGTGGGGACGTTCCTGGTGTTCGTCGCGGTCGCGGTCGCCGTCCTCGGGTTCCTGGCGGCGCTCGGCACGCTGCTGGTGGACCAGGTCGCGAAGATCGCGGGGGACCTGCCGCACCTGGTCGACAACCTGATCACCTGGGTCAACGGGACCTTCCACCAGGACGTCTCGCTGGGCGAGCTGCAGAAGAAGCTGCTCAAGGACTCCGGCACGATCGAGGGTTACGCGCAGCAGGCCGCCGACAACGTGTGGGGCCTGTCCTCCACCGTGATCGGCGGCCTCTTCCAGGCCTTCACGGTCGGGCTGTTCACCTTCTACTTCACCGCCGAGGGCCCCAGGGTGCGCCGGACGGTCTGCTCGCTGCTGCCGCCGGCCAAGCAGGGCGAGGTGCTGCGGGCCTGGGAGATCGCGCTCGCCAAGACCGGCGGCTACCTGTACTCGCGCGCGCTGCTCGCGGTGGTGTCGGCGGCCGGGCACTGGGTGATGTTCGCGCTGCTGGACCTGCCGTACGCGGCCGCGCTGGCGATCTGGGTCGGCGTCATGTCGCAGTTCGTGCCGACCATCGGGACGTACCTCGCGGGCGCCCTGCCGGTGCTGGTGGCGCTCACGGCGGAGCCGGTGGACGCGCTGTGGGTGCTGGTGTTCACGGTGGTGTACCAGCAGGTCGAGAACTACCTGCTGCACCCGAGGATCACCGCGAGGACGGTGGACGTGCACCCGGCGGTGGCGTTCGGGGCCGTGATCGCGGGCGCGGCGCTGCTGGGAGCGGTGGGCGCGCTGATCGCCATCCCGGCGGCCGCGACGCTGCAGGGCTTCGTCGGGACGTACGTGCGGCGCTACGAGGTGGCGACCGACCCGCGGATCGACCGCGGGGAGCAGCGGCGGGCCCGGCGGGAGCTGCGCCGGGAGGCGGCCAGGCGGCTGCGGCGGATGGTCGGGGGCGGGCCGGACGAGGCGGCCTGAGCCACCCGGGCCCGCGCGCCCGGGTGGCGTGCGACGCTTGAATCGAACAGATGTTCTTTGTACTCTCCGGCGAGGAGTTTTCCACAGGCGGAGCCCGGTCGGGCTCGTTTGTCAGTGGGACGCGCTAGCGTCGAGGACGATGAAGCGCACAGCACAGAACCCGAAGGAAAAGGCCATGGCAGGTACGGACCGCGAGAAGGCCCTAGAGACCGCACTCGCCCAGATCGAGCGGCAGTTCGGCAAGGGCTCGGTGATGCGCCTCGGCGAGAAGGCCAACGAGCCGATCGACGTGATCTCCACCGGGTCCACCGCCCTGGACGTCGCCCTCGGGGTCGGTGGCATCCCCCGGGGCCGGGTGGTCGAGATCTACGGCCCCGAGTCCTCCGGCAAGACCACCCTGACGCTGCACCTGGCGGCCAACGCCCAGCGGGCCGGCGGCACGGTGGCGTTCGTCGACGCGGAGCACGCGCTCGACCCGGAGTACGCCAAGAAGCTCGGCGTGGACACCGACGCCCTGCTGGTCAGCCAGCCGGACACCGGTGAGCAGGCCCTGGAGATCACCGACATGCTGATCCGCTCCGGCGCGATCGACCTGGTGATCATCGACTCGGTCGCCGCGCTCGTCCCGCGCGCCGAGATCGAGGGCGAGATGGGTGACTCGCACGTCGGTCTGCAGGCCCGTCTGATGAGCCAGGCGCTGCGCAAGATCGCCGGTGCGCTGAACCAGTCGAACACCACCGCGGTGTTCATCAACCAGCTCCGCGAGAAGATCGGCGTCATGTTCGGCTCGCCGGAGACCACGACCGGTGGCCGCGCGCTGAAGTTCTACGCCTCCGTCCGCCTCGACATCCGCCGGATCGAGACCCTGAAGGACGGCACCGAGGCGGTGGGCAACCGCACCCGCGTCAAGGTGGTCAAGAACAAGGTCGCCGCGCCGTTCAAGCAGGCCGAGTTCGACATCCTCTACGGCGTCGGCATCAGCCGCGAGGGCGGCCTGATCGACATGGGCGTCGAGCACGGCTTCATCCGCAAGTCGGGCGCCTGGTACACCTACGAGGGCGACCAGCTCGGCCAGGGCAAGGAGAACGCCCGCAACTTCCTGCGGGACAACCCGCAGCTCGCCGACGAGATCGAGCGGAAGATCAAGGGCAAGCTCGGCATCGGCCCGAAGGTCGAGGAGCCGGCCGAGGGCGCGGCCGACACCGCCGCCGCCGCTGACGGCGCCGCCAAGCCGATCACCGCGACCGCCGCCAAGACGGCCGCGGCCAAGAAGACGGCGGCGGCCGCCAAGGCCTGAGCCCGTTGATGCAGCACGACGAGGTGGGCGCCGCCGGCCCGGCGGCGCCGGAGGACGACGACCACGGGCCGCCGGACTGGTTCGCCGCCGTGGCGGAGGAGCCGGATCCGGAGCCGTCGGCGACCGGCCCGGCCCGGCCGCCCCGCCGGCGGGAGCCGCGGTCGGCGGGGCGAGGGGCATCCGGCGCGGAGCCGGAGTTCGACCGGGCGTCGGTCCGGGCGGTGCGCGGCGCGGCGCCCGGACCGACGCCGGCGGAGGGTCTGTCCGACGGGCTCGGGCTGGTCTCCGCCTCCGAGCTGCCCACCGGCCGCCGGCGGCGCCGCTCGGCGCTGGCCGAGGAGGCCGGCGGGCACGCGGACCACGACGACCACGTGGCACAGGCGTACGAGGGGGAGGCGGCCGGTCACGGGGGTGCGGCCGCCTTCGCCTCGCGCGGGCGGACGACCGCACGGCCGGGTGGCCGGTCGGGCGGACGCCGGCGCGCCGAGCGCGCCGAGCGCACCGAGCCGGACGGCGAGCAGGCCCGGCCGCGCGAACCGAAGCGGGGCAGGGCCGAGGAGTCCGTCGATCCCGAGAGCCGCGCCCGCGACATCTGCCTGCGACTGCTCACCGGCGCCGCCAAGAGCCGCAAGCAGCTCGCCGACGCCCTGCGCAAGAAGGAGATCCCGGAGGACGTCACCGACCGGGTGCTCAACCGGCTCGAAGAGGTCGGGCTGATCGACGACGCCGCCTTCGCCGCGGCCTGGGTGGAGTCCCGCCACGCCGTCCGGGGCCTGTCCAGGCGGGCGCTCGCCCAGGAGCTGCGGACCAAGGGCGTGACCGCCGACCTGGTCGAGCAGGCCGTGGCCCAGCTCGACCACGACGACGAGACGGAGGCCGCCCGCGCCCTCGTCGACCGCAAGCTCCGCAGCACCCGCGGACTGGACCCGCAGGCCCGGATGCGCCGGCTGGTCGGGGTGCTGGCCCGGCGCGGCTACTCCGAGGGGCTGGCCTTCCGGGTGGTGCGCGCGGCCATCGAGGACGAGGCCGCGGCAGAGGCCGCCGAGGAGGACGCGGAGTAGGGCCGCCGAGGAGCTCGTGATCGGCGGCATCGAACCGGAGGACGCGCACCGGACGTGATGAGGATCGCGGTGGGGCACGGCCGCGCCTTCGAGGCCGTCACCGGCGTCAACCTGATCGTCGGCGACGACACCCCGGCGTCGGTGCAGCCGTCCTGCTTCGACCCGGTCCGCCGGGAGACCGCCCGCGCGCACGAGGGCGTGGCCGAGGTGTACGCGATGCAGGCCGGGCGCCAGGTGCGCGTCATGGTGCCGCCGGAGGTCGTCGACGACCTCGGTGCCGGGCTGATCGCCCGGGAGGTCGCCCGGCGGGTGTCCGGGGAGCCGACCCACCCGGGGCAGATCCGGGTGACGGTGGTCAGGGAGAGCCGGGTCACCGAGGTGGCGCGGTAGAGGGGTCGAGCCGCTCGGGGACGGCCTCCGGGGCCGGCTCGGCCCCGGGCTCGGGCGCGCCGGTGAGCGGCGCCGGGCCGCCCCGGGCGCGGTCGGCGAGCGCCAGCAGGTCCTCGGCGGCGGCGCCCTGGGTGACGCCCACGAGGTGCCCGTCCGGCCGGATGAGCAGCACGGTGTGCGGGCCGGCGTCCGGGTACTCCTCGGTCACGAGGACCTCGGCCGGGACGGGCAGGGCGTTCGCGACCTCGGCGAGCCGGGGCATCAGTCCGGCGCCCAGCCAGTGCTCGGCGGACCAGACCGCGGTGCCGGGGGCGACCAGCAGCAGCAGGAAGGTCGAACCGAGCCGGGCGTGGAGGTGGTCGGGGCTGCCGTCGGTGGAGAGCACCGGGAGGTCCGGCACGAGCACGCCGGGGGCGGTGGCGGGCAGCAGCTCGCTGAGTGAGGTGGTGGTGCGCGCGCCGCGCTGGACCGGCACCCGGCCGGGGACGCCCGAGGGCGCCGCCGGGTAGGCGGGCGCGCCGCCGAAGCGGCCGGAGCCGAGCTGGCCGTCGGCGAGCAGCGGCGCGTGCTTGCGGAAGCCGCCGACGAGCAGCGAGCGGCGGGTCTGCTGCCAGCCGCGCAGCGGGCGCAGCAGCGGCATGGACTGGTCGACGGCGCGCAGCCGGGCCCCGACGGCGCCGCGGCGCTCGGCCTCGTAGCCGTCCAGGAGGGAGCCGCCGGGCTGGGGGCCGCCGGAGTGGAGGTGCCAGGCGAGGGCGAGCCGCCAGGCGAGGTTGTCGGCGTCGCGCAGCCCGTCCGCGAGGTTCTGCATGCCGAGGGCGCCGTGCAGGTGGGCGGCGTCGCCGGCGAGGAAGCAGCGGCCGCTGCGGAAGCGGGCGGCGAGGCGCTGCTGGGCGGTGTGGTCGGCGGCGGCGAGCAGCTCGAAGCGGGGGAGTTCGCCGCACCAGCCGGTGAGGCTCGCGGTGACGCGGTTGAGCAGGGTGTCGCCGGTGACGACGCCGGGCCAGGTGGCGTGCGGGTCGACCTGCTCGGTGGGAGCCGGCCGGCCGGGCGGCAGGCGCCAGTCGAGCCGCCAGACGCCGTCCGGCAGGGGACGGGCGGAGGCCTCGCGGTCGCCGCGCCACGGCGGCTCGCGGTGCAGCCGGGCGCCGTCGAAGGGCAGGTCGACCCGGACGGTGGCGATGGCGTTGCGGTCGACGGCCGGGCGGCCGGGGAAGCGGATCTTGAGGAGCTTGCGGATCGTGGAGCGGGCGCCGTCGCAGCCGACCAGGTGGCTGCCGCGCCACCAGGTGCTGGCGCCGTCCTGGGTGCCGTGGGTGCGGACGCTGACCCCGTCGCGGTCCTGGACGAGCTCGGTGACCCGGCTGAGCGGGACGAGTCTGACCAGCGGGGTGCCGGTGAGGGCGTCGCGCAGGCCGCGCTGGAGGCGGTGCTGGGGCAGGTGGAAGGTGGGCGAGTCGGTGAGGTCGATCCGCAGCACCTCCTGGCGGCGCCGCCAGATGGCGAAGGAGTCCCACAGGGCGGCGTCGGAGACGGCCCGGTGGTAGCCGATCCGGGTGAGGAAGGCGGTGGAGTCGGCCCCGAGGACGACGCTGCGGGGGCCCTCGGGGCAGAGCCCGGAGCCCTCGTCCAGGACGACGGTCGGCACCTCGTGCCGGGCGAGCGCCAGGGCCAGGGCCAGACCGACCGGTCCGGCCCCGACCACGATCACCGGGTCCATGCCGGGCCCTGCGGGAGCGGGTGGACCGTTCGGGCCCGGAAGGCCGGGCATGGGCAGGCCGTCAGGCTGGCGTCATATGCCGCGTGGAAGCTCCCGGGAGGTGTCACGAAGAGCAATGCAACAGTTCACCTGCGTGTCCGTCAAGCAGCAGCCGAAGTGCGCCGGTTCGCGCCGCGACGGCCGCGTGCCTCGATCCACCGGGCGAGCGCGGTGAGCAACAGGCACATCGCGACGTAGATCGGACCGATCACCAGGACCACGGGGATGTAGGGGAAGCCCGCGGCGTTGATCGGCTGGCTCGCGATCGCCTTACCGACGAACAGCAGCTCGTGGTAGGTGATGATGAAGCCGAGCGAGGTGTCCTTCAGGGTGACGACCAGCTGGCCGATCATCGTCGGCAGCATCGAGCGGACCGCCTGCGGCACCAGGATGCCGGCCATCACCTGGGTCTTGCGCATCCCGAGGGCGTACGCCGCCTCGGCCTGGCCCCGGGGGACGGCGTTGACGCCGCTGCGGATGATCTCGGCCTGGACCGCGCCGTTGTAGAGGGTGAGCCCGAGCACCAGCGCCCACATCGGGTCCTTGGCGAAGAACGCGTAGTAGAGCGCGACGATGAGGATCAGCAGCGGCATCGCCCGGAAGAACTGGACGATCGCGGTGCACACCCAGCGCACCGGCTTGTGGTCGGACAGCCGTCCGGCGGCGAGCAGCGAGCCGAGGGCGAGCGAGAACAGCGCCGCCAGGCCGAAGGCCTTCAGGGTGGAGACCAGGCCGTCCACGATCCGCTGCTGGATGGTGTTGTACTGGAAGACGTCCCAGAGCCCGGCGTCGAACTGGCCGTTGTCGGCGAGCGCCGTGACGGCGTACCAGACCAGGCCGGCGATCGCGACGAGCGACAGCACACCGAACAGCCGGTACCGTGCGCGGGCCTTCGGGCCGGGAGCGTCGTAGAGGACGCTGGCGGTGGAGGGGCGGGTGAACAGGGAGCTCATGCGCCGACCTCGCTTCGCTCGGCGGGGGCATTCGCCCGTGCGCGCTTACTCATGACTCGCTCGCTTCGCTCGCTCATCGGGCCACCGCCAGTCGGGACTCCAGGACGCGGAACAGGGTGGCGACCACGGCGCTGATCACCAGGTAGGCGCAGGCCACCCAGAAGAAGATCGAGAAGATCGAGTAGCCGCGCTCGGAAAAGGTCTGCTGCGAGCTGTACAGCTCGGCCACGCTGAAGGCGCCGGCGATCGCCGAGTTCCTCGGCAGGGCTATGAACACGCTGCTCATCGGGGCCAGCACGGTCCGGGCGGCCTGCGGCAGGACGACCAGGGTGAGCGTCTGGCCGAAGGTCATGCCGAGGCTGCGGGCGGCCTCGGCCTGGCCGAGCGGCACGGTGTTGATGCCCGAGCGCAGCACCTCGCAGACGAACGAGGCGGTGTACCCGCCGAGCGCCAGTGTCGCGAAGGTGAGGTGCTCGAAGTGCACGTCGAGCGCGGGCAGGCCGAACTCGACGGCGAAGAACAGCAGGGTCAGCGGGGTGTTGCGGAAGATCGTCACCCAGCCGGTGCCGAAGGCGCGCAGCACCGGGACCGGGGAGACCCGGAAGGCCGCCAGCAGGGTGCCCAGCAGCAGGGCGAGCAACGCGCTGAGGGCGCTCAGCTCGATCGTCTGCAGGAAGCCGTCGCGGAACAGCGTGAAGTTGCCGTCCTCGAACAGGAAACCCATCCGGCGGCCCTCCTCTCAGGAGCGGTAAGGAATCGGGCGGGTGGATCAGTAGCGCTCGAGGGCCGGCGGGGTGGGCGCCGCGGAGCCGGAGAGGCCGAGGGTCGCGTCGTACGCCTTCTTCCAGTCGCCGTTGTCCTGGTGCGCCTTGATGGAGTCGTTGATGGCGTTGCGCAGGGCGGCGTCGTCCTTGTTGAGGCCGACGCCGTACTTCTCCTCGGTGAACGGCTGGCCGACCACCTTGAGCTTGGGCGCGTACTTGGAGGCGTAGCCCTTGAGGATGGCGTCGTCGGTGGTGACGGCGTCGACCTCGCCGGACAGCAGCTTCTCGACGCAGGCCGAGTAGGTGTCGAACTGCGTGATCTTCGGGTTGTACTGCTGGATGTTCTTGATCGACGTCGAGCCGGTGGCGGTGCAGACGTTCTTGCCCGCGACGGAGTCCTTGCCGGTGATGTCCTTGTTGTCGGCCTTCACCAGCAGGTCCTGGCCGGCGATGTAGTACGGGCCGGCGAAGGAGACCGACTTCTTGCGCTCGTCGTTGATGCTGTAGGTGCCGACGTAGAAGTCGATCTGGCCCTTGGCGATGGCGGGCTCGCGCTGCGAGGAGACCAGGGTCTGCCACTTGATCTGCTGCGGGGTGAAGCCGAGGTCGGCGGCGACCATCTTGGCGATCTCGATGTCGAAGCCGCTGCGGTCGCCGCTGGCGACGTCCTCCCAGCCGAGGAACGGCTGGTCGGCCTTGGCGCCGATGATCAGCTGGCCGCGCTTGTGGGCCTCGGCGAGCACCGCCGAGTCGACCTTGACATCGGTCTTGACGGTGTAGGTCGGCAGCGCGGGGGCGCCGCTGGGGGTGGCGGCGGCGTCGGGCGAGCCGTCCTTGCCGCACGCGGCGGTGGCGGTGAGCGCGACGGCACAGAGCGCGACGGCGAGGGTGCGACGAGTCCTCATGAGGGTTGTTCTCCTGGGGGCTGGGCCACGGGGTCAACCGGGCTCTGGCGTCTGGAAGTTGTGCGCAGGGCTGGGCCGGCCGGCGCCGTTGCCGGGCCGGCCTCGCGAGGGGAGGCGGAGCGTCAGTGGTGCAGGATCTTGGAGAGGAAGTCCTTGGCGCGCTCGGAGCGCGGCGCGGTGAAGAAGGCGTCCGGGGTGTTCTGCTCGACGATCTTGCCGTCGGCCATGAACAGCACGCGGTTCGCGGCGGAGCGGGCGAAGCCCATCTCGTGGGTGACGACGACCATCGTCATGCCGTCGGCGGCTAGCTGGCGCATGACCTCCAGCACCTCGTTGACCATCTCCGGGTCGAGGGCCGAGGTGGGCTCGTCGAAGAGCATCACCTTCGGCTTCATGGCCAGCGCGCGGGCGATCGCCACGCGCTGCTGCTGGCCGCCGGACAGCTGGGCCGGGTACTTGTCCGCCTGCGCGCCGACGCCGACGCGCTCCAGCAGCTCCCGGGCCGTCTTCTCGGCCTGCGGGCGCGCCACCTTGCGCACCTTGACCTGGCCCATGACCACGTTCTCCAGCACGGTCTTGTGGGCGAACAGGTTGAAGCTCTGGAACACCATGCCGACCTCGGCGCGCAGCCTGGCCAGCTCCTTGCCCTCGGCGGGCAGCGGGCGGCCGTCGATGGTGATCGTGCCGGAGTCGATGCTCTCCAGCCGGTTGATCGTCCGGCAGAGCGTGGACTTGCCCGAGCCGGAGGGCCCGATCAGCACCACGACCTCGCCCTGGGTGATCCGCAGGTCGATGCCCTGGAGCACGTGGAGGGCGCCGTAGTGCTTGTTCACGCCGTCCAGCACGACCAGCGGAGCGGCTGCGGACTTCGAGTCCGTGATCGGATTCCCGGTCATCGAGCCTGCTCTCTCGTTCGGCCCGCGAAGTCTGAACTCCCTTGGGCTGCAATGGTGGTACGAAATCCGGGGGCCGCAGCCGGCGGAGCCGCAGCCCCCGGTGGGCCGACCATAGGAGCCGTGACGATCCCCCGTCAGCCGATCTGAGCGGAACTTGAGCATCACGAAACGGCCACACGGCGCTCGCATGCTGTTCGTCCGGCCGCGAACGGGGCACGGTTGGTGCGGGCGGCCCCCGCGGGATGCCTCCCGGGGTGCCCCGCGCACGGCCGAACCTGGCGCCCGGCGGCCCGCTGGCCCATACTGCGCAGGACCGGGACCGACCGAGCGGCCCCGGTGATCACCGCCCGGGGGAGTCCCCGGGGCCCCTGGAGACGTCGGGGAACGGGGAAGGAGGAGACATGCGACTGCTGCTCGTCGAGGACGACGAACGCGTGGCCGCCGCGCTGGTCGCGGTGCTGGGACGGCACGGGTTCCAGGTCCGGCACGCCCGCAGCGGGCACGAGGCCCTGGACGCGCTGGTGCCGGACGGCAACGAGCCGTACCGGGTGGTGCTGCTCGACCTCGGGCTGCCCGACCGCGACGGCTTCGAGGTGTGCAGCCGGATCCGGGCCGGCAGCGGCGTCCCGGTGATCATGGTCACCGCCCGCGCCGACATCCGCTCCCGGATCCACGGCCTCAACCTCGGCGCCGACGACTACGTCACCAAGCCGTACGACATGGGCGAGCTGCTCGCCCGCATCCACGCCGTCGCCCGGCGCGGCGCCGTGCCCCCCGCCGCCTCGCCGGCCGCGCCCGGCACCGTCCCGCAGCAGCGCGGCCCGCTGGAGTCCCGCGGCATCCGGATCGACCGGGAGCGCCGCCGGGTCAGCGTGGACGGCCGCGACGTGCCGCTCACCCGCAAGGAGTTCGACCTGCTCGCGCTGCTCGCCCAGAGCCCCGGCGTGGTCTACCGCCGCGAGCAGATATTCAGCGAGGTGTGGCGCAGCGGCTGGGAGGGCAACGGCCGCACGCTGGAGGTCCACATCGGCTCGCTGCGCAACAAGCTCGCCCTGCCGGGCCTGGTCGAGGCCGTGCGCGGCGTCGGCTACCGGCTGATCCCCGAGTCCCCGGCGGCCGCCCCGGACGCGCCCCCGGCCGCCG
The DNA here is from genome assembly GCF_036322405.1 of Streptomyces sp. SP17BM10. Taxonomy (NCBI): domain Bacteria; kingdom Bacillati; phylum Actinomycetota; class Actinomycetes; order Kitasatosporales; family Streptomycetaceae; genus Streptomyces; species Streptomyces sp. SP17BM10. Next base: position 22,828 of record NZ_JAQYXB010000403.1, on the reverse strand, counting down.
CGGAGCACTGACCGTACGTGCGCAATCGCCTGCTCGGCATCCTGCTCGCCCTGATGGTCTGCGTCCTGGCCGCCCTCGGGCTGCCGCTCGCGGCGGCGGTCGCGGCGGCCCAGCAGACCAAGGTGGTCGTCGACCGGCTCGACGACGCCGCCCGCTTCGCCCAGGACCTGCCCACCTCCGGCACCTCGTACGCGGCCCGCAAGGGCGACCCGGGGCCCGCCCCCGGCGACGTCAGCCGGCGCAACGCGATCGACGCCGAGGTCGCCCGCTACCACGACCTGTACGGCGTGCGCCTGGGCATCTTCCAGCGCGACGGCGTCCCGATCGCCTCCGCGCCGAAGGACTGGGCGGTGCCGTCCGGCGGCTCCGGCGTGCAGGCCTTCCAGGAGGCGCTGGACGGGCGGCGCAGCCACAACCCGCCCCAGGTCTGGCCGTGGACCGCCGACCGCACGGTCATCGTCGCGGCCCCGGTGGTGCGCGACGGCGACGTCGTCGCCGTGGTGCTCAGCGAGTCGCCGACCGGCGCGCTGCGCACCCGGATCCTGCACGGCTGGCTGGTGATCGGGGCCGGCGAGGCCGCCGCGATGATCGTCGCCGTGCTGCTCGCCGTCCGGCTCACCGAGTGGGTGCTGCGCCCGGTGCGCACCCTGGACCGGGCCACCCACGACATCGCCACCGGCCGGATGAACGCCAGGGTCGCCCCCGGCGGCGGACCGCCCGAGCTGCAGCGGCTCGCGCACTCGTTCAACGAGATGGCCGACCACGTCGTGCTCGCCCTGGACCAGCAGAAGGCCTTCGTCGCGGACGCCTCCCACCAACTGCGCAACCCGCTGGCCGCGCTGTTGCTGCGGGTCGAGTTGCTCGGCCTGGAACTGCCCGAGGGGCACGAGGAGGAGCTCGGCGGCGTCCGGGAGGAGGGGGCGCGGCTGGCCAGGGTGCTGGACGACCTGCTCGGCCTCGCCACCGCCGAGCACGCCCGCCCCGAGCCCGAGCCGACCGACCTCGCCGTGCTCACCCTCGCCCGGGTCGACGCCTGGCGGCCGGTCGCCGAGCAGCGCGGCATCGAGCTGCGCTGGGACGGCCCGGCGCTCGCGCTCGGCATGGCGGACCCGATCGGTTTCGGCTCGGCGCTGGACGCGGTCCTGGACAACGCGCTCAAGTTCTCCCCCGAGGGCAGCCGGGTGCGGCTGCGGGTCGCGGTGCGGCGTGACGAGGTCGCGGTCACGGTCAGCGACGCCGGGCCGGGCCTGACCGAGGAGGAGCTCTCCCGGGCGGGCGACCGGTTCTGGCGCAGCCCGCGGCACCAGAACGTGGACGGTTCCGGGCTCGGCCTGTCGATCGCCCGCACCCTGCTGCTGGCGGGCGGCGGCTCGCTCGGCTTCGCCCCGGTCAAGCCGACCGGGCTGGCGGTGACCCTGGCCGTGCCGCGGCCGGGGAAGCAGGGACCGGGGACCGGGTGATCAGGGCTTGACCGAGCGGTAGTAGCGCATCGCGCCCTCGTGGAGGGGCAAGGGGTCGGTGTACACGGCGGTGCGCAGGTCGACCAGCTGGGCGGCGTGGACCTGGGCGCCGATCTGGTCGCGGCTGTCGATCACGGCCTCGGTCATGCCCTGGACCAGGCCGGGGTCGACGTCGTCCCGGGTGATCAGCAGGTTGGGCACCGCCACGGTGGCGACGGCGTCCTGGGGCTCGGCGTTCGGGTAGGTGCCCTTGGGCATGGTGGCCGCCCGGTAGGCGTCGGTGCCGCCGCCCTCGGCCTTGTGGAGCTGCTCGGACAGGTCGGCCAGCGGGACGATCCTGATCCGGACGTGGTCGGAGAGGTCGGTCAGCGCGCTGGTGGGCAGGCCGCCGGACCAGAAGAAGGCGTCCACCCTGCCCTCGCGCAGGTCGTCTGCGGCGTCGCCGACCCCGTCCGGCACCGCCTTGATGTCCCGGTCCGGGTCCAGGCCGGCGGCGGTCAGCAGCCGTCTGGTCACCAGGTTCACCCCGGACTGCGGCAGGCCCACACCCACCCGCAGGCCCTTGAGGTCGGCGGTGCGCTGGATTGGCGAGGAGGCCGGGACGATCAGCTGGAGGTAGTCGTCGTAGAGCCGGGCGATCGCCCGCAGCCGGCCCTTGCCGGGGCCCTGGAAGTCGGCGACGGCGTCGGCCGTCGCTATGGCGAACTGGTCCCGGCCGTCGGCCACCCGCTTCAGGTTCTCGACCGAGCCGTCGGTGTTGTCCAGCGCCAGCCGCACGCCGGGCATCGCCTTGCCGACGTGCGCCTGCAACAGCTGCCCGTACCGGTCGTAGACCCCGCGCTGCACGCCCGTGGCGAAGCGGGTCTCCCCGCGCGGGTAGCCGGGCGAACGGCCCGCCGACAGCCACCACCCGCCGAGCCCCGCCAGCACCAGGGCCAGCGCCAGGACCGTCCGCCACAGCGGGCTTCGGGCGGCCGCGCGGAGCACGGCGCCCGGACGTGAGGGAACGGTGGGGGTCATGCAGGGATACTGCCAGGCGCCCCGGCGGAACGGGAGGGGCCGCCGGGCCGCCGTCCGTTAAAAAGCGCTTCACGCGTGCCCGTACCCTGGTCTGGTGAGCGGTGAGAGCGGATTGAAGAGCTACAAGGTCGTCACGCACGGCTGTCAGATGAACGTCCACGACTCCGAGCGCCTGTCCGGGCTGCTGGAGGAGGCGGGCTACGTCAAGGCCGGACCCGAGGGCGATCCGGACCTGGTGGTGTTCAACACCTGCGCGGTGCGCGAGAACGCCGACAACAAGCTGTACGGCAACCTCGGGCAGCTCGCGCCGGCCAAGGGCCGCAACCAGGGCATGCAGATCGCCGTCGGCGGCTGCCTGGCCCAGAAGGACCGCGACACCATCGTCCAGCGCGCCCCCTGGGTCGACGTGGTGTTCGGCACCCACAACATCGGCCACCTGCCGGCGCTCCTGGAGCGGGCCGCGGTCGAGAAGAAGGCCCAGGTCGAGATCCTGGAGTCGCTGGAGACCTTCCCCTCCACGCTGCCCACCCGCCGCGAGTCCGCCTACGCCGCCTGGGTCTCGATCTCGGTCGGCTGCAACAACACCTGCACCTTCTGCATCGTGCCCGCGCTGCGCGGCAAGGAGGAGGACCGCCGCCCCGGCGACGTCCTCGCCGAGATCGAGGCGCTGGTGGACGAGGGCGTCATCGAGGTGACGCTGCTCGGCCAGAACGTCAACGCCTACGGCTCCGACCTGGGCGATCGCGAGGCCTTCTCCAAGCTGCTGCGCGCCGCCGGCCAGGTCGAGGGCCTGGAGCGGATCCGCTTCACCTCCCCGCACCCGCGCGACTTCACCGACGACGTCATCGCCGCGATGGCCGAGACGCCGAACGTGATGCACCAGCTGCACATGCCGCTGCAGTCCGGCTCGGACCGCGTGCTCAAGGCGATGCGCCGCTCCTACCGGCAGGAGCGTTTCCTCGGGATCATCCGCAAGGTCCGCGAGGCCATGCCGGACGCGGCCATCTCCACCGACATCATCGTGGGCTTCCCCGGCGAGACCGAGGAGGACTTCGAGGAGACGATGCACGTCGTCCGCGAGGCCCGCTTCACCAACGCCTTCACCTTCCAGTACTCCAAGCGCCCCGGCACCCCGGCCGCGGACATGGCGGACCAGGTGCCGAAGGCCGTCGTGCAGGCCCGCTACGACCGGCTGATCGCGCTCCAGGAGGAGATCTCCTGGGACGAGAACAAGAAGCAGGTCGGCCGCACGCTGGAGATCCTGGTCGCCGAGGGCGAGGGCAAGAAGGACGGCAAGACCGACCGCCTCTCCGGCCGCGCCCCCGACAACCGCCTCGTGCACTTCACGAGGCCCGCCGAGCCGGTGCGTCCGGGCGACATGGTGACCGTCGAGATCACCTACGCCGCCCCGCACCACCTGCTGGCCGAGGGCCCGGCCCTCGCCGTGCGCCGAACCCGCGCGGGCGACGCGTGGGAGAAGCGTCAGGCCAAGCCCGCGGCCAAGCCGGCCGGCGTGATGCTCGGCCTGCCGGGCATCGGCGCCCCGGCGGCGCTGCCACTGGCGGCCCCGGCCGGCGGCTGCTGCGGCGACTGACGCTCCGGGTGCTCTTCGGCGGCCCGGCGGGACCTTCGCGTCCCGCCGGGCCGCCGCGCTTCCTCGCCAGTGCCGTGGCCGGGTGGGTACGCCGTGTTGGGCCCCCGGCACGGCACTAGAGTGATCCACATGCTGGTAGCCGCCGCCGTGTGCCCCTGTCCGCCGCTGCTCGTCCCCGAGGTCGCCGCCGGGGCGGCGAGCGAGCTGGACGCGCTGCGGGCCGCCTGTGACGAGGCGCTGGCGGCGCTGGTCGCGGCCGGGCCGGAGCTGGTCGTGGTGGTCGGCGCCGGGCCCGGCGCCGAGGTGTGGACCGAGGGCGGGGCCGGCTCCTTCCAGCGCTACGGGGTGCCGCTGGTGGCCAAGCTGCCGGGGGGCCGGGTCGAGGGGCCGGAGCTCGCGCCCTCGCTGACCGTCGGCGCGTGGCTGCTGGAGCGCGCCGGGGTGACCCTGCCGACGCACGCCTGCGCCGTGCCCGAGGACGCCCCTGCCGACCGCATGCTCGGGCTGGGCCAGGGCCTGGCCGGGCTGGCCGACCGGGTGGCCCTGCTGGTGCTCGGCGGCGGCAGCGCCTGCCGCACGGTGAAGGCGCCCGGCTACCTGGACGAGCGCGCCGAGGGCTACGACGCGGCACTGGCCGCCGCCCTGGGCTCGGCCGACCTGCCCGCCCTGGCCGCGCTGGACGCCGCCCTGGCCGCCGAGCTGAAGGCCGACGGCCGGGCGCCCTGGCAGGTGCTGGCCGGCGCCGCCGAGGGCGCCGGCCTCACCGCGCGGCTCGGCTACCAGGACGCGCCGTACGGCGTCGGGTACTTCGTCGCGTCCTGGAGCTGATCCGGTCACGGGGCCCGGGGCGCGGGCTCAGGCGTGCGGGCTCAGGCGTGCGGCGCCTGCCCGTTGCCGCCGGTGCCCTCCTCGCCGGGCGCGGGCTTGTGGGCGAAGTCGTCCACCGCGCCCTTCGCCTTCGTCGCGCCGTGCTCGATCTTGTCGGTGTACTTGCCCTTGGTCGCCTTGTCGATCGCGCCGCCGGCCTTGTCCACCATGCTGTCGATCTGCTCGTGGTGCTTGCCCGCGAGCTCGCTGGCGCGCTCCTTGAGCTCGTCGGCCTTGCCCTTGAGGTTGTCCATCAGACCCATGGCGATCTCTCCCTTCCCGTCCTGTGCTCTGCACAACGTCCGCGCCGGCCGAACCGTTCGCACTCCGGGCGCGGCGGTGAAAACGGCCGGTAAAGCGGCGGAAGTGGCCGAGAACAGGTGGAACCAGTCATATCGTCGCGCTTCGCGGGCCCGGTGGCAGCCCGGTCACCGGTGTCGCGGCGGTTTTGCGAGACTGGAGCGGTGAGCAGCTCCCGAACCGTCCAGCCCCCCGTCGTGTCGATCGTCGGCGCGACCGCCGCCGGCAAGTCCGACCTCGCCGTGGCCGTCGCCCGCGCCCTCGGCGGCGAGGTCATCAACACCGACTCGATGCAGCTCTACCGCGGCATGGACATCGGCACCGCCAAGCTCACGACGGAGGAACGCGGCGGGATCCCGCACCACCTGATGGACGTCTGGGACGTCACCGAGGCCGCCAGCGTCGCCGAGTACCAGCGGCTGGCCCGCGCCGAGATCGACCGGCTGCTGGCCGCCGGGCGGGCCGCGGTGCTGGTCGGCGGCTCCGGGCTGTACGTCCGGGCGGCGATCGACGAGATGGAGTTCCCCGGCACCGACCCGGCCGTCCGCGCCCGGCTGGAGGCGGAGCTCGCCGAGACCGGGCCGTACGCGCTGCACCGGCGGCTGGCCGGGCTCGACCCGGCGGCGGCCGAGGCGATCCTGACCGGCAACGGGCGGCGCATCGTCCGCGCGCTGGAGGTCATCGAGATCACCGGGCAGCCGTTCACCGCGAACCTGCCGAGCAACACCGCGGTCTACGACGCCGTGCAGATCGGCGTCGCGGTGCCGCGCCCCGAACTGGACGAGCGGATCGCGCTGCGGGTCGACCGGATGTGGGAGGCCGGGCTGCTCGACGAGGTGCGCGCGCTCGAGGAGGCCGGGCTGCGCGAGGGGAGGACCGCCTCCCGGGCGCTCGGGTACCAGCAGGTGCTCGACCACTTCGCCGGCCAGTGCACGGAGGACGAGGCGAGGGCCGAAACCGTACGGGCCACCAAGCGTTTCGCCCGCCGCCAGGAGTCCTGGTTCCGCCGGGACGACCGGATCCACTGGCTCTCCCGCCCGGCCGGCACCGACCCGGTCGAGCTGCTGGAACGCTCCCTTGAGCTGATCGGGCGTCAGGGAGAGCCGGTCGCGTAGGCGGGATCCGGCCACTTCGGCGGTGCAGCTGCGCGAGCACCTGGCCGTGCAGGACCAACCGGGGGTTACGGCCCGATCACGTGATGGCCACGGATCACCCGCCGACCCCCGCGAGACCCGGAACGCCCCTCTGGACATGCCATCATCGATGTCATAAGAGGTCGGCCCGGGCGGGTCGGCCGTACCGGCCGCGAGTCCGCTCGTGTCGAACTGTCAGGGGAGGCCGTGTGTCGACGGGTACCGGCCCCGAGTCCGGCCAGAGCGGGAGCGTCACCGCACCGGCCGACAAGTGCGACGGTTTCGACAAGTTCGACGACTTCGACGAGTCGACGATGGGGGACCTCCCGGTGCTGACCGGACTGGACGCGCCCACCTCCTACGCCGTCGCGCTGCCCGTGCTGGACACCAGCGGCCCGGCCGGAGCGGTGCACGAGCGGGAGATCCGCCCGCGCCGCCGGCTGCGGTGGTGGCAGACGCTGCCGATCGCGCTGCTCGGCACCCTCGGCTCGCTGATGTTCAGCTTCCCGCTCGCCTTCGGCTCCGCCGGGGCGCGGGCGACCATGGTCGGGATGCTGGGCCTGCTGCTGACCGCCGCCTCGGTCGGCTGGGGCGCGATGGCCGCCCGGCACGCCGGGTACAAGTGGCCGGGCCTGCCGCGCCGGGGCTCGGGGAAGCGGGCCGGGTGGAAGGCGATCGTCGTCTACACCCTGATCGCGCTGGCCGCCTGCGCCCTCGCCGTCTGGCGCGTCGCCCACCTCCGGTAGGCCGCCCGCCCCCGGTGGGTACCGGTCCTCCTCAGTACCATCGGGAGGGTGAGCGCATCCTCTTCGCAGCCGGCCGGCATCCCCTTCCTCAAGGGGCACGGCACCCAGAACGACTTCGTCATCGTCCCCGACCCGGACGGCCGGCTGGACATCGGCCCGCAGGCCGTCGCGGCGCTGTGCGACCGGCGGGCGGGCATCGGCGGCGACGGGCTGCTGCGCGTGGTGCGCTCCGCCGCCGAGCCGGCCGCCGCGGACCTCGCCGACCGGGCCGAGTGGTTCATGGACTACCGCAACTCCGACGGCAGCATCGCCGAGATGTGCGGCAACGGCCTTCGGGTCTTCGCCCGCTACCTGGTCGAGGCCGGCCACGCCAAGCCCGGCGAGATCGCCGTGGCCACCAGGGCCGGCGTGCTGACCGCCCGGGTCGCCGAGGACGCCGAGGACGGCACGGCCGGCGAGATCACCGTCGACATGGGCCGGGCGAAGCTGCCCGGGCCGGACGGCATCGTGGTCGCCGTCGGCGAGCGGCGCTGGCCCGCGCTGAACGTCAACATGGGCAACCCGCACGCCGTCGCCTTCGTCGAGAGCCTCGAGCACGCCGGCGACCTGCTGCGCCCGCCGCTCACCAGCCCCGAGGGCGCCTACCCCGAGGGCGTCAACGTCGAGTTCGTGGTGGACCGAGGGCCGCGGCACGTCGCCATGCGGGTGCACGAGCGCGGCTCCGGCGAGACGCTGTCCTGCGGCACCGGCGCGTGCGCCGTCGCGGTGGCCTCGATCCGGCGCGACGGTCTCGACCCGGCGGTCACCGGCGAGGCGGCGACCTACGCGGTGGACCTACCGGGCGGGCGGCTGACGATCACCGAGCACCCGGACGGCCTGGTGCAGATGACCGGCGCGGCGGTGATCGTGGCGGCCGGCGAGATCGACCCCCGGTGGTGGGCGGCGCTGACCGGCTGAGGGCCCGGTTTGCCCATTTCGTACGGTGACGAATCCCCCCGATCGAGTGATACCGGTCGCAGAGGGAGATGAAGGCATCGCGCAATGTGCTGTGCTCGGTAGCATGGATCATCGGGACTACCGCCCCTTCGAGGGGTAGCAACGAGGTGCCATGAGCATCGAAGCCGGGCAGCCTCTCACGGGGCAGCCGACAAGCACGCGGCAGGCCGGGGTCCTACGGCCCCTGGGCGGGCTGGGCCGGGCCGCCCTCGGCCGCGCCGGGCGGGCCGCCCTGCTGGCCACCGGCCGCCAGCCGGTCCCGGACGCGCTAGAACCGCTCGTCCGGGCCCACCGCGGGCACCACCCGCAGGCCGACCTCGGGCTGCTCGCGCGGGCCTACCGGCTGGCCGAGGCCAGCCATCGCGGGCAGAAGCGCAAGAGCGGCGAGCCCTACATCACCCACCCGCTGGCCGTCACCATGATCCTGGCCCAACTCGGCGCCGGGACCACGACGTTGGTCGCCTCGCTGCTCCACGACACGGTGGAGGACACCGAGTTGACGCTGGATCAGGTGAGCGCCGGGTTCGGGCCCGAAGTCGCTTACCTGGTCGACGGGGTGACGAAACTGGAGAAGGTCGACTTCGGCGCCGCCGCCGAGGCCGAGACCTTCCGCAAGATGCTGGTCGCCACCGGGGACGACGTCCGGGTGATGGTGATCAAGCTCGCCGACCGGCTGCACAACATGCGCACCATCCGGCACATGAAGCCGGCCAGCCAGGTGCGGATCGCCAAGGTCACCCGGGACGTGCTGATCCCGCTGGCCGAGCGGCTCGGCATCCAGGTGCTCAAGGCGGAGCTGGAGGACATCGTCTTCGCCACCCTGCACCCCGAGGAGCACGCCCGCACCCGCACGCTGATGGCCGGGCACGAGGGCGAGCCGGACACCGTGCTGGAGCCGTTCGCCCGGCAGCTGGCCCGGCAGCTGGCCGAGACCGGGGTGGCCGCCGAGGTCACCGTCCGGCCGCGGCACTGCGTCTCGCTGCACCGGGTGCTGCTCAAGCGGGCCGCCGCGCCCGGGGCCGACGGGCGGCCGCAGGGGCCGCAGCCGGCCGACTTCGGGCGGCTGCTGGTGGTCGTCGAGGAGAACGCCGACTGCTACGCCGTGCTCGGTGAGCTGCACACCTGCTGGACACCGCTGCCGGGCGAGTTCAAGGACTTCGTCGCCGCCCCCAAGTTCAACCTGTACCAGTCGCTGCACACCGCGGTCGCGCTGGAGGGCGGCGCGGTGGTCGAGGTGCTGGTGCGCACCCGGCGGATGCACGAGGTGGCCGAGACCGGGGTGGTCGCCCTCGGCGACCCGGAGCCCGCCGCCGCCGTCCAGGACGCCGACGAGCTGGACCGCACCGACCCGGCCAGGCCCGGCTGGCTCAGCCGGCTGCTGGAGTGGCAGCAGGAGACGCCCGACCCGGACGCGTTCTGGTCGGCGCTCACCGCCGACCTGGCCGGCGACCGGGAGATCACCGTCGTGACGGAGTGCGGCGAAACGCTTCAGCTGCGGGCCGGCGCCACCTGCGTGGACGCCGCCTACCGGCTCGGCGAGGACACCGGCCACCGCTGCATCGGCGTGCGGGTCAACGGCCGGCTCACCGCGCTGTCCACCGTCCTCCAGGACGGCGACCTGATCGCCGTGCTCACCGAGACCGTGCCCGCCGGGGCCGGGCCGCGCGCCGCCGAGCCCTCCGGGCCCGCGCCCGAGTGGCTCGCCCACGCCCGCACCCCGGCCGCCCGGCTCGCCATCGAGCGCTGGCTGGCCGACCACCCGGCCCGGCTGCCGGTGGTCCGCACCGGCCCCTCCGCCGGGCAGCCCGCCCCGCCCGCGCACCGCACCGCGGAGCGCCGGGCCGCCCCGGTCGCGGTGTCCGGGCGGCCGGGGGCGCCGGTGCGGCTGGCCCGTTGCTGCACGCCGGTGCCACCGGACGAGGTGACCGGCTACCCGATCCGCGGCGGCACCGTCGCAGTGCACCGCACCGGCTGTCCGGCGGGGGAACGGATGCGCAGCGCCGGTCGGGGCGCGCTGGAGGTCTGCTGGCAGGCGGACGGCACCCCTCCCGACGGCTACCGGGCCACCCTGCGGGCCGAGGCCCTGAACCGGCCCCGGCTGCTCGCCGACCTGACCGCGGCGATCTCCGCCGAGGACGTCGGCATCGTCTCGGCCGAGGTCGAGCCGCCCCAGGAGCTGAGGGTGCGGCACACCTACACCGTCGAGCTGCCCGCCCCGTCCGCCCTGCCCGCGCTGATGCGGGCCATGCTCCGGGTCTCCGGCGTGTACGACGTGAGCCGCCCGCACGCCCCCGAGGACGGCGCGGCCGGAAGAAATGGGGGTGACCGGCCCGCACCGGGCGTGGGACCATCGAGGGGAATGCGCGGCCGGCCCACGGCGTTCACCGGGCAGAGGAGCTCCGGTGCCGACCACGGGCCGTCGCCGCAGCCGCCCAGCGACCAAAGGACAGAATGACCTCCACGTTCGACACCCGCGACCCCGCCGACGCCCCGCGCCGCCTCGACGGTCTGCGAGCGGAAGCCCTCATGGACGAGGACCTCGCGGCCATCGACGAGGACCTCGGCCAGCACTACGACGGAGACCAGTACGACCGCAGCGAGCGCGCCGCGCTGCGCCGCGTCGCCGGCCTCTCCACCGAGCTCCAGGACGTCACCGAAGTCGAGTACCGCCAGCTCCGCCTGGAGCGCGTGGTGCTCGTCGGTGTCTGGACCGACGGGACGCTGGAGGAGGCGGAGAACTCGATGGCCGAGCTCGCCGCCCTCGCCGAGACCGCCGGCTCCGAGGTGCTGGACGGTGTGATCCAGCGCCGCGACAAGCCCGACGCCGCGACCTACATCGGCTCCGGCAAGGCGAAGGAGCTGCGCGACATCGTCGCCTCCACCGGCGCCGACACCGTCGTCTGCGACGGTGAGCTCACGCCCGGCCAGCTGATCCACCTGGAGGACGTGGTCAAGGTCAAGGTCGTCGACCGGACGGCCCTGATCCTCGACATCTTCGCCCAGCACGCCAAGTCCCGCGAGGGCAAGGCGCAGGTCTCGCTCGCGCAGATGCAGTACATGCTGCCGCGCCTGCGCGGCTGGGGCCAGTCGCTCTCCCGGCAGATGGGTGGTGGTGGCTCCGGCTCGTCCGGCGGCGGCATGGCCACCCGCGGTCCCGGTGAGACCAAGATCGAGACCGACCGGCGCCGGATCCGCGAGAAGATGGCGAAGCTCCGCAAGGAGATCGCCGACATGAAGAAGGGCCGCGACACCAAGCGCCAGGAGCGCCGGCGCAACCAGGTGCCGTCCGTGGCCATCGCCGGGTACACCAACGCCGGCAAGTCCTCCCTGCTCAACCGGCTCACCGGCGCGGGCGTCCTGGTGGAGAACGCGCTGTTCGCCACCCTGGACCCGACGGTGCGCCGGGCGCAGACGCCCAGCGGGCGGGTCTACACGCTGGCCGACACCGTCGGCTTCGTCCGGCACCTGCCGCACCACCTGGTCGAGGCGTTCCGCTCCACCATGGAGGAGGTCGCCGACGCGGACCTCATCCTGCACGTCGTGGACGGTTCGCACCCCGAGCCGGAGACGCAGCTGGCCGCCGTGCGCGAGGTCATCGTCTCGGTGGACGCCCAGAACGTCCCCGAGATCGTGGTGATCAACAAGGCGGACGCCGCCGACCCGCACGTGCTGCAGCGCCTGCTGCGCCGCGAGCCGCACGCCATCGTGGTGTCGGCCCGCAGCGGCGCGGGCATCGAGGAGCTGCTGAAGCTCATCGACGACGAACTGCCGCGCCCGGCCGTCGAGGTGCGGGCCCTGGTGCCCTACACCCAGGGCGGGCTGGTCTCCCGGGTGCACGCGGAGGGCGAGCTGCTCTCCACCGAGCACACCGGCGAGGGCACGCTGCTGCACGCCAAGGTGCCGGTCGAGCTGGCCGCGGAGCTGGAGCGCTTCGCGGTGGCGCTGCGAGGCTGATCGGCTTCGCGCGGGCCCCCGGACAGGGTTCTGTCCGGGGGCCCGCGCGCGTCACCGGACGTTCTTGCCGAAGTACTCGAAGGCCTGCTTCGCCTGGTCCTGGAGCGAGGGGCCGGCCAGGTGGCCGGCGGGGTCGCGGCTGCCGATCGAGGTGACGCTGATCAGGTTGGGCTTGCCGTCCTTGACGATGAACCAGCCGCCGCCGTCGGCGCCGCCGGTCATGGTGCAGCCGATCGCGTACATCGGCGGGCGGGTCCGGTCGAAGGACAGCCGGGCCGGCGCGGCCGGCGCGTCGCAGTGGTCGAGCTCCGTGCCGTCGTACGGCTTCTCCGTGGGGTAGCCGTACGCGGACGCCGAGGTGATCTGCTCGCGCGGGGCGTTGAACCACACCGGGACGGAGCCGCCGACCGTCTCCTCCAGCGAGCGGCCCGAGCCGCTCTCGTCGCGCACCCGGAGGATCCCGTAGTCGTACTGGTCGTGGGCGCCGGTGCCGTTCTCCTTGAGCCACGTCGGCGAGACCAGCGCGCGCACCGCCGTCCAGCGGCCGTACGGTGCCACCTGCTGGTCGGTGGACGGCTTCCCGCGGCCGGCCTGGCCGTCGCGGTTGTAGCCGGGCACGAAGGTGATGTTCCGCAGCCAGGCGCCGCCCTGACCGTCGTGCAGGCAGTGGGCGGCGGTGTAGACGAGGTTGCTGCGGCCCGGGGCGGCCGGGTCGGAGACCACCGTGCCGGAGCAGGCGGCGTCGCCTCCGGGCGCGGTCACGAAGAGCCTGCCGACCACGGCGGCGGCCGGGCCGTACGGGTGCGGCTGGGCCTGGACCGGGGCCGGGGGAGCGTCCTGCGGGGCGTCGCCCCGGTCGGTGGGGCGCGGGGCCTGCGGGGTGGGCCGGCCCGTGGCGGCCTCCATCCTGGCGCGGGACCAGAAGCCCGGTGCCACCTCGTTGGCGAAGGCGCTGTCGGCGACGAAGCGGGCCCAGTCGTCGACCTTCCAGCCGGTCAGGTCGCCGGGGCTGCTCGGCGGCGCCGGCCTGGCGAGGGTGGCCGGCGCGCCCGCGGCGTTCCCGGCGGGCCTTTGCGGCCCGCAGGCGGTCGCGGTGAGGGCGAGCGCGGCGAGGGCCGCGGCGCCGGCCGGTGCGGCCCGGCGCCGCGGCACGCGCCCGCGCGTGGTGTGCGGCACGGTGGATCGTCTCCGGCTGTGAGCGAACGCGGTCACTGCTTCCTGGAGATCCAGTCCAGGGCGTTCTTGGCGACCGACTCGAGGTACGGGCCGCTCAGCGAGGTGTGGTCCTGCGTGCCGATCGAGGTGTTGCTGACGAGCGCCGTCCTCCCGTCCGGCATGGTGGCGAACCAGCCGCCGCCGCTGGCGCCCTGGGTCATGTCGCAGCCGATGGTGAGCATCGGCGGCCGCTTCGGGTCGAAGGTCAGGCGGGCCGGCTTCCCGCCGACGCACTTGTACAGCTCCTGGCCGTCGAACGGCTTGTAGAGCGGGTAGCCGGCGGCCGACACCGAGAGCTGGTCGCGCGGGGCGTCGAACCAGACCGGGACGGCCGAACCGACCGTCTCCTCCAGCGACTTGCCGGTGCCGCTCTGGTTGCTCACGTGCATGATCGCGAAGTCGTACTGGCTGGCGGCGTCCCCGGTGCCGCCGCCCTCGACCACCCACTGCGGCGACGTGGTGACCTGGTCGGCCCACCAGGTGCCGAGCGGGGCAAGCTCGGACAGCGGGGCCTTCTTGCCGCCGCTGGAGGCGCCCGAGTTGTTGTAGGCGGGCACGAACACGAGGTCCTTGTAGTAGTTGCCGCCCTTGCCCTCGTGCACGCAGTGGCCGGCCGTCCAGACGAGGTTGCTCTTGCCCGGGTGCTGCGGGTCGGTGATGACCGTCGCCGAGCAGTTGCCCCGGCCGCCCTGGGCGCTGAAGAACACCTTGCCGGACGGCTGCTTGGTGTACGGGCGCGGCACCGGCACGGCCTTGACCACCGGCGGCTCGGGGTCGGTCCCGCCGTCGTCGGCGGCCGGCTTGGCGGTGGGCGGGGCCGGGTCGGCCGGCTTGGAGTCGCCCATCTTGTCCGGGTTCCAGAAGTCCTTCACGACCGGGTTGTTGAAGACGTGCTTGGACGCCCAGTTGTCCCAGTCCTCGAACTTCCACTTCTTCAGGTCGTCCCAGCTCTTGGGCAGGCCCTCCAGCAGGCTGGTGGGGATGCCCGAGGGCAGCGTGATCCCGCCGATGACGCCGCCCGCGGCGGGGCCGCCGGGGCCGCTCGCCGAGGCGGGTGGCGGGGCGGGGGTGCCCGTGCCGGAGGCCGAGGACGGGCTGTCCGGACCGCAGGCGCTCACCGCGAACAGGGTGCCGGCGGCGAGGACGGCCGCGACGGCGGACCGGTGGATCGATGGCATCTGTGCGCTTCCCCCTGTGGATCGGTGCGTGGACGGGACGGTGGTTCGTGGACGGGACGGCCCGGTGCAGGAGTCTTCCACTGGTCGGGAGGACGACGCCGGGCGCCCCCGGGTTGCGGCTCCTGAGCGGTGGTCACCGATCCGTGACGAATCCTCCACGGGCTCCTCCGGCACAACCGGGCCTTCCTCCCCGGCGGTGAACAATCACCGATCTTCACCCGGACGAGTGAGCCGTCCTTGTGATCACCCGTCAGGGATAGGTAACCCTTACCTGACGCGACGGTGCGAGCGCCCGCCGAACCCCCTCCGCCACCCGCGCGCGTCCGCACCCCACGCGTCCCGAGGAGCACCCTTGAGCACCGCCGCCCTGACCGGAGCCCCGCCCCGACCGCTGCCGCCCGCGGACCGGCCGGCCGGGCCCGACCCGCTGCTGCACCCCGACCCCGCCGTCGCGGCCGAACAGGCCGCGCTGGAGGCCCTGCTGCGCTGCTGGACGCGCGAGACCGGCGCCCGCCCCGGACCGGACGGCCGACTGCGGATCGCCGTGCTCGGCGGCGCCGCGCGGCTGTCCGCACCCGTCCGCCACTGGTCGCCCGGCGGCTGGCACCGCTTCGGCCCGGCCCGCCTCGGCGCCGGCGAGGGCACCACCGACGCCCCGGTGGACGCCGTCACCGCCGCCGCGCTGCTCGCCGCCGCGGCCGCCGACCGGCCCGACCCCGGGCAGGTCGCCGACCTGGCCGCCCGGGTCGCCGACTCCGTCGTGCGCACCACCGAGATCCTCGCCCACCGCCGCACCGCCGCCACCCCCGGCGGCCCCGAGGGCTCCCACTTCCTCGCCGCCGAACAGTCCCTGCTGCTCGGCCACCCCCTGCACCCCACCCCGAAGAGCCGCGACGGCCTCGGCCCCGCCCAGAGCGCCGCCTACTCGCCCGAACTGCACGGCTCCTTCCGGCTCCACTGGTACGCCGTCGACCGGGCCCTGCTCGCCGCCGGCTCCGCCGTCCCCGACAGCGCCGAGCGGATCACCGCCCGCCTCCTCGGCGACCGCACCCCGCTGCCGCCCGGTACCGCCGCGCTGCCCCTGCACCCCTGGCAGGCCCGCGAACTCGCGCACCGCCCGGCCGTCGCCGCCCTGCTCGCCGAAGGACTCCTGCACGACCTCGGCCCGGCCGGCGACCCCTGGTACCCCACCTCCTCGGTGCGCACCGTCTACCGGCCCGGCACCCCGTGGATGCTCAAGCTCTCGCTCGGCCTGCGGATCACCAACTCCCGCCGGGAGAACCTGCGCAAGGAGCTCCATCGCGGCCTGGAGGTGCACCGGCTGTTGGAGAGCGGCCTCGCCGCCGAGTGGCGCGCCGCCCACCCGGGCTTCGACGTCGTCCGCGACCCCGCCTGGATCGGCGTCGACCACCCCGGCCTCGGCGACCCCGGCGGCCTGGACACCGTCCTGCGCGCCCAGCCCTTCGCCCCCACCGACCGCGTGCTGTGCGTCGCAGGGCTCGTCGCCGAACAGCCCCTGGGCACCGGCACCACCGTGCCGTCCCGCCTCGGCGACACCCTCCGGGCGCTCGCCGTGCGCTGCGGCCGCCCGCTGCGCACCGTGGCCGCTGAATGGTTCCTGCGCTACCTGGACGCCGTCGTGCTCCCCGTCCTGTGGCTGGACGGCCGCGGCGGCATCGCCCTGGAAGCGCACCAGCAGAACAGCCTCGTCCTGCTCGACGCCGAGGGCTGGCCCCGCGGCGGGCGCTACCGCGACAACCAGGGCTACTACTACCGGGAGAGCGCCCGCGAGCGGCTCGGCGCCCGGCTGCCCGGCCTCGGCGAGCACAGCGACACCTTCCTCCCGGACGACGTCATCGACCACCACTTCGCCTACTACCTCGGCATCAACCACGTGCTCGGCCTGGTCGGCGCGCTCGGCTCCCAGGGGCTCGCCGACGAAACGGTGCTGCTGGCCGCACTGCGCCGCTTCCTCGCCGGACCGGAGGCGACCGCCACCGGCTCGGCGCTGCCCGCCCTGCTGCTCGACGCGCCCACCCTGCCCTGCAAGGCCAACCTGCTCACCCGGATCAACGGCCTGGACGAGCTGGTCGGCCCGGTCGCCACGCAGTCCGTCTACGTGGACATCCCCAACCCCCTGGCGGACGCGTGACCATGCTCGACGACGTGCCCGGGTGGGGCGAGACCCCCACCCCGGCCGGCGGGTTCCGGCTCCGCCCGGTCCGGCTGCCCGCCGACCTCGACCTGCTCGCCCGCTGGATGAACGACCCCGAGGTCGCCGCCTTCTGGGAGCTCGCCGGGCCACCCGCCGTCACTGCCGCCCACGTCCGGGCCCAGCTCGACGGCGACGGGCGCAGCGTGCCCTGCCTCGGCCTGCTCGACGGCACCCCGATGAGCTACTGGGAGATCTACCGCGCCGACCTCGACCCGCTCGCCGCGCACTACCCGGCCCGGCCCCACGACATCGGCGTCCACCTGCTGCTCGGCCCCGCCGCGAGCCGCGGCCGGGGCCTGGGCGCCGTCCTGCTGGCCGCCCTCGCCGACCGGATCCTGCGGCAACGGCCGCGCTGCGAAAGGGTGGTGGCCGAACCCGACGTCCGCAACCGGCGCTCGGTCCGGGCCTTCGAACGGGCCGGGTTCCGCCCGGCCGGCGAGCTCGACCTGCCCGACAAGCGCGCCGCCCTGATGATCCGCGACCGCGCCTTACTCCCCGCCTAGGACACCCCCGTGCACTCCTCGACCCCCCAGCCGCCGTACGACCTGCTCGGCGTGGGCATCGGCCCGTTCAACCTCTCGCTCGCCGCGCTCGCCGAGCCCGTGCCCGGCCTGCGGACGCTCTTCTGCGACCAGCGCCCGGAATTCCGCTGGCACCCGGGGATGCTGGTCGACGGGGCCCGGATGCAGGTGCCCTTCCTCGCCGACCTGGTCTCCCTGGTCGACCCGACCAACCGGTGGTCCTTCCTCAACTACCTGCGCGACCAGGAACGGCTGTTCCCGTTCTACTTCGCCGAGCGCTTCCAACTGCCGCGCCGCGAGTACGACCACTACTGCCGCTGGGCGGCCGAACGGCTCGGCACCTGCCGGTTCGCCACCGAGGTCAGCGAACTGCACTGGGAGGACGGCTTGTTCCGGGCCGAGCTGACCGACACCGCGACCGGCCGGCGCAGCCGCGTGCACGCCCGCAACCTCGCGCTCGGCGTCGGCACCCGGCCCGTCCTGCCCGAGGCCTTCGCCGCCCTCGACGGGCACCCCGGAGCGTTCCACTCCGCCGACTACCTCGACCGGCGGGCCGGCCTCGGCGGCGCCCGGGACATCACCGTCGTCGGCAGCGGCCAGTCCGGCGCCGAGGTCTTCCTCGACCTGCTGCGCCGCCACGACGGCGACGGCGTCCGGCTGCGCTGGCTCACCCGCACCCGGGCCCTCGCGCCCATGGAGTACTCCAAGCTCGGTCTGGAGCACTTCACCCCCGACTACACCCGCTACTTCCACGGCCTGCCCGAGCCCGTCCGGGCCACCCTGGTCGCCGCCCAGTGGCAGCTGCACAAGGCCGCCAGCGCCGAGACCCTCGCCGAGATCCACGACCACCTCTACGAGCGGACCATCGGCCGCCCGATCGACGCCGCCCCGGTCGAGATCACCCCCGGCACCGCCGTCACCGAAGCCCGGCCCGGCCCCTGCGGCGGCCTCGAACTGCGCTGCGCGCACACCGACTCCGGCGCCGAGCACCTCGTGCGCACCGACGCCGTGGTGCTCGCCACCGGCTACCGGGCCGCCCGCCCGGCCGCGCTCGAACCACTCGCCCACCTGATCGACTGGGACGAGGCCGGTCGCTACCGGGTCGACCTGGACCACCGGGTCGCCACCCGGCCCGAACTCACCGGCGGCCTCTACGTCCAGAACGCCGAACTGCACACCCACGGCGTCGGCACCCCCGACCTCGGACTCGGCGCGCACCGCGCCGCCGTCATCCTCAACGCCGTCACCGGCCGCACCGTCCACCGGCTGCCCACCCGCACCGCCTGGACCGGCTTCGCGCCGCCCGTCCCCGCCTTCCCCCACCCCCAGGAGCTGACCCGTGCCGCAACCGCCGGCCGCTGAACCGCCGCTCTACCTGCCGCCGCAGCTCGCCCCCGGGCCCTGGCAGCGGGCCGGACGCGCGCTGCTGGCCAAGATGCTCGGCGAGTTCGCCTACGAGGAGCTGCTCACCCCGCTCCCCGTCCCGGGCGCGGCGGACGGCGCGTACCTGCTCGCGCTGCCCGAGGCCGAGTACCGCTTCACCGCCCGCCGCGGCGCCTACGGCAGCTGGCGGGTCGACCCGGGCTCCGTCCGCTGCGACCGCGAGGACGGCCTCGACCCACTGCGCTTCCTCCCGTACGCCCGGCACGCCCTCGGCCTGCGCGGCGAGACCACCGGCCACCTGATCCGCGAGCTCACCGCCACCCTCACCGCCGACGCGCACCAGCTGGCCACCGCGCTCACCGCCGCCGAACTCGCCGACCTCGACCACGCCGCCCTGGAGGGCCGCCAGGAGGGCCACCCCTGGATCGTCCCCAACAAGGGCCGGATCGGCTTCTCCGCCGCCGACGCCGCCCGCTGGGCCCCCGAGGCGCGCACCCCGCACCCGCTGCCCTGGATCGCCGTCCACCGGCGCCTCGCCCGCTACCGCGGCGTGCCCGGCCTCGTACGGCCCGAGCAGCTCTACGCCCGCGAGCTCGACGACCCCGGCGCCCTGCGCGCCGCGCTCGGCCCCGACGCCGACGACTACCTGCTGCTGCCCGTCCACCCCTGGCAGTGGGACGAGACGGTCGTCCCGCTGTTCGCGCCCTGGATCGCCTCCGGCGAGATCGTCCCGCTGCCCTCCGACGGCGACCCACGGCTGCCCCAGCAGTCCATCCGCTCCTTCTTCAACACCGCCCACCCCGAACGCTGCACCGTCAAACTGCCGCTCTCCATCCTCAACACCCTGGTCTGGCGCGGCCTGCCGGTGGAGCGCACCCTCGCCGCGCCCGCCGTCACGGCCTGGATCCACGGTCTGCGCGACGCCGACCCCTTCCTGCGCGACGAGTGCCGGGTGATCCTGCTCGGCGAGATCGCCTCCGTCACCGTCGACCACCCGCTCTACCGCGACCTGCCCGAGGCGCCCTACCAGTACAAGGAGCTCCTCGGCGCGATCTGGCGCGAACCGCTCGGCCCCTTCCTGGACGGCGGCGAACGCGCCCGCACCCTCGCGTCCCTCCTGCAGACCGGCTCCGACGGCCGCGCCCTGGTCGCCGAGCTGGTCGCCCGCTCCGGGCTCGCCCCCGCCGAGTGGACCCGCCGGCTGTTCGCCGTCATGCTGCCGCCGCTGCTCCACTTCCTCTACCGCTACGGGCTGGTCTTCTCCCCCCACGGCGAGAACGCCATCGTCGTCTTCGACGCGCACGAGGCCCCGGCCCGGCTCGCGGTCAAGGACTTCGTCGACGACGTCAACCTGAGCGACGAGGACCTCCCCGAACTGCGCGACCTGCCCGCGGAGGTCGACGACGTCCTGCTCCGCGAGCCCCCGCAGGGCCTGTGCCAGTTCCTCCACTCCGGGCTCTTCATCGGCGTCTACCGCTACCTCGCCCCGCTCCTGGAGGAGCAGACCGGCCTGCCCGAGGCCGACTTCTGGGCCCTCCTGCGCGAGGAGATCGGCCGCCACCACGACCGCTTCCCCGAGCTGCGCGAACGCTTCGAGCTGTTCGACCTCCTCACCCCGCGGATCGACCGGCTCTGCCTCAACCGCAACCGGCTGCTCCTCGACGGCTACCAGGACCGCCCGCACCGGCCCCACGCCGCCCGGTACGGCACCGTGCCCAACGCCCTCGTCACCCCCGGCGCGGATCTTCCGGGGCAGCGCGACCGGATTGTCACCCCCGCGCCGTAGGGTGGGAGGGTCATGACGAACGACTCCCAAACCCAGCTCCCCGGCGAGGACGCAGCCGCCCCTGCCGACGTCGAGGAAGCCGTCGCGGTCCCCCGCTCGCGCATCCCCGAGCTGCTCCACGCCGCCGTCGAGTCCGTCGGCGGCGTGGAACGCCCCGGCCAGGTGAAGATGGCCGAGGCCGTCGCCGACGCGGTCGACCACGCCGAGCACCTGCTCGTCCAGGCCGGCACCGGCACCGGTAAGTCCCTCGCGTACCTGGTGCCCGCGCTCGCGCACGGGGACCGCGTCGTGGTCGCCACCGCCACCCTGGCGCTCCAACGCCAGTTGGTCGAACGCGACTTGCCGCGCACGGTCGACGCGCTGCACCCGGTGCTGCGCCGCCGGCCGCTGTTCGCGATGCTCAAGGGCCGCTCCAACTACCTGTGCCTGCACCGGGCGAACGAGGGCACCCCGAGCGACGAGGGCGAGGGCCTGTTCGACGCGGCCGAGGCCCTCGGCGGGGCGGCCAGCAAGCTCGGGCAGGAGGTGCTGCGGCTGCGCGAGTGGGCGGACGAGACCGAGACCGGCGACCGCGACGACATGAGCCCCGGCGTGTCCGACCGGGCGTGGGCCCAGCTGTCGGTGACGTCCAAGGAGTGCCTGGGCGCGACGCGTTGTGCGTACGGGCAGGAGTGCTTCGCGGAGAAGGCCAGGGAGCGGGCCAAGCTCGCGGACGTCGTCGTCACCAACCACGCGATGCTCGCGATCGACGCGATCGAGGGCGCGCCGGTGCTGCCCGAGCACGGGCTGCTGATCGTCGACGAGGCGCACGAGCTGGTCAACCGGGTCACCGGCGCGGCCACCGCCGAGCTGACCGTCGGCGCGGTCAACCGGGCGGTCAAGCGGGCCGCGCGGCTGGCCAACGAGAAGGCCGTCGACGCGCTCCAGGCCGCCGCCGAGAACTACCACGGCCTGATGGAGACCGCCCAGCCCGGCCGGATCGAGGAGCTGCCCGAGTACCTGGCGTACGCCGTCACGGCCATCCGGGACTCCGCCCGGCAGGTGATCACCTCGCTCGGCGAGACCAGGGACAAGGGGCTCACCGACGAGGACGCGGTCCGCAAGCAGGCCATGGCCTCCGTCGAGACGCTCCACGAGACCGCCGAACGGCTGCTGGAGGACTCCGAGTACGACGTCGTCTGGATCGAGCGCAACGACCGCTTCGGGATGGGCACGGCCTCGCTGCGGGTCGCGCCGCTGAGCGTGTCGGGGCTGCTGCGCGAGGGCCTCTACAAGGAGCGCTCGGTCGTCCTGACCTCGGCGACGCTCAAGCTCGGCGGGGACTTCACCGGCGTGGCCGGCTCGGTCGGCCTCCCCTCGGAGGCCCGGCTGCCGGACGAGCGCACGCCGGGGGACAACCCGCACGCCGACGCCGGCTTCGGCGAGGACGCGGTGCCGCACTGGCGCGGCATCGACGTCGGTTCGCCGTTCAAGTACCCCAAGCAGGGCATCCTGTACGTCGCCAAGCACCTCTCCGAGCCCGGCCGCGATCCCGAACGACCGGACATGCTCGACGAGTTGGAGGAGCTGATCGGCGCGGCCGGCGGTCGGACGCTGGGCCTGTTCTCCTCGATGCGCGGTGCCCAGGCGGCCGCCGAGGCGATGCGCGGGCGGCTCGACAACCGGATCCTGCTCCAGGGCGAGGACACCCTGGGCGAGCTGATCCGCGAGTTCGCCTCGGACGCGACCACCTGCCTGTTCGGCACGCTCTCGCTCTGGCAGGGCGTGGACGTGCCCGGCTCGGCCTGCCAGCTGGTGGTGATGGACCGCATCCCGTTCCCGCGGCCGGACGACCCGCTGATGAGCGCCCGGCAGAAGGACGTCGAACAGCGCGGGGGGAACGGCTTCATGGCGGTCGCGGCGACGCACGCGGCGCTGCTGATGGCGCAGGGCGCGGGCCGGCTGGTCCGCGCGGCCGACGACCGCGGGATCGTGGCGGTGCTCGACCCACGGGTGGCGACCAAGCGGTACGGGGGCTTCTTCCGCTCCTCGATGCCGGAGTTCTGGTACACGACGGACCGCAACCAGGTGCGGCGCTCGCTGGCGGCGATCGACGCCTCCGCGCCGCCGGTCAGGCCGGTGGCCAAGCGCGGTTCTTAGAGCGCTTCCAGAGCTTCGGAAACGCCGGAGGGGCTCCCCGCGCGAACGCGGTGGAGCCCCTTCCCGGTGCGCGCGGGCGCACCCGCCTCAGAGACGGCGCAGGACCGCCACGACCTTGCCCAGGATGGTCGCGTTGTCGCCGTTGATCGGCTCGTAGGCGGGGTTGTGCGGCATCAGCCAGATCCGGCCGTCCTCGCGCTTGAGCCGCTTGACGGTGGCCTCGCCGTCGATCATCGCGGCCACGATGTCGCCGTTCTCGGCGACCGGCTGGCGGCGCACGGTGACCCAGTCGCCGTCGCAGATGGCGGCCTCGATCATCGA
>NZ_JAQYXB010000402.1:0-359 GCF_036322405.1 Streptomyces sp. SP17BM10 | reverse complement strand
TTTTTTTTTTTTTTTGTTGGTGGGTGGGCCCACCCCCCCCCCCCCCCCCCCGGCGGCCGCCGCCGTGGCGGGGGGGGCCCCGCTCGGGTCGGTGGGTTGCGCTTGGTTGGGGTGGCTGTGCGGGCGCCCCCGGCCCCCCCCCCCCGGACCACCCACCCGGTGGCGCCCCGCCGAGGGCCCAACAAACCCCAAAACCCCCCCCCCCCCCCAACACAAAACACCAACCCCCCCCCCCCCCCCCCCCCCCCCAACCCCCACAAACACCACCCCCCCCACCCCAAAAAAAAACAAACCCCCACCCCAAACCACCACAAAAAACCCAAAAAACAAAAAAAAAACACAAAACAAAAAAAAAAAAA
>NZ_JAQYXB010000401.1:0-31062 GCF_036322405.1 Streptomyces sp. SP17BM10 | reverse complement strand
CGGCGGCCGGCTACCAGCAGCGGACCTTCGACCTGTCGGCGTACGCGGGCAAGAGCGTCACGCTCAAGTTCACCGGCACCGAGGACGCCTCGCTGCAGACCAGCTTCGTGATCGACGACACCTCCATCCAGACCGGCTGACCGTAGGTCGGTAGGCGGGGGCCCGGCAGCCGAGGCGGCTGCCGGGCCCCCGTCGTGTCCCCGTGCTCCTGCTGGCGCGGGCTACTGATGCGGGCTACTGATGCGGAAACGTTTCGTCCCCTTGTCTTGACGGTGTCTCCCGGCGGCTCTAAGTTCGCTGCAAGTTTCCGGCAAGTTACAGAAACTTCCTGCACCTTGGCTGCCCCACCTCAGCCGCCCCCCTTGGAGACGACGTGGTCACCACCGCCCCCACCCGCCGGCCCGCCCGCGCGGCCGGAGCGCTCGCCGCCTCGGCGGCGCTCGCGCTCTCGTTCACCGCGAGCCTCGGCGCCCCCACCGCCCAGGCCGCCCCGCCCGCCAACAACGGCAAGGACGTCACCGCGACCCTCTTCGAGTGGCGCTTCGACTCCGTCGCCCAGGCCTGCACCAGCACCCTCGGCCCGAAGGGCTACGGGTTCGTCGAGGTCTCGCCGCCCCAGGAGCACATCCAGGGCCCGCAGTGGTGGACCTCCTACCAGCCGGTCAGCTACCGGATCGCCGGACGGCTCGGTGACCGGACCTCGTTCAAGAACATGGTCGACACCTGCCACGCGGCCGGCGTCAAGGTCATCGCCGACACCGTGATCAACCACATGACGGCCGGCTCGGGCACCGGCACCGGCGGCACCGCCTACACGAAGTACAACTACCCCGGCTTCTACCAGGACCAGGACTTCCACTCCTGCCGCCAGCCGGTCAGCAACTACCAGGACCGCACCAACGTGCAGACCTGCGAGCTGGTCAACCTCGCCGACCTGGACACCGGCAGCGCGTACGTCCAGCAGACCATCGCGCACTACATGGACGACCTGGCCTCGCTCGGCGTCGACGGCTACCGGATCGACGCCGCCAAGCACATCGCCGCCGCCGACCTGGCCGCGATCAAGGCGAAGATGGCCAACCCCAACGCCTTCTGGGTCCAGGAGGTCATCTACGGCGCCGGCGAGCCGATCCAGCCGTCCGAGTACACCGGCAACGGCGACGTCGACGAGTTCCGCGTCGGCACCGACCTCAAGCGCATCTTCACCGGTGACAAGCTCGCCAACCTGAACGGCTGGGGCGCCTCCTGGGGCTACCTGCCGAGCGGCCAGGCGCGCAGCTTCATCGACAACTGGGACACCGAGCGCAACGGTTCGACCCTCAACTACACCTACGGGAACACCTACACGCTCGCCAACGTGTTCCTGCTCGCCTCGACCTACGGCTCGCCCAACGTCTACTCCGGCTACGCCTTCACCAACACGGACGACGGCCCGCCCAACGGCGGCGCCGTGAACGCCTGCTACCAGGACGGCTGGAACTGCACCCACGCCTGGCGGCAGATCGCCAACATGGTCGGCTTCCGCAACGCCGTCGCCGGCACCGGCGTGACCGACTGGTGGTCCAACGGCAACAACGCGATCGCCTTCGGCCGTGGCGACCGGGGCTACGTCGCGATCAACCACGAGACCGGCGCGATCACCCAGACCTTCCAGACCGGCCTGCCCGCCGGCACCTACTGCGACGTCCAGCACGGCGACCCGCAGCCGGGCGGCGGCTGCACCGGCCCGACCTACCAGGTCGGCGCCAACGGGCAGTTCACCGCGACGGTCGGCGCGGGCGACGCGATCGCGCTGTACGTCCAGCCCGGGACGACCGTCTCCGGCGCCTCGTTCAACGTCAACGCGACCACCGCGTACGGCCAGAACGTCTACGTCGTCGGCGACAACCCGGCGCTGGGCGCCTGGGACCCGGCCAAGGCGCTGCCGCTCTCGTCCGCCGGCTACCCGGTCTGGTCGCTGGCGCTGTCCCTGCCGGCCGGCACGTCCTTCCAGTACAAGTACGTCCGCAAGGACGCGAGCGGGGCGGTGACCTGGGAGTCCGGCGCCAACCGGACGGCGACGGTGCCCTCCTCGGGGACGGTCGCGCTGAACGACACCTGGCAGCCGTAGCGGGTGCCGGGATCCCCGTCGGTCGCGTCGGCGCGGCGTGACGGGGATCCCTCCTGCGGGTGGCTCGGCCGTTTCGAACCCCCGGTCCGGGCGACGCCACCGGCACCATCGCGGGATGAGCACCACTCCCGTCGTCCTCGACGTCGAACTCTGCGGCGGCCGGTGGGACGGCGACGAGCGGGACCCGCGGGGCGAGCGAGGTGAGTGGGGAAGTGGGCGGGCCGGGTCAGCCGCGTCCGACGTACGGCATCGTGGTCGCCATCACCGTCGCGAACTGCACGTTCGCCTCCAGCGGCAGCGACGCCATGTGCCGCACCGTGCGCGCGACGTCGGCCACGTCCATCGTCGGCTCCGGCGCGATCCGCCCGTCCGCCTGCCGCACCCCGGCGCTCATCGCCGCCGTCATGTCGGTGGCCGCGTTGCCGATGTCGATCTGCCCGCAGGCGATCCGGTACGGGCGGCCGTCCAGCGAGAGCGACTTGGTCAGCCCGGTGACGGCGTGCTTGGTCGCGGTGTAGGCGATCGAGTGCGGGCGCGGGACGTGTGCGGAGATCGAGCCGTTGTTGACGATCCGGCCGCCCTGCGGGTCCTGCGCCTTCATCTGCCGGAAGGCGGCCCGGGCGCACAGGAAGGCGCCGGTCAGGTTGAGGTCGACGACCGCGCGCCAGGCGTCCACCTCCAGCTCGTCCACCGGGACGGCCGGGCCGAAGCCGCCCGCGTTGTTGAACAGCAGGTCCACCCGGCCGAAGCGCTCGACGGCGGCCGCGAAGAGCGCGTCCACCGCCGCCGGGTCGGTGACGTCGGTGGGCACCACGGCGGCCGGGCCGCCGGCCAGCCGGGCGGTCTCCCGCAGCGGCTCCTCCCGGCGCCCGGCCAGGACGAGCCGCCAGCCGGCCGCGGCCAGCTCCACCGCGACGGCCCGGCCGACCCCGCTGCCGGCTCCGGTGACGACGGCGGTGCCGGTGGCGGCGGCGGTCTGCTGGGACATGGCGGCGCTCCTCGTTCTCCGGTCCGAGCCGGCTCGGTACTGAGCCGATCGTCGCCGATCGGCGAGGCCGCCGTCACTGGTGGAAGGACCCAAAGATCACGCGGCGCGGCGCGTGATCCGCTGTGCACCCCGCCGTCCGGCGGGGGCCGGTCGGAACATGTGACGGGTTTTACCTGATCGCGGACAAACATTGGATTTCCGGTGGCCGACGCGCAACCGGCCCGCCCCGGCCCACGTCATAAGATCGCAGGACGGCCCGCCGCGGCGAGCCGCACTTCCGGGGGCCGCGCCGAGGCGCTCCCCGGGCCTGTCCGGCCCCACCCGGGGGCCGCCGCCCGGCCAGCCGGCCCGGGCGCGTCATCGGTCGGAGAGTCCTCACCGTGCTTAGGCAGTCGTCCCGTTCCCGCGCCGTCCTGACCGGCGCCGCCGTGCTCACCCTGGCTGCCTCGCTCGCCGCCTGCGGGAGTTCGGGCGGCGGGAAGGGGGACAGCGCCAAGGCGGCGGGCACCCCGAGCGCGTCGGGTTCGAGCGCGGTCCCGGGCGACCCGGCCGCGGCCACCGGCACACCCGCCCCGGCCGGCACGGCCCCGGCCGCGGGCGGCAAGGTCCAGACGCCGACCGGCCAGCCCGCGCTGACCAAGGTCCGCGACACCGCCGCCGGCCCGATCATGATGACCAAGCTGGCCGGCCCGAAGTCCGGGGTGACCGGCCAGGTGTGGGTCTGGCTGCCGCCCGAGTACAACGACCCCAAGTACGCCAAGACCGGCTTCCCGGTGCTGACCCTCTACGCGGGCGGCCAGAGCAACGGCTACAACACCTGGACCGACAACCAGCTGCCGATCCAGGAGGTGGACGAGGAGCTGGCCAAGGCCGGCAAGGCCCACCCGTTCATCATGATCATGCCGGTGCAGAACTTCAACGGCGACGAGAACAAC
This sequence comes from Streptomyces sp. SP17BM10, assembly GCF_036322405.1. Lineage (NCBI taxonomy): Bacteria > Bacillati > Actinomycetota > Actinomycetes > Kitasatosporales > Streptomycetaceae > Streptomyces > Streptomyces sp. SP17BM10. Next base: position 27,029 of record NZ_JAQYXB010000401.1, on the reverse strand, counting down.
GCGCTGGACTGCTCCGACATCCCGGGCCAGCCCAAGATGGCGACCTGGATGGCCCAGGACATCCCGGACTGGGTCCGCGCCAACTTCCGCACCCTGAAGGGCCGCGACAGCTGGGGCATCATGGGCGCCTCCACCGGCGGGTTCTGCAGCGCCAAGCTGTCGCTCCAGTACCCCGACGTGTACAAGGCCGCCGTCCCGATCGACGGCTACTTCATCCCCGACTCCCACCTGTGGAAGGGCCACGACGCCGAGCGGATGGCCAACAACCCCGACGTCCTGGTCACCCAGGGCAAGGCGGACGTGAAGATGCTGGTCACCGCGGGCGGCGCCAACGCCTACGAGAAGGGCGTCGTCAAGAGCTGGGTGGCCAAGGCCGCCCCGCCGGTCGCCATCGAGTACTACGAGCAGCCCGGCGGCAAGCACCTGACCTCGGACTTCAAGAAGATGATCCCGGACACGCTGCAGTGGCTCACCAAGAACCTGGCGGGCCCGGCGGCCGACTGACACCGTCCGCTTGAACGCACGTGCCTGACCGCACGGGCCCGTACGCGCCGGCCTGACCGCACGGGCCCGTACGCGCCGACCTGACGCACCGACCGCCGGTGCCGGGGATTCGTCCCGGGCACCGGCGGTTCTTTCGTCCCGCGCTCTTCCCCGCCATGCGGCACCACCCGCGTCCGGGCCGCCGAAACGGCTGTGACCTGCGCGTCAATCGGACATTGATTCACCTCTGATCGACTGCACGCACAGTGAACGGGGCCGCCTTCCGGGGGCCGTGACCCGCACGACCCGCCGATTCGTGAAGAGAGTGCCATGCCGATCCACCTGCTGCCGCCGCCGTCCGCCACCGCGCCCGAGCGGACCGACGACGAAGAGCCCCAGGCGGTCCGCTTCGCCGGGCTGCGGCTGGTGCACGCCGCGCTGCGCCGCGACCTCGCCCGGCTGCCCACCGCGCTGCGGCTGCTGCAGCCCGGCGAGGACACCAAGGGCGAGGCGCTGCTGCGGCACTGGGACTTCGTGACGGCGATGCTGACCTGCCACCACGAGCAGCAGGACACCCGGATCTGGCCGATCGTGCGCCGCTTCGCGCCCGAGCTGCGGCTGCTGCTCAACTGGCTGGAGGCGGACCACCACAACCTCGACCACTCGTTCACCAGGGTCACCACGCTGGTCCGGATCGCCAGCCGGGACACCGGCAGCGTCTGGCCGGTGGCGTACGCGATCGAGGACCTCGCGGCCCGGCTGGAGACGCACCTGCGGATCGAGGAGCGCCAGCTGCTCCCGCGGATGGCGGGCGTGTTCGCCGACAACTCGCGGGTCGGCAGCCTGCCCGAGCTGCTGGACCTGCTGCGCTCGGCCGACGGCCCGGGCTCGGCCGACGCGCTGGCCTGGCTGCTGGAGGGCGTGGAGCCGTCCGTCGTCGAGCGGCTGCTGGCCGAGTGCGACGACGAGGTGGCCCGTTCCTGGCCGCACTGGCGGGCGACCTACGAGCGCTGCACCTCGCCGCTGTGGGGGCCGGTGGACGACTGGGGGATCCTCCCCGACTGAGCCCGGGGCCATTTCGCGGGCCGTCGGTCTACGCGCGTGGCAATGCCGGAGGCATATGCGAAGCCCCGTCCACGGGCCCCCGGCCCGGGCGGCTACTCCGGCAGGCGGTTCAGCCACTCCAGCGGGGCGAGCAGGATCGCCTTGTCGGGCGAGCCGTCCCACTCCACCGTCAGGCCCTCCGCCGTCAGCGCGGCCACCACCTCCCGCCCGATGCCCACCGTCCGGAGCGCCGCGGCGTCCGCCGAGCCCTCGCCGTCCGGTCCGCCGGCCGGCCGGAAGCCGCCGTAGCGCAGCATCAGGCCCTTTCCGGCGGCGGCGCGTTCGGTGTCCTGCTGGTGGAAGAACACGAAGCCGCGCGAGTCCTCGTCGGCCTCGTCGCCGATCTCGGCGTAGCCGCAGCTCGCGCAGCAGGTGAAGTCCATCGCCGCGACGACGCCCGACTCCTCCAGCGCGTCGAAGGCCGCGCCGAGCCGGTCCACGTCGGTGACCTCGGGCCAGCCGGCCTGCTCGGCCAGCCGCTCCTCCCAGAGCGGAGCCACGATCAGCCCCGCCTCCTCCTCCGTCAGTCCCTGGTCGTCGAGGAGTTCGGCCAGGGACTCGGCTATCTCGTCCGGCTCCTGGAAGCCGCACCGGATCACCTCACGGGCCCGGTCACGGGCTTCGCTGAGCACCTCGGGGTCGAGCTCGGACATCGGCGCCTCCTGGGTCGTGCCCGCATCTTCGCACGCGCCACCGACAGCGCCCGGGCCACACGGGCCTGCTACCGTCCCGCGGGTGACCTCGCTGCTGCAACCTCCGCTGCTCACCCGTCTGCTGGCCGTGGACCGCATCCTCGTCGCGGGCGCCGGCGGCGGCTTCGACGTCTACGCCGGCCTCCCCATCGCGCTGGCCCTGCGCGCCGCCGGCAAGGAGGTGCACCTGGCCAACCTCTCCTTCACACACCTCTACGGCCTGCCCGGTGACGTGTGGTTCGGGCCCGACGTCGCCGAGATCCGCCCGGACACCGCCGCCCCCGAGGGCTACTTCCCGGAGCGCATGCTCGCCCGCTGGCTGCACCTGCACGGCATGCCCGACACCGTCTGGGCGTTCCCGTCGGTCGGCGTCCAACTGCTGCGCGACGCCTACCGCCTGCTCATCGGCCACCTGGGGATCGACGCGGTCCTCCTCGTCGACGGCGGCACCGACATCCTGATGCGCGGCGACGAGACCGGGCTCGGCACCCCCGAGGAGGACATGGCCAGTCTCGGCGCGGTGGCCGGCCTCACCGAGGTGCCGGAGCGCCTGGTCGCCTGCCTGGGCTTCGGCGTGGACGCCTACCACGGCGTCAACCACTCGCTGGTGCTGGAGAACCTCGCCGCCCTCGACCGGGCCGGTGGCTACCTCGGCGCCTTCTCCATCCCCCGCGACAGCCGCGAGGGCGCGCTCTACCTGGACGCCGTCGAGCACGCCAGGGCCGCCTTCCCCGAGCACCCCAGCATCGTCAACGGCTCGGTGGCGGCGGCGCTGCGCGGCGAGTTCGGCGACGTGCGCTTCACCGACCGCACCAAGGGCGGCGAGCTCTTCGTGAACCCGCTGATGGCGATGTACTTCGGGGTGACGGTCGAGGCCCTGGCCGCCGAGCACCGCTACCTGGACCGGCTGGAAGGCACCGTCCTGATGCGCCAGATCAGCACCGCGGTCGGGCGGTTCCAGGACGAACAGCCCAAGCTGCGCCCGCCCCGGCAGTTCCCGCACTGACCGCGGCGGCCCGGGAGGGTGCGGTCACCCGTTCGCGAGGCGGAACTCCAGGTTGCCGAACCGGACCTGGTCGCCCGGGCGCACCCGGACGCCGCCCGCGATGCGGTGCCCGTTCACGTGGGTGCCGTTGGTCGAGCCGAGGTCGTACAGCACCCAGCCACCGCCCTCGTGCCGCAGTTCGGCGTGGTGGCGGGAGACCGAGGCGTCGTGCAGCCGCAGTCCGGAGCCGGGGATCCGACCGATCGTCAACTGCGTCGCGCCGGCCTGCGGGAGGTTCAGTCCGGGCAGCCGCTCGATGCGCCAGGCCCGGCCGAGCCGCTCGCCGAACGCGGAGACCCGGCCCACCGTCCGCAGCAGGAACCGCTCCACCGGGCCACCGGTGGGCAGGTCGGCCATCACCGCGTCCAACTCGGCGCGGCTGGTGGCCTGGAGGACGACCTCCATCCGGCCGAGGAAGGTGTCGTGCGAGAGCCTGCCGCTGCCCGCGCCGTCGCGCAGTACTCCGAGCACCCGGTCCCGTTCGTCCTCGGACGGCCGGACGGCGTTCGTCCGGATCTCAGGCTGCGTCATGTCCCGATTGTCGGCGGCGCCGTACCCGGCTGTCCAGATTCCGGCCGCCCGCCGCCCGGTGCTCCCGCCTTCCCCCGGAGAGCAGGACACCGCCGGGCGGCGGGCGGTTCCGCCCTCCGGTCAGGATTTCCTGGCGGCGGCCAGGATCTTCTCCGTGGTGTGCAGGAACCGGGAGGTCACCGAGCCCCCGTAGCGCTTGCCGAACACGTCGTTGGTGACCCACTTGCCGTCCTTCAGGTGCACCACGATGTACGCGGCGCCGTCGTCCGCCCCGAGCACGTCGAAGTCGCCCTTGGGCGAGGAGTGCGGCGCGGCGAGGTCCGCGGGCAGCGGCTCGGAGAGGAAGGCGATCAGCAGCCGGACGTCCGGCGTCACCTCGACGCCCCGGAACGGCTCGGCGGCCAGCACGGCGGCCACTTCGTCGACCGTGCGCAGCATCACCGGGACGGGGTAGCCGAGCGACTCCTCCAGGTGCCGCTCGATGCGCCGGGTGAGGGCCGCGCGGTCCGGCTCGTCGGTCGTGAAGAACACGTTGCCGCTCTGGATGTACGAGCGGACGCCGGCCAGCCCCAGCTCGCTGAAGAGCGCCCGCAACCGCTCCATCTTCACGGTGCGGCCGCCGACGTTGATGGCCCGCAGGAACGCGATGTACGTGGTGGTGGTCACCCGGCCAGTGTGGCACCGCCCACCGACAACGCCTCGGTTGGTGGTGGGCGGCGGTGGGCGGCGGAAGCGGATTTCCGGCGAGGGCGGTTGTCGGTGCCCGGTGCCAGACTGGCGCCATGGCTACCTGGCAGGATTTCGAGCAGGAGGCCCCCGATCTCGCGCCCCTGGTACGGGCCCGGTTCGAGGCCAACAAACACCACGTCCTGGCGACGCTGCGCAAGGACGGATCGCCCCGGGTCAGCGGCACCGAGGTCGACTTCATCGGCGCCGACGCGATGCTCGGGTCGATGTACGGCTCGGTGAAGGCCCGCGACCTCCAGCGCGACGGCCGCTTCGCGCTGCACTCGCACCCGGGCGACGAGACCATGGCGGGCGGCGACTCCAAGCTGTCCGGCCGCGCCGTGGAGCTCACCGACGAGGCCGAGCTCACCGCCTACGTCGCCGATCTGCCCGAGCCTCCGCCGGGCCCGTTCCACGCGTTCCGGCTCGACCTGGAGCAGGTGGTGCACACCGGACTGGCCGACGGCCACCTGTGGGTCCACAACTGGCACCCCGGCCGGCCGGTGGAGCGCACCATGCTCCACTGAGTGCTCCACCGGCCGGCCCGGGTGCCGGTACGCGCTACGGCAGGACGGACTTGACGGCCTCGGGGGTCCGGGCCACGACGGCGTGGCCGTCGTCCGCGGTGATGATGGGGCGCTGGATGAGGATCGGGTGCTCGGCCATCGCCGCGATCCAGCGCGCCCGGTCGTCCGGCTCCTTGGTCCACTGCTTCATCCCGAGGTCCTTGGCGACCTGCTCGTCGATGCGCGTGATGTCCCACGGCTCCAGGTTGAGCCGCTCCAGCACCGCCTTCAGCTCGGCCGCGCTCGGCGGGTCCTCCAGGTACCGCCGCACGGTGTACTCGGCGCCGGCGGCCTCCAGCTCGTTGAGCGCCGACCGGCACTTGCCGCAGCGGGGGTTGATCCAGATCTCCATGCCGCCCAGCCTACCGAGCGCCGCCGCACCGGCCGGACCGCACGTCGGAACGGACCGCGCCGCCGTACCGGCGGTGCGCCGGGAACTCCCAAGCGCCCGCCGGTGGTTCACGAACCGGAAGCAGGGGTCCGGGCCGGAGAGACCGGCCGGGGGAGGGGAGCACCGGATGGACGGCGCGGCGATCGTCGAGCGACTCCTGACCCGCGAGGGCAGGGCCGACCCGTACCCGCTGTACGCGCGGGCGCACGAGCTGGGCAGCGCGGCCCCGGCGGGGCCCGGCTTCCTGCTGGCGCTCGGCCACGGCACCGCCGACCGGGTGCTGCGCACCCCCGGCTTCGGCGTCGCCACCCCCGAGATGCAGGCCGGCCTGGCCCCGGAGTTCGCCGAGCACTCCTCGCTGGACCTGTTCGGCCGCTCGATCCTGGAACGCGAGGCACCCGACCACGCCCGGGTCCGCTCGCTGATCGCCTCGGTGTTCACCGCCCGCCGGGTCGCCGCGCTGCGGCCGGCCGTCGAGGCGGCGGTCGCCGGGCTGCTCGACGAGATGGCCGAGGCCGGTGCGGACGGCTCGCCGGTCGACTTCATGGACGCCTTCGCCCACCGGCTGCCCGTCGGCGTGATCTGCGAACTGCTCGGCGTCCCCGAGGGCGACCGCCACCTCTTCCGCGGCCTCGCCGCGGACCTCACCGTCGCCCTGGAGTTCGTCCAGGACGCGGCCGAGCTCGACGTCGCCGACGAGGCCGCCGACGAGCTGGCCGGGTACTTCACCGGGCTGGCCGCCGAGCGCCTGCGCCACCCGCAGGACGACCTCGTCACCGACCTCGCCCGGATCGCCGCCGACGACCCCGCCCGCCTGTCCGGCCGCGAACTGCTGGCCAACCTGGTGCTCCTCCTGGTGGCCGGCTTCGAGACCACCACCAACCTGCTCGGCAACGGCCTCGCCCTGCTCTTCCGCCACCCCGACACGGCCGCCGCCCTGCGGGCCGGCGCGCTCTCCCCGGCCGCCTTCACCGAGGAGGTGCTGCGCTACGACGCACCGGTCCAGCTGACCTCGCGGATCGCGCTCGCCGAAGGCCTCGCCGTCGACCACCTGCCCGCGCCGCCCGGCAGCACGGTGCTCGTCATGATCGGTGCGGCCAACCACGACCCGGCCCGCTACGACCGCCCCGAGGTCTTCGACCCGACCCGCACCGGCAGCCAGCCGCTCAGCTTCGGCGCCGGGCCGCACTTCTGCCTCGGTTCCCAGCTGGCCCGCACGGAGTCCGAGATCGCGGTCGCGGCCCTGCTCGACCGCTTCCCCCGGCTCGCCCCTGGCGGCGTGCCCACCCGTCGCGACCGCCTGGTCCTGCGCGGCTACGAGACGCTCCCGGTCACCGTGCGCTGACCTCCGCGGGGGGCCGGTCACCCTCCGTCGACCGGCCTCCGGCCGCACGCATCCGGGACGTTCGGCCGTTCGTGGCAGGGGCGGCCGTGGTGGAGCATGGAGGGACGAACCGGGCATTCCGCCCGGTCGAACAGGAGGTTCCCGCCGTGCCCACAGCGCCCCGCCCGCCGTTCCGGGCGGCCGTGGAATCCAGGGTGCCGCGCTGGGTGCCCTGGCTGCCCGTCCTCCTGCTCGTCCTGGACCTCCTCACCGAGGCGATCGTCCCGGACGCCGTCGCCGCCGGGTTCCTGCTCACCGCGCTGCCCGTCGTCGCGGCGTTCAGCTACGGTCCGGCGGTCACCGCCGCGACCACCCTGGGCTCGGTCGCCCTCCAACTCGTCCTCGCCCTGCGGGCCGGCCACATCGACGAGCAGCACCACGTCTGGGTGTATATCGCGACCCTGCTCTCCGGGGTGATGGGCACCGCCTTGTCCTGGCAGCGGATCCGGCAGAACCGCAACCTGCTGCACGCCCGCACCGTCGCCGAGACGCTCCAGCGCACCGTGCTGCGCCCGGTCCCGGACCGCGCCGGCGGCCTGCGGATGGCCGGCCTCTACCGCCCGGCCCAGGCCGAGGTGCTGGTCGGCGGCGACCTGTACGAGGTGTGCGACACCCGGTTCGGGGTGCGGGTGCTCCTCGGCGACGTCCGCGGCAAGGGCCTCGGCGCGGTACGGACGGTGGCGGACGTGCTGGGCGCGTTCCGGGCCACCGCGCACGACACCCCGGACCTGGTCGAGATCGCCGACCAGCTGGACCGCGCGGTCCTCCGCGACGCCGCCGACCGCGGCGACGACGAACTGTTCGCCACCGCCGTCCTCCTCCAGTACCGCCCGGGCTCCGACTGCGTGGAGATCGTCAACCGCGGCCACACCACCCCGCTGATGCTCGCCGGCCGCACCATCACCCCGATCGCCTGCCCCGACGAACTCCCGCTCGGCCTCGGCCACCTGGCTCCCGCCGACGACCACGGCAAACCCACTGCCGTGGCCCTGCCACCGGGCAGCACCGTCCTCCTCTACACCGACGGCGTGAGCGAGGCCCGCAACGCCGCCGGCACCTTCTACCCCCTGGCCCCACGCCTCGCCGCCCTGGGCACGACGTCCCCCGACCGCGTGGTCACCTTCCTGGCCCAGGACGTCCACGACTACGCCGGCCTCCTGGCCGACGACCTGGCCCTCCTGGCCCTCACCCCCGACGACCCCACCTGACCCCGCCGCACCACGAAGCCCCCTCCCGGCAGGCGCTTCGCTTCCCACAGCACCGGGCACCCGGAGGACCGGGCCGGTGACCGCGAGGATGGTGCCGAGGCGGTCACCCACCGCCGCCACCTCCTCCGACGGGAACTGGACGCGACGGCCAAACCGGACCACGCCGGCTGCCCTGAAACCCGGCAAACCTGTCTGAAGCGGCCAGAGGGGCGCCGCGAGCGTGCCATGCTCGTTGCATGACGGACCACGAGGAACCGGCGGCGCACCGGCCGCCCGCAGGTTCGGCGAGGAACGACGATCGTGCGGCCGCGGTGGTCCAGCGCGTCCTGGCCGGCCTTCCGGGTTCCGTGGTGTTCCTCCTGCCGGAGCCCGGGTCCGGCGGTGAGGTGGTCGACCTTCGCTTCGCCGCCGCCTCACCCCAGGCGATCGACATCGCCGGACGCCGGGGCCAGGAGCTGGTGGGGCTCGGCATCCTGCAGACCTATCCGGCCGTGCTCGGCACCGACCTCTGGCGGGGCTACCTCCGGGCGCTGGAGACGGGGGTGGCCTACGAAGGGGAGCTGGAGTACGAGGAGACCGCCGCCGGCATCCCGCACCTGTCCCGGTACCGGGTCCGGGCCGTGCCGTGCGAGGGAGGGCTGGTCGTCTCCTGGGAACGGCTCGACAGGCGCGAGCGGGAGCAGCGCCGACTCGCGCTGATGCAGCGATCGGGCCGGATGGGCTGGGTGGACCGGGATCTGGTCCGCGGCGAGGTCACCTGGTCCGACGAGGTGTACTCCATCTTCGGACGGGACCGTTCGGCGGGGCCGTTGACGCTGGAGGAACTGTCCGCCCGGGCCGAGGGCGAGGACCGCCCCGAGTTGGACGACGCGGTCCGGCGCCTCCTGAAATCCGGCGAGCCGATCGACCGCACCTTCCGCATCCGCCTTCCGCACGGGGAAGTGCGCCACGTGCGGGTCGTCAGCGAAGCCGAGTCGGACGCCCAGGGCCAACCGGTTCAGCTCCACGGCTTCTTCCAGGACCTGACCGCGGCGAAGCACGCCGAACAGCAACTGCTGGAGCAGAAGCAGCGCGTGCTCGCCCAGCAGACCCTGCTGGCCGCCGAACGCGAACTCGCCGCCCGCCTCCAGGACACCCTCCTCCCCGTACCCCAGCAGACCCTTCACCTCGCCGACCTCACCGTCGACGTCGCCTACCGGCCCCTCCAGGAAGGGCTCAACCTCGGCGGCGACTGGTACAGCGCGATCGAACTCCCCGACGGCAACGTGCTGCTCGTCGTCGGCGACGTGGCCGGCCACGGGCTCGACGCGGTCGCCACCATGGCCCTCCTGCGCTTCACCGCCAAGGGCATGGCCATCACCGGCACGCCCCTGCCCACCGTGCTCGCCCGGCTCAACACCCTGCTGCTGCACACTTCGGACCGTGACAGCCGGACGGCCACCATGATCATGGCCGTCTACCAGCCCGCCACCTCCCGGCTCACCTGGGTCCGCGCCGGCCACCTCCCTCCCTTGCTCCTGCGGCAGGGCGAAGCCCGCCTCCTGCCCGCCCCCGGCGGCATCCTTCTGGGCGCGACCGCCACGCCCTCCTACGAGGCCGCCTCCCTTGACCTGTTGCCCGGGGACCACCTGCTCCTCTACACCGACGGTCTCGTCGAGTCTCCGGACCAGCCGATCGACGAGGGCCTCGCCCGGTTGATCCGGGCCGCGCAGGCCCACGCCGGTGCCCGGCACTTCCTGAACGCCCTCCTGCCCGAACTCGCGGCCCCCGGCGCCCGCCACGACGACATCTGCGCCCTCCACATCAGCCGCTGACCGCCCGGCTGAGCCGGCCTCCAGCGCTTCCGCCCAGCCGTGCCCTGCCGCCGGACAGCGCCGTTCCCCAGCCGATTGCGGCCGATCCCGACGTCCACTTCGCGCCTGTGCGAACGCTCCGTTCAGACGTAGGAATCCGGTGCCAGCCCCGGCCGCGACCGGGCGCGCCGCGGGGAAGCGGCCTGCCCGACCCGCCGGCGTGGTGGGGGCCCTCCCCGTCCGGGTGCAAGGCGGACGCGACCTCCGCGAGGCGTCACTCTTTTGGTGACTCGCTTGTTTGTCATCGGATGGATGACGTGCTAGAACGGAGTGAGGTGAAGCGCACTGGCGCCCTTTGATCCCTACTGGAGGTGTTCCGCGATGCTGATGCGCACCGACCCGTTCCGCGAACTGGACCGCCTGGCCCAGCAGTTCCTCAGCACGACGGGTACGTGGTCCCGCCCCACCCCGATGCCGCTGGACGCGTACCGCACCGGCGACGAGTACGTGATCTGCTTCGACCTGCCCGGGGTGGACCCGCAGGCGATCGACATCGACGTCGAGCGGAACATGCTGACCGTCAAGGCCGAACGGCGTCCTCGCCGCGAGGGTGAGGACGTCAAGTGGGAGCTGTCCGAGCGACCCCTCGGTGTGTTCTCCCGCCAGGTCATGCTGTCCGACACCCTGGATCCCGAGGGGATCAGCGCCGACTACGACTCCGGCGTGCTGACCCTGAGGATCCCGGTCGCGGAGAAGGCCAAGCCCCGCAAGATCGCGATCAGCCACAGCGGCGACCGCAAGCAGATCCAGGCCTGACCCTCTTCCCTCCCCGGAGACGGGCTGTCCCGCGCGGCTTCCCCCCGGCCGCGCGGGACAGCCCCCTTCCTCGCCGAGCCCCGCAGCACGTGCCCGCACAGGCCCAGACGGCCGCGGCGGGCCCGAGGCTGCCCCGCCGTACGCCCCGTACGCCGCACCAGCCGGCCCCGTGACCCGGAAAGGCCCTGATCCGTCATGACGTGGCACCACCTCGTGCAGCAGGTCCGCGACCTCGGCCGCTACGACAGCGACCAGGAGGCGGAGCGCGTCCTGGACGCGGTCCTCACCGTCCTCGGCTCCCAGCTCACCGGCGACGAACGCTGCGACCTCGCCGCCGTCCTCCCCGACCGCGCCCGCGCCGTCCTCGCCGCCCAGATCCCCCTGACCCATCCGGTCGCCGCCCCCGCCTTCGTCGAGGCCGTCGCCCGCATCCTCACCACCACCCTCGCCGCCGCCCGCTGGGACAGCTCCACCGTCCTCACCGTCCTGTCCGCCCTCGCCGGGGAGCAGCTCACCGGCCGCCTCCTCGCCTTCCTGCCGCGCAGCTACGCGCTGCTGTTCGGCCGCGCCGACCTCGCAGCCGCCTGAGGGACGTGCCGCCGTGCCGACGCGCGAACCCGCCCGTGGCCGTCCGTTGTCGAGGATCGTGCCCGGGCGGGGCGGGGCGACGTTGTGTGCGGCATGGAGAAGCTTGTGTCACCGGACCCGGACGGCGGGTCCGCGGCGCCGCGCGGCCGGCCGGCCCGCCTCCGGGCACGGGTGCGCACGGTGGTGCGGCGCTGGCTCGCCGCGAACGTCCGGGGCGCGCTCGAACGGGCCCCGGGCCGGCTCGCCGCCCCTGAGCCGCCCGGCCCGCCGGAGGGCCCCAGCCGCCCTGTGACCGGCGGGTAGGTGAGGCGCGAACCGGTAGCACGCACCTGGAGCGACCGGGGGTGTCCGGGGTGCGGCCGGCCGGGACGGCTGGGACGCCGGGCGGGCCGCACCCCGCTGGGGGTTACAGGGTGTGGGTGAGGCGGTCGGTCAGGAGGCGGGTGAAGCGGGCCGGGTCGGGCAGGTCGCCGCCTTCGGCCAGCAGGGCGCTCCCGTGGACGAGTTCGGCGATGTCGGCGAGCGCCGGGTCGTCGGCGTTCGTCTCGTGTGCCCGGCGCAGGGCGGTGATGAGGGGGTGGGTGGGGTTGAGTTCCAGGATCCGCTTGACGGCGGGGAGTTCCTGGCCCATGGCCCGGTACATCTTCTCCAGGGTGGGGGTCAGGTCCTGGGCGTCGCCGACAAGACACGCCGCGGAGGTGGTCAGGCGGGTGGAGAGCCGGACCTGCTTGACGTGCTCGGCCAGGGCGCCCTGGAGCCAGGGGAGGAGGGCGGCGAAGTCCTGTTCGCGCTGGGCCTTCTCGCTCTTGGCCTCGTCGCCGCTCTCGTCGTCGGAGTCGTCGAGGTCGACCTGGCCCTTGGCGATGGACTGGAAGCGGTGGCCGTCGAAGGCGGGGATCTGGTCGGTCCAGATCTCGTCGACGGGATCGGTGAGGATCAGGACCTCGTAGCCCTTGGCGGTGAAGGCCTCCATGTGCGGGGAGTTCTCCACCATCGCCCGGTTCTCGCCGGTCAGGTAGTAGATGGTGTCCTGGCCGTCCTTCATCCGCGCGACGTACTCGCGCAGCGTGGTCGGCTTCTCCGCATCGTGGGTGGAGGCGGCGCTGACGAGTTCCAGCAGGGTGTCGCTGTTGTCGCGGTCCTCGATCAGCCCTTCCTTGAGGACGCGGCCGAACTGCTCCCACAGCTTGAGGTAGGCCTCGTTGTCGGTGGCCTGCGTGCTCTTGAGGGCGGCGAGGACCTTCTTGACGAGGCGCCGGCGCACGGCGGTGATCTGGCGGTCGTGCTGCAGGATCTCCCGGGAGACGTTGAGGGAGAGGTCGTGGGCGTCGACGACGCCCTTGACGAACCGCAGGTAGTTGGGCATCAGCGCGTCGCAGTCGTCCATGATGAACACGCGCTTGACGTACAGCTGCACGCCCCGCTTGGTGTCGCGGGAGAACAGGTCGAACGGGGCGTGGGCGGGGACGAACAGCAGCGCCTCGTACTCGAAGGTGCCTTCGGCGCGCATGTGGATCGTCTCGGCCGGGGCCTGCCAGTCGTGGCTGATCTGCTGGTAGAACTCGTTGTACTCGGCCTCGCTCACCTCGCTGCGCGGGCGGGCCCACAGCGCCTTCATCGAGTTCAGGGTCTCCGGCTGGCCGGCGGCCTCGTCCGTGGCCCCGTCCGTGGCGCCGTCAGCGGCGCCGGATTCGGCGTCCGCGCCGGCGGGTGCGGAGGCGGGCTCGGGGGCCATGCGGATGGGCCAGCGGATGAAGTCCGAGTACTGCTTGACGATCTGGCGGATCTTCCACGCGGCCAGGTAGTCGCCGAGCCCGTCCTCGCCGTCCGCCGGCTTGAGGTGCAGGGTGACCGACGTGCCCACCGGCAGGTCGTCGGCCTCCGCGATCGAGTAGGTCCCCTCGCCGTCGGACTCCCATACGGTGCCCTGCTCGGTGCCGGCCCGGCGCGTGTGCAGGGTGACCTTGTCGGCGACCATGAACGCCGAGTAGAAGCCGACCCCGAACTGGCCGATCAGGCTCTGTGCCGCGGCCGCGTCCTTGGTCTCCTTGATCTTGGCCAGCAGGCTCGCGGTGCCGGACTTGGCGATGGTGCCGATCAGGTCGACGACGTCGTCACGGGTCATGCCGATGCCGTTGTCCCGCACCGTCAGCGTGCGGGCCTGCTTGTCGACGTCCAGCGTGATGTGCAGGTCGGAGGTGTCGGCGTCGAGGCCGGTGTCGGTGAGGGACTCCAGACGGAGCTTGTCGAGGGCGTCGGAGGCGTTGGAGATCAGCTCGCGCAGGAAGATGTCCTTGTTCGAGTAGATCGAGTGGATCACCAGCTGCAACAGCTGGCGGGTTTCCGCCTGGAACTCCAGCGTCTGGGTCGGGCTGGCCACGGGAGGTGTCTCCTTCGAGTTCACGGTGCTGGAAAGGGTCTGGTCTGGTCGAGCCGTGCGGCGCCGGGCGGCATGCTGCGCGGCGCCGCACGGTGGTCAGATGTGGCTGAGGGGCTGGTAGGGCGGCTCGGGGCGGGCGGTGCGGTGGAGGACAGGAAGCGCTTCCGGCCGTCGCGGCACTCCAGCGTGGCCGCCGTAGCGGACCGTGGGCGGGTTCGGGCGGGTGCGGTACCGGTCGACGGCGGAGTCATGGGAGTCGACCGCGTGGGCCGCACCCCGGCGGGGCCGTCGCCGGGGTGGTCACGGTCTGGCTGGGGGTGTGCGGCGGTGCCGGTCACTGTCTGCCCGCAGCTGGTCGGTCCGGGCGGTGACCTGATCGAGGCGGTCGGCGAGCTTCCGGTGGCCCGCCTCCAGGAGGGGCCGGGTCTCGGCGAGGGGGGCGAGCAAGCGGGCGGGGTCGTGGTGGCCGAGCGCGTCGAGGAGGCGTTCTATGGCGGGGGCCGCCTGGGCGCTGAGGTCGTCCAGGGCACCGATCTGACCGGCGAGGCGGCGCAGGTCGGCGGCGTTGTCACGGGCCCAGGTCGTCACCGCGCGGTCACCGGCGCGCTGAGCCCGCGTGGCCTGGACGCGCTGTTCGCCCGTGCTGCCCGCCACGGTGCCGGCGTCAGCATTGGGACGCAGTCGCAGGTACCGGCGCTCGGCGGCCTGGCGGCTCTGGACGCCCAGCGGTTCGGCGAGATCGGCCCAGGTGGCTCCCGCGTCGCGCGCGGTCTCGATCAGGCCGGTCTCCCAGCCTGCGAGTTCCTCGCGCAGGTGGCGCAGCATCAAGAGCGCGGCCAGGGCCTGCCCGGGGTCGTCCTGCCCCGTGTGGTCCGGGGGAGCGGTGCGGGCGGTGCGGGCGGCGGCGTCCATCATGCCCAGCGCGGCGGCGGCGGCCAGGAACGAGGCCGGCCTCGCCCCGGCCGCGCCGGTGTCCTGCACATCCATGTCGTCACTCTTTCGCTGACCGTTCCTTTGTCATCGGATGGATGACATGGTACAGCGGCTCGTGGCGTGCCGCACCAGTGCGAACCACCTGGAGGCGTCCGTGCGCGCTGACGTCCGTGCACACTGCGGTGGCGGCTTGGTGATCGCGCTCGACCTGCCCCGTGATCCCGCCGAAGGCGGTCGAGGTCGAAACGCTGGGCCGGATGCTCGCCGTGAAGGCCGAACACCAATCCGCCCCGCACGACGGAGGAGTGCGCACCCGGCTCGCCGGGCGGGGCCACGGGGCGTTCGGGCGTGCGGGAGCGGTTCGGTTGGGTCATCCGCATCGAGCACGCGCGGGAAGGAGTACGGGCGGTGACGCGCTCGCTCTCCCGCGCCACCCTGACGCAGCAGAGGGCGGGATCCCCGGAGGCGACGCGCCTCTCGCGCCCCTCTTCCTGGCCGAATGACGCCGGGAAAACGACATCAACCCGCCGTGACACTCCGGAACGGGCCGACGGCCGCGCCCTGGCGGTGCGGCCCCCGACGGCGAGATCGATCACGGCAGCCGCGCCGCAGCGCCGGCGAACCCGTTCCGGAGGGGGTGTCACTGGTCGGAGTAGCTGAGGTCCCCCACCGTCCAACTGCTGATCTCGGAGATGGCGATCCGGTACATGCCCCCGGTGTGAGGCAGACCGTAACTGCCCTGCAGGATGCGGGCGACATGCAGGTGCAGATGCGTCGGCCGCACTGCGGGCGTCGCCGCGTCGCCGCCGCCGTCTCCGCCGTCACCGGTGACGCGCGCCGTGAACAGCGCGGCGAACGGCTTCAGGTGATCGGAGGCGGCGAGGACTTCGGCCACTCGTTCGTTCCACAGGCTCTCCGGCGCCAGCCGGCCGGTGATGACCGCCCCCGGGACGACCACGGTCATAGGCATCTGGTTACTGCGCTCGGACTCCACCATTGCGGCGATGTCGACGAGCAGCCCATCAGGGTTCGACATGAACCAGAGGATAGTGCCCGCCGCAAGCCGCCCGCACGGACACCCCCGGGCCGCCGCCGGGAGCGACGCAGCACGACAAATCCACTATCTGTGATCGCTGCATGGAAAAATATGGGGTGGCTGGAAAAGGTATTGGATGCGGTTCGAGCGCGATCTGCCGGACCGGGAAAGGGTGACCGTGGTCCTCAACGTGTCGGCCGTGGTGTTCTTCGGCGTGCTCCTCGTGGTGCTGGTGCGTCGGCGCGAGGCCACCGGGTTCACGGTCTGCGTCGCCGTCGCCTTCGGCTTCCTGCTCGCCTCCAGCTCGGCCGCGTCCGCCGTCCGCGACGTCATGGCCGCCGCGCTCACCGCACTCGCCCCCCGCTGAACGACCCCGCCATGCGGGCACCCCGCAGGCCCTGGCCGCCGGCCGGCAGATAGTCTCCCGCCCCGACCAGGGCACCCCCGGGTGCAGATACGGCATACGCACCGCCCCCCGCCGGGCGCGAAGGAGAGTGGAGATGCAGCAGCCCGCCCCGATCACCGACGCCTCCGTGCTCAGCGGAATCGTGGAGGCGGTCCGCGACGGCGACGAGAGGGTCCTGCGCCGGCTGCTGGCGCGCCTGGCCGAACAAGCCACCGTCGCCGACGTCTATGCCCTGCGCGATGCCCTCGCCCCGCATCCCGGCCCGGGTGTCGGGCGGGAAGGGGCGCGACAATAACGTTCTTCGCCCAGACGTGGAAACCTCCACTGGCGAGAGTAGACATTGCCCGTCGGTCTGTGTAGTGTTCCTGGTGTTGGAAGAGCAGGACCGCAGGGCAGGCAGACACGAACTGCCTGGGCAGTACCGCAGTTCGCAGTATCAGCAGTGATGCAGGAGGCGTGCAGGTCGTCAGTACGCGGGGCCCGGTCATGGCAAGGGGTTCCCGGCGGAAGGCGGGTGACCTGTCAGGCGTCGCGGGCCCGGTCGTGCGTGGGGCCCGGGGCGGTGGCGGTCGCGCACGCGCAGGATCGCAGTACCGGCAACACCCGGCAGTTCGCAACACCGGCAGTACCTGAAGTTCGCACCACGCAGTACCAGCAGGACGGGCGTTGCCAGCAGTTCGCAGTACCGCAGTACAGCAGTACGCACGATGCACACCAGAGGAGAAGGGAAGGGTTCACCCCGTCGGATCGCCCGCCACGGCACGCAGTACCAGCCGGGCGGTCACCGCAGTAGCCATCGTCATGGAACGTCATGGAAGAGGTGGTCCTCGGTCACGCATACGCGATCCCCGCATCCTGCCCCTCCCCCGGGCGGTGCGGACACCGCAGGCCGGCGAATCAGCCGGCAGCAGTAGTGCAGTAGATGGTGCAGTGAATCCGCATATCCCTGGGCCCCGGCGCACAACAGCGCCGGGGCCCTCGACCCGTTTCCCGAGAAAGAAGGTGCTGGTGGAACAGACCACCCTCGCCACCGACCACGACACGGCGGACCACATGAGCGCAGAGACCAAGTTCGACGACGACGACTACCCCGCCTACACCATGGGCCGGGCCGCAGAGATCCTGGGCACCACGCCGGGCTTCCTGCGCAGCCTCGACGAGGCCAAACTCATCACCCCCCAGCGATCAGCCGGCGGCCACCGCCGCTACTCCCGCTATCAACTGCGCATCGCCGCCCGCGCCCGCGAAATCGTCGACCAGGGCACCCCGCTCGACGCCGCCTGCCGCATCATCATCCTCGAAGACCAGCTCGAGGAGGCCCTGCGCATCAACGCCGAACTCCGCCGCGACCGCACCTGAGGACGACCGGACTGCCGGCCCGCGACCTCCACGACGCGCGCCGCAGTCCCCCCTCCGACCGTGGCCGCCACACGGGACGCGATGAGGTGGGAGTCCGACGCGCCGGCACGCGCCCTCGCGGCTCGACGTGGCGGCCGCCAGGTCTGCCCTCCTGGCGCCGGCCGCGTGGAGTGGAATGTTGTGTTCCGCTTGGACGGCCTGCGCGGAACGACATGAAGCCGTCCCGGGCGGCGTGCCCCGCCCACGAACTGCGCGAGGCGGCCGACCGGGACTGGCGGCTGGGACTGACAGCCGGGACTGAACGGCGCCCGGGATCAGAGCTTGAACATCCCGGTGTACGGCTGGGTGATGCGTTCCTGTCGTGACCCGAAGTCGACGAGCACGGCGATGTCACCTTCGACGCTGATGGTCCGGCCGAGACCGTACGTGTCATGCGTGACCCGGTCGCCGACGGCGAAGTGCTTGCGCGGCGCCTCCACCCGGGCCTTGAAGGGGCTGGTGGGCAGGTGGCGGGGGACTGCTGCGAATTTTCTCATCAGCTCCAGTATGCGCCGGAAAGCGCGACGCCGGACCTTCTCGGCGCCATCGATTTCCGGGGAATCGTGAACGACGCGTGCGCTCGTCCGGTTCGCCCCTCGGCGGCGCCGGTGGGCGTGATCCGTCCCGGTAGGCCTGATCCGCCGCCCTGGCGGCTGCCACCGTGAGGGCGGACACGCCGCACCTGCGGTCATCGCAGCATCGGGCGAGCGGCCCCGGGGAATGATCCACTCGGTCAACCAGCTTGCCCTCCAAGCGCGTTGACGGGCCCGTCGGCTCTGGTCCGGCAGCTCCGGGGGTGAGCCCCCGCAGAACTGGGGCGGAAATATCCCACCGCCGCGGGCCGCGGCCTGCTACTGTCGTCCTAGTTGCAGTAGTGGTTCCCATGAACTTTGTGTGCGCCTGCTGATGTTTCGCAGGCGCATTTTTGTTTCCCGGCTCTTCCCCGGGTGGGTGCTCATCGCGGCGACTCGAAGTCCGCGCTGTGCGGGCTTCGGACGGCCCCTTGAAGGAGATTTTTTTATGGCTAATGGCACTGTGAAGTGGTTCAACGCGGAGAAGGGCTTCGGCTTCATCGAGCAGGAGGGTGGCGGCCCCGACGTCTTCGCCCACTACTCGAACATCAACGCCAACGGCTTCCGCGAGCTGCTCGAGGGCCAGAAGGTCGAGTTCGACGTCACGCAGGGCCAGAAGGGCCCGCAGGCCGAGAACATTCGCCCGCTGTAGTTTCTGCCACGGCACCCGCCTAGCAGCGAGGGGCCCGCACCGCGCACACACGCCTGGTGCGGGCCCCTCGGCATTGCGCCACGGCGCATCTCCCGGCCGTCAAGGCCGCTGGCCCCGCCACCGCCGCCCGTTCCCACGCGAGACGCACAGCGCCGCGTCCGGACCGGCGCCCTGCCGTGACATCGCACGGCTTTGAGGTTCCTCGCTCCCACCCCGCACGGTGAGTGCCGACCTGAGGTGACGTGCCGCACGGTTCCACCGTCCACGCTCCGCTCCCCACACCTCCGGCCCGTTCCGTCGCGGCATCCTGCCGGCGCCCCGCGCTGCGGAGCCGCCTCGCGACGTGCCGCCCCGGGAAGGTTTCACATGAACCGCTCCAGTCGCTCTTCGTACCAGAACGCCAACTCCCGCTCCGCGGCATCCTCCCGCTCCGGCGGCAGCTCCTTCTACGGCGACCGTCCGGCCAGAGGCCGTAGCTCACGTCAACACTCCTCCCAGCAGGGCGAGTTCGCCATGCCGGTCAGCAGCACTCCGGTGCTGCCGGCCGTCGAAGCGTTCGACGAACTGGACATGCCCAAGGCTCTGCTCTCCATCCTGACCCGCCAGGGCGTCACCACACCGTTCCCGATCCAGGCCGCGACCCTGCCCAACTCGCTGGCCGGCCGCGACGTCCTCGGCCGGGGTCGCACCGGCTCCGGCAAGACCATCGCCTTCGGGCTCGCCGTGCTGGCCCGCACCGCCGGACGGAGGGCTCAGCCGCACCGCCCGCTGGCCTTGGTGCTGGTCCCCACCCGCGAGCTCGCGCAGCAGGTCACCGACGCCCTCACCCCCTTCGCCCACGCGGTGCGCCTGCGGATGGCGACCGTGGTCGGCGGGATGTCGATCGGACGCCAGGCCCACGCGCTGAACCGCGGGGCGGAGGTCGTGGTGGCCACCCCCGGCAGGCTCAAGGACCTGATCCAGCGCGGCGACTGCCGACTGGACGAGGTCGCCGTCACCGTCCTCGACGAGGCCGACCAGATGGCCGACATGGGCTTCCTGCCGCAGGTCACCGAGCTCCTCGAGCAGGTCGCCGAAGGCTGCCAGACGATGCTGTTCTCCGCCACCCTGGACCGCAACGTCGACCGCCTGGTGCGGCGCTTCCTCAAGGACCCGGTCACCCACTCGGTGGACCCGTCCGCCGGAGCGGTCAGCACCATGGAGCACCACGTGCTCCACGTGCAGAACTCCGACAAGAACGCCACGATCGCCCACATCGCGTCCCGCGACGGCGGGGTCATCATGTTCACCGACACCAAGGACGGCGCGGACCGCCTCGTGCGGGACCTCCTCGCGAACGGGGTGAAGGCCGCGGCCCTGCACGGCGGCAAGTCCCAGCCGCAGCGCACCCGCACCCTGGAGCAGTTCCGCACCGGCCAGGTCACCGCGTTGATCGCGACGAACGTCGCCGCCCGGGGCATCCACGTCGACGGGCTCGACCTCGTGGTCAACCTGGATCCGCCGGCCGACCACAAGGACTACCTGCACCGCGGTGGCCGCACCGCCCGGGCGGGCGAGTCCGGCACGGTCGTCACGCTGGTGCTGCCCAACCAGCGGCGCGCGATGGCCCGGATGATGGCCACGGCCGCCATCACCCCTGTCATCACCAGGGTCTGCGCCGGCGATGACGAGCTGGCCCGTATCACCGGTGCCCGGGTGCCCACTGGCATCCCCACCGTGATCGCCGATCCCGTCGTCGAGCGGCCTCGCCGCAACCCCTCCGCGAACCGTGGCCGCCGCGGCCGTCCCGCCGCGGCTGTCGGCGACACCCGGGCCACCTCGAGCCGGGGCAACCAGAGCTCCTCGCGCCGCCGGGCCCCCAAGCGCGTCGCCCTCGCCGCGTAGCACCGCCGGGCCCGGCTCCCGGCTCGGGACCGGACCCGCACAGATCGCCAGGCCGGCGACACCGGACTCCCGCGACGACCGCGGGCGGAATCCCTCAGCAGCCTGTCGGCCCATCCGCCACCAGAGCCCTGATCATCACCGCCGTCCCGGCGGGAGAGACGAAGGAGTCAGCCCGTGACCACCACGATCCAGAATCCGCCGACCACCGCCACGGTCGGCGATCTCATGACGCACCCCGAGCTGCAGATCAGCGACGATGTCATGGTCGACGCCGCGATGGACATCCTGCGGAGCTCCGGCGCGGACCACCTCCTGGTCCGCGACGAGGACGGTCGCTGCGCCGGGCTGCTGACCCGCCTGCACCTGGCGCCGTTCCAGGCCCGGTCCTGGTACACCGAGCGCACCCCGGTGCGCGACGTGACCCTCGACCGCGCCCCGTTCGCCACCACCGGCATGCCCGCCGCCACCGCCGTCGCCGCCATGCGCTCACGCGGCCTGGACACGTGGCCGGTGGTGGACCACGACGGTCACGCCATCGGCCTGCTCAGCCTGTAGGGGCCACGGACTACGAGCCCCAGTGTGTCCGACACGAGCCGCCCGAACGACGTTTCCGCAGGTCAGCGAGGTGCTGGCCTGCGGAAACAGTGAGAGGCCGACCTGCGTTTCCGCAGGTCGGATGGGCTTTTACAGGTCGTGTACAGCTCGAACGTGCCTCTGACCTGCACTTGTGTGGCCTCCAGGACATGCGGTGCACAACCGGTGCACAAGCCGCCGCCCCAACTGATGAGATGTGCGGGGAGATGTCGAGCAGCGACGGCGAGGATCGCGCTGACTGTGCCGCACGGCGTAACGCGGCGCTACTCCGATGCGGTCCCACCACCGACCGTCATCGCTTGCGGATGGTGGCGTATCGCCGACCGGTACGAACCCTGATCGATCTCGGCCTCCACCACGGCGGTACCACCTGGCAAATCCGAGCCACCGCCTGACGGCGGCAGCCCGGAGCTCACCAAGACCTTCATCAGTCTTCTAGAGGTAGGTGTCCTGGTGCTGCGGCGCGGGCCACTGGGACCGTGGCGGCGACTGCGGCGACTGCGGCGACTGCGGCGACTGCGGCGATCGCGGCGTTCCTGTGTGGTGCGGGCTGGTGGGCCGGGCGGTCGTGCGTCCGGGGCGCAGGGGCCACCACAGGCTGCGGCCGAGGATCGCGGCCAGGGCGGGCACCAGCACGATGGACAGCAGGAACGCGGAGAGCAGGATGCCGAGCGCGGTGGCGAAGCCGATCTGCTGGGTGGACGGTTGCGGGGTCACCGCGAGGCTGGCGAAGGAGCCGGCCAGGACGAGGCCCGCCGTCGTGATGGCCGGGGCGGTGTGCCGCAGGGCCCGCGCGACTGCTGCCCGGGGCGGCCCGGGGTGTTCCATCTCCTCCCGGATCCGGTCGCTGATGAGGATGTTGTAGTCGGTGCCGAGCGCGACCACGAACAGGAACAGGACCAGCGGCAGCGTGAAGTTGACGCCCGGCTTGTCCATCGCGTGCTGGAACAGCAGGGCGGCCGCGCCGAGGGTGGCCGCGAAGCCGAGGCCGACGGAGAGCATCAGGACCACCGGTGCGAGCACGCTGCGCAGCAGCAGGAGGAGGATCACCCCGATCAGTACCGCCGCGACCGGGAAGACCAGCCGGAGGTCGTGGTCGACGGCGGTGGAGACGTCGGCGAAGACGGCCGGGGTGCCGCCGACGTGCGCGGTCAGGTCGGCGGGTGTGCTCTGGGCGACGGCTGCGCGGATCGGGCCGGAGACCAGGTCACGGGCCTGCTGGGACTGCGGGTCCGCGGTGAGGAACAGGTCGATTCGCGCGGCCTGCCGGTCCTCGCTCAGGACCGGCTTGGCCACCTGGCCGACCCCGGCGACCCGGGTGAGGTGCTGGGTCAGGCCGTCGAGCGAGCCGGGGGAGAGCGGACCGGCGTTCTTGCGCTCGACGTAGACGCTGGTCGGGTCGGCCACGCCGGCGGGCAGGGCGCGGGAGATCTCGAGGGCGGTGTTCTGGGACGCGGTGCGGGGGCCGCCGCCGCCCAGGCCGTAGTCCATCTTGATCCCGGCCAGCCCGCCGGCCAGGGCGCCCAGGAGGGCGAGCGAGGCGAGGACCATGGTCAGCGGCCGGCGGGCCACCAGGTTGCCGAACCGGGCCGCAGTACCCTCGCGGGGTTCGGCCTTGAGGGCGCGTGAGGGCCAGAAGAGCTTGCGCCCGCAGGCCGCGAGCACGGCGGGCATCAAGGTGAGGCTGGCCAGCAGCATGACCAGAACCGAGACCGCGATGGCCGGGCCGAGCACCCGGAACTGGCCGAAGCTGGCGACCCCGAGGGTGGCGAAGGCGGCGACGATGGTCAGCGCGGCCGAGGTGACCGCGGTGCCGACCTTCTGACTGACCTCGGCGGTGGTAGCGCGGTGGTGGCGACCGGGGTGGGCCCGCAGCTGCTCGCGGAAGCGGAACATCAGGAACAGGAAGTAGTCGATGCCGATGCCCAGGAGCACCACGGCGATGAGGCTCGGTACGGAGGGGTCGAGCTTGATGCCGGTGAACAGCGCGGTGCCCACGACCGCGCCGCTGGCCACGCCGCTGATGAGGGCCACCGAGATCAGCGGCAGCAGGGCGGCCAGGAGGCTGCGGAACACCAGGACGTGGAGCAGCACGATCAGGGCGACGGCGCAGGCGGAGGCGATGGTCGAGAGGGTCTTCCCATCGTCGGAGGAGTCCACCTGGTCGGCGAGTGCGCCGGTGAAGCCGGCTCGCAGGCCCTGGGCGGCGAACTCCGCCCGGGCGTTGTCCCGGAACGCCCGGAAGGTGCTCTCCAGGCCCGGGTCGGCGGAGTTTCCGGTGAGGTTGGCGGAGAGCAGCTCGAAGGTTCCGTCAGGTGCCGTCATGGCCGGACCGACCTGGGGGATCTGCGAGTAGTCGTGCTGAAGGGGCGCCGCGTCCTTGGGCTTGGGCATGGTGACCTTGAGGCGGCTCAGCCGCTCCGCCCCGGCGTCGATCTGCTCCTTGTCCGCGGGGGTCAGCGCCCGGCCGTCGGTCCGCGCGACCAGGATGGTCACCGGGTTGGCGTCGGGCTTCGTCCCGAAGCGGTCGTGGGCGATCGCCATGGCGGCGGCCGAGTCGTAGCTCTTCGGCAGGAAGTCGGCCGTCTGCGTCTGGGTCACCCGGTAGATCAGGGTCTGGCTCAGGACGGTCAGGAGCATTCCCAGGACCGCCCACACGGCGATCACCTTCCACGGATTCCTGGTGGAGAATCCGGTCAGGGCGCGGATCACGATGTCCTCCGGCTGTGGTGCGTCAGCCGGCGAGTTCCGGCACATCTCCAGACCATCACGGGCTGACGGGCGTTCTCGTCCGAGCGAGGGAGGAGAACGCCGTCGGGACCCGGGCCCGGTACACGGCCCTGACCAGGACCAGGGGCCTGGTCGGGGATCGGTCCGAGGTGCCTGCCCGGGGTCGGGAGCCGCTGCGAGAATGGACCGCGAAAGCATCCCCCCGAGGACCGCAGGCGAAGACTGGTGCCGACCGGTCGCGGAAAGGACCAGCACCAGAATGTCGACGCACCACCGGCCGCTGCCGCCGTCGCCGAGAGCCGACGGCCTGCCCTGGACGGCCAGTGACGCGCTGCTGGCCGTCGGGGCGGCCGTCCTGGACCTCATCGGGTACACGCTCGGAGGTCCGGACGGAAGCCAGCCGATCGCCCTGACGGCTCTGGTCCTGCTCGTACTGGGGGCCATGCCGCTGCTCACCAGGCGCCGCTACCCGCTGGCGTCACTGGCGGTGGTGCTGGTCCTCGGCCTGGCACTGAACCTGAGCGGGCCGGTGCCGCAACACTTCAACTGCACGCTGTGCGTCGCAATGTTCGCCGTCGCCCGCTCCCGCGGCATCGCGGTGGCGGCGCCGGCCGGCCTGGTGGCGGTCGCCGTGCCGTTGCTGGGCCAGGGACATCCACTGCCCCCTCCGCTGGGGGAAGTGGCGGCCAACGTGCTCGCCGTGGCACTGATCATCGTCGCGGCCGTGGTGCAGAAGCGTTGGCAGCACGAGGTGGAGGTCAGGCGCAGGCTGCTGGCCGACCGTGCGGTGGCGCAGGAAAGGCGCCGCATCGCACGGGAGTTGCACGACATCGTGGCCCACCACATCACCACCATGCAGCTGATGGCCGGCGGCGCCAGGGCGAACCTCGGGCATGACGCCGAGGTGGTTCGCGACGCCCTGGTCACGCTGGAGAGCTCCGGGCGGATGGCGCTGCGCGAGATGCGCCAACTGCTCGACGTGCTGCGGGAGGGCGACGCGCCGGGGGAGGCGGACCGGGCGCCGTCCGCACCGCAGCCCGGTGTCGGTCACCTCGGAGAGCTCGTCGAGGAGTCCCGCAGGGCGGGTCTGCCCACGGAGTTCGCCGTCCTGGGGGAGGAGCGTCCGCTGCCGCCGAGCACCGGCCTGGCGGTGTTCCGGATCGTTCAGGAGTCCCTCACCAACACCCGCAAGCATGCCGGCCGGGCCGAGGCGCGGGTCCAGCTGACGTACCTTCCGGACCGGGTCACCGTCGAGGTGTCCGACAACGGCGCCGCCGCGCCGGCCGACACGCTGGTGGGAGCCGTGACGGGGGCGGGCGGTGCGGCCGGAGCGGGGGCGGGCCGCGCCGGGTACGGTCTGATCGGCATGCGCGAACGCGTCGCGCTGCAGGGCGGCAGCATGGTGGCCGGCGCCGTCGACGGTGGTGGCTTCCGGGTGGTGGCCGACCTGCCGGTGGCGCCGGCCGGCGGAGAGGAACAGCTCGGATGACGGGTACCCAGGAGCGGATCAGGGTGCTGATCGCGGACGACCAGCCGCTGGTGCGGCGGGGCCTGGCCCTGATCCTGGCACCGGACCCGGCGTTCGAGGTGGTGGCCGAGGCGGACGACGGGCAGCGGGCGGTCGACCTCGCGCACCGGCACCGGCCGGACGTCGTGGTGATGGACATCCGGATGCCGGTTCTCGACGGGGTCCAGGCGACCGAGCGGATCGTGCGGGAGCTGCCTGCGTGCCGGGTCCTGGCGCTGAGCACCTTCGACATGGACGAGTACGTGGTGGCCGCCCTGCGCGCCGGCGCCTCCGGGTTCCTGCCCAAGGACGTCTCTCCGGAGGAACTCTCGGCGGCCGTGCGGACCGTGCACACCGGGGAGGCGGCGGTGGCGCCGCGCCTGCTCACCCGGTTGATCTCCACTTACGTCACCACGCCCCGCCTGCCGCCGTCGCCGTCGCCGGTGCCGGCGTCCGACCTGGGTGAACTGACGCCCCGTGAGGTCGAGGTGTGGCGCCTGCTGGCCACCGGCCTCGACAACGCCGAGATCGCCGCGGCGATGGGCATCAGCGTCTCCACGGTCAAGAACTACATCACCAGCATCTTCGCCAAGCTGAGTGTCCGCGACCGCGCCCAGGCGGTGATCGCGGCCTACGAGACCGGCCTGGTGGAGCCCCGGGGCGCGAACCCGGCGGGCTGAAGTGCAGCAGTACTTCGCGGACGGCCCCACGGCCCCCGATCACGGAAGCTGCGAGGCCGTCCGCCCGGTGCCCGGCACCCCGAACGCACCGGCGTGGGTCAGTGGCAGAGGGCCGCGTCCAGGGCGTCCGCCATGCGCTGCGCGCCGGCGTCACCGGGGATGGTGGTGACCGTGATGCTGGCGGCGCGGCCGTCGTCGGTGACCCCGCCGCGGGAGCGGTAGCCCGGAATTGTCCCGCCGTGGCCCCAGAGGAGGCCGCCGCAGGAGAGCGGCTTGCTCTGCAGGCCCAGCCCGTAGCGGACGCCCGGGCCCAGGAGCTCGGCGGGGACGGTGGTGCGCATCTCGGCGAGCTGCGCCGCGGGCAGGAGCCGGCCGCCGAGGAGCGCGGTGAAGAACGCGTTGAGGTCGCTGTTGGTGGAGACGATCGCCCCCGCCGCCCAGGCCATCGAGGGGTCCATCTCGGTGTAGTCGTGGAGCGAGCCGTCGGCGTCCTGGTTGTACCCCTCGGGGTGGGCCTCGTGGATGGTCATGTCCCCCGGGGTGGGGAAGTAGGTGTGGCGCAGGCCGATGCGGTCGATGACGCGCTTGGTGATCTCCTCGCCGACGGGCCGCCCGGTGACCTTCTGGATCAGGAGTCCGGCGACAATGTAGTTGGTGTTGCTGTACTCCCAGCGCGTGCCCGGGGCGAAGCGGGCCTTCTGGGCGAGGGCGCTGTCGAGGAGCTCGCGGGGCTCGAAGTAGCGGTGCTGGATCGTGCTGAAATCCGAGAGCGCGGGGGCGTCCGTGTAGTCGGGCAGGCCGCTGGTGTGCTGGAGCAGTTGACGGACGGTGATGTTGCGTCCGTCGATGCCGTCGCCGCGCAGCAGGCCGGGCAGGTAGGTGTCGACGGACGTGTCGAGGTCGATCTTTCCTTCGGCGACGAGCTGGAGG
>NZ_JAQYXB010000400.1:0-301 GCF_036322405.1 Streptomyces sp. SP17BM10 | reverse complement strand
TGTTCTTGTGGGTGACTTGGGGTGTTTGGCGACCCGGCGGGGGGGGGGGGGGCCCCACAGGAGGCGGGCTGTGCCCCCCCCGCGCGGGCGGGGGGGGGGGGGTGGGGGGGGGGGGGGGGGGCCAACGGGGGGTGGCGTGGTTTTAGCGAGGGGTGTCCCGGGGGGGGACTGGGGGGGGGTGTGGGGGGGGTGATCTGGGCCGGGGGGGGGGGGGGGTTTGGGGGGGGGGGGGGGGGGGGGGGGGTGGGGCAACGGGGTGTGGCGAGCGCACCGCGGGGGCGTCGGGCGTCGGGCGTTGGGC
>NZ_JAQYXB010000399.1:0-10962 GCF_036322405.1 Streptomyces sp. SP17BM10 | reverse complement strand
GCGGACGCGCTCCTCGGTGAGGAGCCCGTCGGGCCAGGACCAGTCGGCGGTGAGCTGCGGGCCCTCGGCGGTGTCGAGGGTGGCGGCGTTGAGGTCGACGGCGTGGGCGAGCGGCATGGCCGGGTCGCGGCCGTCACCGAGCGCGACGTCGGTGCACAGCGCCCAGTCGGCGTCGGTCTCGCCCGCCGCGAAGCGGCCGAGGTAGTTGAAGCCGAGCTGCGGGCGCGGGGCGCCTTCGAGCGCGCCGCGCAGCAAGCCGTAGCCGATGCCGTTGTCCGGCAGGGCGTGCAACTGCTCCTTGACGGCCTTCAGCGCGCGGGCCGGGTCGGCGCCGGTGCCCGGGTCGAGGCGGACGGGGAACATGCTGGTGAACCAGCCGGCCGTGCGCGTGGTGTCGGCGTGCTCGACGACGTTCTCGCGGCCGTGGCCCTCCAGCTCCACCAGGACCGGCGTGGCGTCGCCGCCGCGCCAGGCGTTCACGGCGAGCGCGAAGCCCGTGAGCAGCACGTCGTTGACGGTCGCGCGGTACCGCGTGGCGGTGTCGGTGAGCAGCGCCGCGGTGACGTCCGAGGGCAGGGTCAGCGACAGGTGCCGGACGGTGGCCGCCGTGTGCACGGCCGGGTCCAGCTCCGCGAGCGGCGCGTCCCCGCCGTCGACGCCGTCGAAGCCGTCGGACTGGGCTTGCCAGAGCGGGAGTTCGGCGGAGCGGTCGAGTGCGGTGAGCTGCTGCGCCCAGCGGCGGAACGACGTCGGCACGGGCTCCAGGGCGGTGCCCTCGTAGGCGTGGGCGAGGTCCGGAAGGAGGATGCGCCACGAGACGCCGTCGACCACCAGGTGGTGCGCCATGACCAGCAGACGGTTCTGCTCCTCCGACCACACGGCCTGGAGCATCACGCCGGCGTCCGGGTCGAGCCGCAGCTGGGCGGCGCGGGCCTCGGTGGCGAGGTCGGCGCCCTCGGCGCGGCGCAGCACGTCCGTGGCGCGGACGGTGCCCGGCTCGGGGACGTCGAGGTTCCACGCGTCGGCGCCGCGCACCAGCCGGGCCCGCAGCACGTCGTGGTGGTCCAGCACGGTCTGAAGGGCGTCCGCCAGGCGCTCGAAGGTGGCGCCGACGGGCGTCCGCACGACCATCGTCTGGCTGAATCCGTCGACGGCGCCGCCGAGTTCGCGCAGCCATCCGACGATCGGCGTCTGCGGGACGAGCCCGTACGCGGCCCCGGCCTCCTCCACCGGCAGCGCGTCGGCGGTGCCGGCGACGGCGGCCAGGGCCTCCGGGGTGCGGTGCCGGAACACCTCGCGGGCGGTGAAGACCAGCCCGGCCTTGCGGGCGCGGCTCACCAACTGGATGGAGACGATGCTGTCGCCGCCCAGCTCGAAGAAGCCGTCCTCGGCGGACACCTCGGCCACGCCCAGCAGGTCGCGGAAGATCCCGCACAGGACCTCCTCGGCCGGCGTGCGCGGTGGCCGTCCGCGGCCGGTGCCCCGGTACTCGGGTGCGGGCAGGGCGCGGCGGTCGAGCTTGCCGTTGGCCGTCAGCGGCAGCGCGTCGAGCGCGACGAAGGCGGACGGGACCATGTACTCGGGCAGCGCGGCGGCCAGGTGGGCGCGTAGCACCGCCTCATCGAGGGCGCCGCTGCCGCGCGGCACGACGTACGCCACCAGGCGCTTGATGCCGGGCCGGTCCTCGCGGACGACCACGGCCGAGCGCAGCGCGCCCTCGTAGCGGGCCAGCACGGTCTCGATCTCGCCGAGTTCGATGCGGAAGCCGCGGATCTTGACCTGGTCGTCGGAGCGGCCGAGGTAGTCGAGGCGGCCGTCGGCGGTCCACCGCACGACGTCGCCGGTGCGGTACATCCGGCTGCCGGCCGGGCCGTACGGGTCGGCGGTGAAGCGCTCGGCGGTGAGGTCGGGGCGGCCGAGGTAGCCGCGCGCCAGTCCGGCGCCGGCCAGGTACAGCTCGCCCGCGACGCCCGCCGGGACGGGCCGCAGGCGCTCGTCCAGGACGAGGGCGCGGGCGTTGGCCACCGGGCGGCCGACCAGCGGCCGGTCGGTGTCCGCGGTGCTCGTGGTGGCGCTGTCGACGGTGGCCTCGGTCGGGCCGTACAGGTTGTAGGCGGTGACGCCCGGGGTGCGGGCGAGCTCCTGCCACAGCGCCGGGCTCACGGCCTCGCCGCCGAGGGCGAGGATCCGAGGCCGGGCCGACGCGTCCCGCACCAGGCCGTGCTCGACGAGCTGCTCGGCGTAGGACGGGGTGAGCTCCAGGAAGTCGATCCGGTGCTCGCGGACGTAGCCGACCAGGGCCTGCGGCTCACGCCGGACGTCGTCGTCCACGAGGTGCAGCTCGTGGCCGGCGACCAGCCAGAGCACCGGGTCGAGCGAGGCGTCGAAGGACACGGCGGCGGTGAGCGCCGCGCGCAGCGGGCGGCCGGCGGCGGCGATGTCCGCCGCGTACAGCTCGGTGAAGTGGTGGTGGAACAGGTTGCCGAGGCCCGCGTGCGGGACGACGACGCCCTTGGGCTTGCCGGTCGAGCCGGAGGTGTGGATGACGTACGCGGGGTGGCGCGGGTCCGGCGGGAGCGGCAGCGGGGTGCCGGCCAGCTCGCGCAGCTCGTGGACGACCGCCGGGGAGGAGAGGTCGATCCGCTCGCCGCCGCGCTCGGCGGGCAGCGCGTCGCGGGCGCCGTCGCCGGTGATGACGGCGGCGGTGCCGGCGTCCTGGAGCAGCTGCGCGATGCGCCCGGCGGGGAGCGCCGGGTCGACCGGGACGTAGGCCGCGCCGGCCTTCATGACGGCGAGCAGCGCGACGACGAGGTCGGCGGTGCGCGGCAGGGCGACGGCGACGAACCGCTCCGGGCCGATGCCCCGGCCGGCCAGCAGGCGGGCCAGCCGGTTGGCGCGGGCGTCGAGCTCGGCGAAGGTCAGCCGCTCGCCGCCGGCCGTCAGGGCGGGGGCACCGGGGGTGCGGGCGGCCTGCGCCTCGAACAGCGCGGGCAGCGTGGTGGCGGGCACCTCGCGGGCGGTGTCGTTCCACTCGACGAGGACGCGTCGGCGCTCCTCGGCGGTGAGCAGGTCGAGTTCGGACAGCGCCCGGTCCGGCGCGGTGACCAGGGCGCTCACGGTACGGGCGAACCGCTCGGCCAGGTCGGCCGCGGTGTCCCGGTCGAACAGGTCGGTCGCGTACTCGATCCGGCCGCCGACGCCGGCCGGCGCGCCGTCGGCGGTGAACTCCTCGGCCAGCTGGAAGGACAGGTCGAACTTGGCGCCGTCCACCACGGCCGGGTGCGGCTCGACGGACAGGCCGGGCAGGACGAGCTCGGCCGCCGCGTTGTTCTGGAAGGCCAGCATCACCTGGAACAGCGGGTGGCGGGCCA
This sequence comes from Streptomyces sp. SP17BM10, assembly GCF_036322405.1. NCBI lineage: Bacteria > Bacillati > Actinomycetota > Actinomycetes > Kitasatosporales > Streptomycetaceae > Streptomyces > Streptomyces sp. SP17BM10. The sequence continues at coordinate 7,591 of NZ_JAQYXB010000399.1, read as the reverse complement.
GCGAGCGCTCCGGGTTGAGCAGTTCGACCAGGCGCTCGAACGGCACGTCCTGGTGGGCGTAGGCGGCGAGGTCGGTCTCCCGGACCCGGGCGACCAGCTCGCGGAACGTCGGGTCGCCGGTCAGGTCGGTGCGCAGCACGAGGGTGTTGACGAAGCAGCCGACCAGGTCGTCCAGGGCCTCGTCGGTGCGCCCGGCGATCGGCGAGCCGATCGGGACGTCCTCGCCCGCGCCGAGCCGGCCGAGCAGGGCGGCCAGGGCGGCCTGGACGACCATGAAGACGCTCGCGTTGGCCTCGCGGGCCAGCGCGGCGAGCGCGGTGTGCGCGTCGGCGGACAGGTGCAGCGGCACGGTGTCGCCGCGGAAGCTCTGCTCGGCCGGGCGCGGCCGGTCGGCGGGCAGGGCCAGCTCCTCGGGCAGCCGGGCGAGGGTGCGCTGCCAGTAGCCGGTCTGGCGGGCGAGCTCGCTCGCCGGATCGGCCTCGTCGCCGAGGACCTCGGCCTGCCACAGCGTGTAGTCGGCGTACTGGACCGGCAGCGGGGTGAACTCCGGTGCGCTGCCGTCCAGTCGGGCCGCGTAGGCGGTGGCGAGGTCGCGGGCGATCGGGGCCATCGACCAGCCGTCGCCGGCGATGTGGTGGATCACCACGAGCAGCACGTGCTCGGTGGCGCAGACGCTGAACAGGTGGGCGCGCAGCGGCACTTCGGCGGCGAGGTCGAAGTCCAGCGCGGCGGCCGCGGCGAGCGCCGCGGCGTCGTACGGCGCGGTGTGCAGCACCGGGCGCGCCCCGGCGGCGGGAAGCACCTGCTGGCGCGGCCGGCCGTCGGCGTCCGGGAAGACGGTCCGCAGGCTCTCGTGCCGCGCGGTGAGGTCGCCGAGGGCGGCGGTCAGGGCGGCGGTGTCGAGCGCGCCGGTGAGGCGGACGGCGAGCGGCAGGTTGTAGGTGCCGGTGCGCTGTTCGAAGCGGTTGAGGAACCACAGCCGGCGCTGCGCGGCGGACAGCGGCACCGACTCCGGGCGCACCCGGGCGGTGAGCGCCTGGCGGGCCCGGCCCGCGGCGCCGATCCGCTCGCCGAGCGCGGCGACGGTCGGGGTCTCGAACAGGGCGCGCACCGGCAGCTCGACGCCGAACAGGGTCCGCACCCGGCTGACCTCCCGGGTGGCGAGCAGCGAGTGCCCGCCGAGGTCGAAGAAGCCGTCGTCGATCGAGACCCGCGGCACGCCGAGCACCTCGGCGAACAGCCCGGCCACCTGCTCCTCGCGCTCGTCGCGCGGGGCCCGCCCGGCCCCGGCCGCGGCCCCGAAGTCGGGGGCGGGCAGGGCGCGCCGGTCGAGCTTGCCGTTCGGGTTGAGCGGCAGCCGCTCCACCAGGACGAAGGCGGACGGGACCATGTACTCCGGCAGTGCGGCCGCGGCCTGCGCGCGCAGCTCGGCGGCCTGCGGTTCGGCGCCGTTCGCCGGCACGGCGTAGGCGACGATGCGCTGGTCCCCGGGGGTGTCCTCGCGGACCAGGACCGCCACCTGGGCGACCGCCGGGTGCTTGGCGAGCACGGACTCGATCTCGCCGAGCTCGATCCGGAAGCCGCGCACCTTGACCTGGAAGTCGGTGCGGCCGAGGTACTCGATCTCGCCGTCGGCGGTGCGGCGCACGAGGTCGCCGGTGCGGTACATCCGGCTGCCGGCCGGGCCGTACGGGTCGGCGACGAAGCGCTCGGCGGTCAGGCCGGGACGGTTCAGGTAGCCGCGGGCCAGGCCCTCGCCGGCCAGGTACAGCTCGCCCGCGACGCCCACCGGAACGGGCCGCAGGCCGGCGTCCAGGACGAGCGCCCGGGTGTTGCGCCGGGGGCGGCCGATCGGCGGGGTGCGCCCGGCGTCGTCGTCGCCCTCGTACCAGGCGGTGGCGTACACGGTGGCCTCGGTGGGGCCGTAGATGTTGGCGAGGCGCGCGCCGGGCACGGCGGCCCGGATCGCGTCCGCGGTGTGCGCGGCCAGGCCCTCGCCGGCCAGGACCACGAGACCGGCGCCGAAGCGCGGGGCACCGGCCTGGCCGAGGGTGTGGGCGAGCGCCGACGGGACGGCGCTGACCAGGCCGTAGTGCCGGCCCTCGGGCGCGTCCAGCAGCGCGAGCACGTCCCGGACCAGCTCGATCCGGCCGCCGGACAGCAGCGGGCCGAACAGCTCGAAGACGGACACGTCGAAGTTGAGCGAGGTCGCGGCGAGGACGTCGGCGAGCCGCTCGGGGCCGATGTCGCAGGCCGCCCAGGCGGCGAGGTCGGCGACGTTGCGGTGCGGGATCACGACGCCCTTGGGGAGGCCGGTGGAGCCCGAGGTGTAGATGACGTACGCGGGGTGGCGCGGGTCCAGCGGGCGCGGCCGCTCGGCGTCGGTGACGTCGCCGTCCGGGAGGGCGGCGAGCCGCTCGCGCACGGCCGGGTCGTCCAGCCACAGCGCCGGGACGTCCGCGGGCAGCGCGTCGGCCGCTGCGGTGCTGGTGAGCACCAGCGCGGGCCGCGCGTCGTCGAGCATGTGGGCGATCCGGTCGGCCGGGTAGCCGGGGTCGACGGGCAGGTAGGCGGCGCCGGACTTGAGCACCGCGAGCAGCGCCACGACCAGGTCGGCGGTGCGCGGCAGGGTCAGCGCGACGAACCGCTCCGGGCCCGCGCCCTCGGCGATCAGCAGCCGGGCCAGCCGGTTGGCGCGGGCGTCCAGCTCGGCGTAGGTCAGCTCGGTGCCGGCGTGCAGCACGGCCGGGGCGTGCGGGGTGCGGGCGGCCTGCGCCCGGAACAGCTCCGGCACGGTGGTCTCGGTGACCGGGCGGGCGGTGTCGTTCCACCCGTCCAGGACCAGGGCGCGCTCGGCCTCCGTCAGCACCTCGACGGCGCCGACCGGCAGGTCCGGGTCGGCCGTGACGGCCGCGAGCAGCCGGCCGAGCCGGTCGCCGAGGGACTGGGCGGTGGCGCGGTCGAACAGGTCGGCGGAGTACTCCAGGACGCCGGTCAGCCCGGCCGGGCCGCCCTCGGCGGTGAACGTCTCCTCCAGCGAGAACAGCAGGTCGAACTTGGCCGCCGACAGCCGCACCGGCAGCGCGGTGGCGCGCAGCCCGTCCAGGTCGAGGGTGGCCGCCGCGTTGTTCTGGAAGGCCAGCATCACCTGGAACAGCGGGTGGCGGGCCAGTGAGCGGACCGGGTTGAGCACCTCGACCAGGCGCTCGAACGGCACGTCCTGGTGGGCGTAGGCGGCGAGGTCGGTCTCCCGGACGCGGGCCAGGAGCTCGGCGAAGGTCGGGTCGCCGGAGACGTCGGTGCGCAGCACCAGGGTGTTGACGAAGAAGCCGACCAGCTCGTCGAGCGCCTCGTCGGTGCGCCCGGCGATGACACTGCCGAGCGGGACGTCGTCCCCGGCGCCGAGCCGGTGCAGCAGGGCGGCGACGGCGGCCTGGACGACCATGAAGACGCTCGCGTCGTGCGTCCGGGCGACGGCGGCGATCCGCTCGTGCACCTCGGCCGGCAGCGCCAGCGGGACGGACTCGCCGCGGTAGCTGACGTCGGCCGGGCGGGGCCGGTCGGTGGGCAGCGCGAGCTCCTCGGGCAGGCCGGCGAGGGCCCGCTTCCAGTGCTCGACCTGCCGGGCCAGCGGGCTGTCCTGGTCGCTCTCGTCGCCGAGGACCTCGGCGTGCCAGAGCGTGTAGTCGGCGTACTGGACGGGAAGCGGCTCCCACGCGGGGGCGGTGCCGGCCCGGCGGGCGTCGTAGGCGGTGCCGAGGTCGCGGGCGAAGGGGGCGAGGGACCAGCCGTCGCCGGCGATGTGGTGCAGCACGACGAGCAGCACGTGTTCGGTGGCGGAGATCCGGAACAGCTCGGCGCGCAGTGGGGGTTGGGTGGTGAGGTCGAAGCCGTCGGCGATCGCCCCGGCCAGGGCGGCGTCCAACGTGCCCTCGCCGTCCGCGAGTTCGGTGAGCGGCAGACTGAGTGCCGAGGTGCCGGCGGGCAGCACCCACTGGCGGGGGCGGCCGTCGAACTCGGGGAAGACGGTCCGCAGGCTCTCGTGCCGGTCGATGACGTCGCCGAGCGCGGCGGTCAGCGCGGCCCGGTCGAGCTCGCCCTCCAGCCGCAGCGCGAGCGGCAGGTTGTAGGAGGCGGTGGCACCCTCGAAGCGGTTGAGGAACCAGAGCCGGCGCTGGGCGGGGGAGAGCGGGACCTCCTGCGGCCGTGGTCGGGCGGTGAGCGCGGCGCGGGCGTGCCCGGCCACGGCGATCCGCTCGGCGAGCGCGGCCACGGTCGGCGCCTCGAAGAGGGTGCGCACGGCCAGCTCCACCCCGAACACCGGCCGGATCCGGCTGACCAGGCGGGTGGCGAGCAGCGAGTGCCCGCCGAGGTCGAAGAAGCTGTCGTCGACGGAGACCGCGGGCAGCCCGAGGATCCCGGCGAACAGCCCGGCCAGGATCTCCTCCTGCGGGGTGCGCGGGGCGCGGCCGGCCGAGGCGGTGAGCGCGGGGGCGGGCAGCGCGCGGCGGTCCACCTTGCCGTTGCCGGTCAGCGGCAGCGTCTCCAGGGCGACGTAGGCGGACGGCACCATGAAGCCGGGCAGGCCGGCGGCGGCGTGCGCGCGCAGCTCGGCCGGCTCGATCCGGGCGCCGGGCGCGGCCACCAGGTAGGCGACCAGCCGCTGGTCGCCGGGGACGTCCTCGCGGACCATCGCGGCGGCCTGGGCGACGGCGGGGTGCCGGGCCAGCACGGCCTCGATCTCGCCGAGCTCGATGCGGAAGCCGCGCACCTTGACCTGGTCGTCGGTGCGGCCGAGGTAGTCGAGCGCGTTCGCCGCGTTCCAGCGCACGAGGTCGCCGGTGCGGTACATCCGGGCGCCGGCCGGGCCGTACGGGTCGGCGGTGAAGCGCTCGGCGGTCAGGCCGGGGCGGCCGAGGTAGCCGCGGGCCAGGCCGTCGCCCGCCAGGTACAGTTCGCCGGCCACGCCGCGCGGGACCGGCCGCAGGGCGGCGTCCAGCACGTACACCCGCATGCCGTCCAGCGGGCGGCCGATCGGGATCGCGGCGGGGACGTCGGCGGCGGAGCCGATCCGGTGGCTGGTGGCGAAGGTGGTGGTCTCGGTCGGGCCGTAGCCGTCGACCACGGTCAGGCCGGGGCAGGCGTCCAGGACGCGGCGCACGGCCGCGGCGGGCACGACGTCGCCGCCGGTCCACACCTGGCCGACCCGGGCCAGGCAGCCGGGGCCGTCCTCGGCGATCAGCCGGAACAGGCCGGCGGTCAGCCACAGCGCGGTGACGCCGTGCCGGGTGACGGTCTCGCGCAGGCGCACGGCGTCGAGGTCCCCGGCCGGGGCGACGACGACCTGGCCGCCGCCGAGCAGCGGCACCCACAGCTCGTAGGTGGAGGCGTCGAAGGCGGTCGGCGAGTGCAGCAGCACCCGCTCGTGGCCGGACTCGAAGCGGCGGTCCTCGGCGAGCGCGACGACGTCGCGGTGGGTGACGCCGACGCCCTTGGGCAGGCCGGTCGAGCCGGAGGTGAACATCACGTACGCGAGCTGGTCCGGCCGGACGTCCACGCCGGGGCCGTGGGTGGGGCCGTCGGCGAGCGCGGCGGCGGCCTCCAGGACGGTCAGGTCGGCGTCCTCGTCGAGTCCGAACCCGGCGGCGTCGTCGGCCGCGTCGGCGATGAGCACGGCAGCGCCGGTCTCGGCCAGGATGTGCCGCATCCGGGCGGCCGGGAAGCGGGGGTCGAGCGGCACGTACGCGCCGCCGGCCTTGAGCACGCCGAGGATCGCGACCACCAGCTCGGGCGAGCGCTCCATCAGCAGCGCGACCCGGTCCTCGGGGCGGACCCCGGCGGCGAGCAGCTTGTGCGCCAGGCGGTTGGAACGGGCGTCGAGCTCGCCGTACGAGAGGCTGCCGGCCTCCGCGACCACGGCCTCGGCGGCGGGCGCCCAGCCGGCCAGCTCGGCGAAGAGCCGGGTGATCACCGGCACGGCCGCGCCGGGGTTGCGCGGGGTGTCGTTCAGGCCGCGCAGCAGCCGCTCCCGCTCCTCGGCGGCGAGCAGCGGGATCCGGCCGACGGGCGCGTCCAGCAGGCCGGGGGCGGCGGTCAGGACGCCGACCACGCGCTCCAGCAGGGCGCTCGCGGCGGCGGCGTCGAACGCGCCGGTGCGGTGGTCCAGGCGCAGCTGGAGCCGCTCGCCGGGCACGGCGGTGAGGATCAGCGGGTAGTGCGTCGCGTCGTGGCCGGCCAGGCCGGTGACGCGCAGGTCCCGGCCGAAGTCCAGCACGTCGGCGTCGAGCGGGTAGTTCTCGAACACCACCAGGGTGTCGAAGAGTTCGCCGAGGCCGGTGGTGTGCTGGAGGTCGGTCAGGCCGAGGTACTGGTGGTCCAGCAGGGCGGCCTGCTGCGCCTGGAGCCGGTCCAGCAGGGCGCCGAAGCGCTCCGCCGGGTCGAGGCCGACCCGGACCGGCAGCGTGTTGATGAACAGGCCGATCATCGACTCGATGCCCGTGACCTGCGGCGGACGGCCCGAGACGGTACCGCCGAACACCACGTCGTCCCGACCGGTGAGCTGGCCGACGACCAGCGCCCAGGCGGCCTGGAGCAGGGTGTTGAGCGTGGTGCCGCGGGCCCGGCTCAGCGCGGTCAGGCGGGCGGTGAGCCCGGCCGGCAGCTCGGTGGTGACGCGCTCGGGCGTGCCGGCGGCGCCGTCCCGGTCCGCCGGGGCGACCAGGGTGGGCTCGGCCAGGCCGTCCAGCGCCCGCCGCCAGGCGGCCTCGGCCACGGACCGGTCCTGGCCGGCCAGCCAGCCCAGGTACTCGCGGTGCGGGGTGACCCGGGGCATGGTCGCGCCCTCGCCCCGGTAGAGCGTGAACAGTTCCTTGACCAGGACGGGCATCGACCAGCCGTCGAGCAGGATGTGGTGGTTGGTCAGCACCAGCCGGTGCCGGTCGGCGCCGGTGCGCAGCACGGCGAAGCGCATCAGCGGGGCGCGCGCGGGGTCGAAGCGCTCGGCCCGGTCCTCGGCGGTCCAGGCGTCGGCGTCCGCTGGTCGGCCGGTGAAGTCCAGCTCCTGCCAAGGGAGTTCGACGGTGGCCGGGATCACCTGGACCGGCGTCTCGAAGCCGTCCTGGCGGAACGCGGCGCGCAGCGTGCCGTGCCGGGCGAGCAGGGCCGCGGCGGCGGTGCGCAGGGCGGGGACGTCCAGCGGGCCTTCGATGTCGAGGGCGAGTTGGACGGTGTAGACGTCGTGGCCGTCGGTGTCGTAGGTGGCGTGGAAGTACAGGCCCTGCTGGAGCGGGGAGAGCGGGAGGAGGTCGGCGAGGGGGCCGTGCTCGGCCTCCAGGCGGTCGATCTGCGTCTGGGTGACGGTGACGAGCGGGCGGACGTCGGACGGGGTCAGGCCGCCGCCGGTGGTCGCGGCGAGGGTGCGCAGGGCGGTGAACCAGGCCTCGGCGAGTTCGCGGACGCGCTCCTCGGTGAGGAGCCCGTCGGGCCAGGACCAGTCGGCGGTGAGCTGCGGGCCCTCGGCGGTGTCGAGGGTGGCGGCGTTGAGGTCGACGGCGTGGGCGAGCGGCATGGCCGGGTCGCGGCCGTCACCGAG
>NZ_JAQYXB010000398.1:0-662 GCF_036322405.1 Streptomyces sp. SP17BM10 | reverse complement strand
CGTCGTTCCTGGGGCGGGTGTTCGCCTCCGAAGCCCTCGCCCGGGGCCACGCGGTGACCACGTTCAACCGCGGCCGCTCCGCCGCCGACCTGCCCGGGGTGGAGGCGGTGCGCGGCGACCGCGACTCGGACGCGGACCTCGCGCGCCTCGTCGAGGGGCGGCGCTGGGACGCCGTCGTCGACACCTCGGCCCAGCAGCCCGCCCAGGCGGCGGCCTCCGCCCGGCTGCTGCGCGAGCGGGCCGGGCACTACACGCTGATCTCCTCCGTCCACGCCTTCGAGGACTGGCCGGCCCGCGTGGTCGACGAGTCCTCGCCGCTGCACCCGTGCCCCGCCGACACCCCGCCCGGGCAGGAGTTCAGCGCCGCGCTCAAGGCCGGCTGCGAGCGGGCGGTGCAGGAGCACTTCGGTGCCGGGCGCTGCCTGGTCCTCAACAGCGGGCTGCTGATCGGCCCGCACGAGCGGGGCGGGCGCCTGCCGTGGTGGCTGGTGCGGATGGCCCGCGGCGGGCGGGTGCTGGCACCCGGCGAGCCCGGCCGTCCCGTCCAGCTGATCGACGTCCGGGACTTCGCGGTGTTCGGCCTGGACCTGCTGACGGCGGGCACGGCCGGCCGCTTCCTCACCACCGCGCCGCCCGGCCTGCTCACCTACGGGCAGTTCCTG
>NZ_JAQYXB010000397.1:0-490 GCF_036322405.1 Streptomyces sp. SP17BM10 | reverse complement strand
GTGCTCCTGGTCGTGGTCGAGCGGCTGCGGCCCGCCCGGGCGCGCAGCCGCTGCTCGTGCTCGGCGCGGGCCCGGTCCTCCGCCTCGGTCACCCTGGGCGGCAGCGGGCCCCGGTGGGCGATCTCCCCCTCGGCGGGGGGGTGCGCGAGGGGGGGGTGCTTCCCGGCGCGACCGGCGGGCGGGGCCAACGCCCGCGGTGCGCGCGGGGGTGTGCCGACGTGGGCCTGGGTCCAGGGCGCGGCAAGCGGCCCTGCTACCCCCGGAGACCGGCCAGGCCGGCTACTTGCCCATGCCCTTGCCGCGGTCGCGCGGGTCGTCGTAGCCGCGCGGGCGCGGGGCCGGCAGCGGCGTCGGCGGCCGGGGCGTCGTCTTCTTCTGCTCCGTGCTCCAGGTCGTGGACGATCGGCTGCGGGCCGCCACGGCGCGCAGCCGCTGCTCGTGCTCGGCGCGGGCCCGGTCCTCCGCCTCGGTCACCCTGGGCGGCAGCGGG